>DAOUMU010000490.1:0-6275 GCA_034409055.1 Anaerolineae bacterium
CCAGGAGACCCGGCTGCGGGAAGTCGGCTATGTCCGGCGCATCGCCGGCATCCACCCGGATCGAGATGGAACCCTCGAACTCCTTGCTGCCGATGTAGTTCACGTCGATGCCCGTGGCTTCTTCAAAAGCCTCCACTGACTTATCGAACTTGACCGCATCCGCATCGGTGAACGGACCATCAACCGTCACGGTTGTCCCGGCAAACTCGCCCGTCAGCGCCTGTTCGAGAAAGCCACCAGGGGGCACCGCAAAGGCGACTTCGGCCATTTCTTCTTCGGCCGGAGCCGCTTCTTCGGCCGGAGCCGCTTCCTCCTCGGCGGGAGCAGGCTGCTCTGGGGCCGGTGTTGCACCACCGCCACAGGCGGCCAAGACCAGGGCCATTGTCACTAACACAGTGATTAAAAACCATAAATTTCTCTTCATTTTTTGTCTTTCCTCCTTTTAATAGGGAAACCAATCGCTTTCTTATGTTATTACCGAGTGACTACAAACGTTGGTAAATAACTCTGCAAAATTAATTTTGGATATCACCTCCTTTTTAAGGATTATTGCCAGAGTGAAGAATAAGGTATGAGCTCCAACTTTGCTCAGTCTGGAGTCCCACAGGGAGGCAGCAAAGCTGCACAGGTCAGCAGATCTGCCCAGGTCTTCGCCCTGCAGGTGTTGCCAAATTCAGGCCAAAATCGGGCATTTGGCAATTCCTTTGGAGCAATTTTGGATCTACTGATACTGCGTATTGGCTTGTTGAAAAGAAGTTCAGACAGCTTAGTGATGTCTTGGTGTATAAATAAGAAGTTGTTTGTGAAGGAGCGAGAAAACAGGTATGGTCAACCCCAATTACCGGTTTGTCATCGTTTGAGGGGTAGGCAATCGTTGCAGGAGAGATAGCTGCCATAGCTCCAATCAACTCTGCTGACTTAATATACAATACTGTCTGTAGAAAGCAACTTTGGGAGGTTGATTTAGGGCCAACAAGAGATAAGCCAGGTCATCTCTTACTTTTTTGTGAATTATTTTTACATTACAAATGCAAACGTTATCGGGCGGAAACGTTTCCATTATACTTCTTCCCCATCGTTTTGTCAAAATACAGTCTTCATTAACTATCGTCCAGGCGGCGCAGTCGTTTGCCGGATCACTAATTCGGTGGGAAATTGAAGGTGGGTTGGTGAGGCATCGGGATTATCAATCGCTTCCAAGAGCAGCTCGATCCCCTGGACGCCTGACTCAAAAAGGTTCTGCCGGATTGTGGTTAGTTGAGCGAAATGAGCCAATTCAACATCATCATAACCGACGACAGATAGATCCTCCGGCACGCTCAAGTTTAACTCGCGAGCCGCCTCCAAAACACCCAAGGCCAGTTCATCGCTAAAGCAAAAGATAGCAGTGGGAGGATCAGGCAAGTTCAACAAGGCCAGGGCCATTTGTCGCCCATTTCCCCGGCTGTGCCAACCCTGGCGATGATACTCGGGTCGAATGGGTACACCACTTGCTTCCAGCGCCTGGCAATAACCCAAGTAACGATGACGGCTAAAGCCAGAGTCAAATAGGTCATTCAAATAATCACTGATATAACCGATTTTGCTATGTCCCAGCTCAATCAAGTATTCAACAGCCGTGCGCGCGGCGGTCACATCATCCAGAAATATGTGGGGCAGGTCAGGATGGGCGGCTTCAACCAGGACGGTGGGAATTTTTTGCTGGCGAATGCGACGCAGGTCATCGTCCGTGGGATTAAGCGAGAAAATAAGTAAGCCATCAATCCGACCCTGGCGGGGCACCGTTTGGAAAACCTTATTACGTTGGGGGATTGTCTCGACCGCAAACAGGCTGATATCATAATCGCTCTCGGCAATCACCGACATCACGCCGCGTAAACGTTCAAATTGGGAGGCGATGGTAAAGTAGGTAATAACCACAGCAATGGTGTGGGTTTTGCCCATTGAGAGACGACGCCCGCTGGGGTTTGGCACAAAGTCCAACTCATCGATGGCCGCCAAAACTTTTTGGCGGGTCCTCTCGTTGACCGGGCGGCTATTATTTAAGACACTGGATACAGTCCCAATGCCAACACCTGCTCTCTTGGCAACATCATGAATTGTGACCGGCACAACAACCCCCTTTGTTGTTGTTTATAAATGATGTTGACAAAACAGGGAAACGTTTCCGTTAGTAGTTCCTTATTTTATACCACAATGCTTCCTTGTCAAATTCGGCTGTTATACCGGATTCAAACTATTTTCAAATTATTTTCAAATATATTTCTCTACATTCTATGCTAATATTGATCATACGAGTGGCAGATAACCTAAATCTTGACCGACAGATAGACTCAACGGAAGAAGAACCACTTCTAAAGTATTTTAAGAAAAAAACTAAACCTCAGTTAGGCGTTAAAAGCCTATCTTCAAGAAAAACCTCCGCTCTTCCTGACCGACGATTACGTTCCTGTTGAACCAGACGGCCCGTACCAATATTTGCTTGAAGGGGTGTTGGCTTTTTTCTCCTGCCTTAGCTCCGCTCTCGTTGGGGCCAGCCTGATCCACGACGCTGGAAGTTGGTTAGATCACGGTTCGCTCGCCTCTCCGGCCTTTATGGTGCTGGTTAATGAAATACTGTATTGAGAATAGACAGGTCAGATATGCTGAGAAACTGCTAGTTCTTCAGAATTAAGGGCAGGTAGACCCTGGTAACAAGCGTGAAGCTCCAGGCGGAGGGCCAGGTACTGTTGCCACAGGAATTGGAGGCTCGCGCTCGCCAGTAGTAGATCCCATACGACAGTGCCGACGCCGGTGTGTAGTTGGAGCTGGAGGTGGTGGTGTCGATCTCCGGTGAGGAGAAGTTGGAGTTGTTGTCCACCTGGATGTGATACGAGGTCGCGCCACTCACCGACGACCACTCGAAATAGGGCGTGGTGTCATCGATGCTGCTGCCGTTGGAAGGTGTAACCAGGGAGGGAGCAGAAACTGTGGCTGACACGGTGACCGAGAATGAACCCGAACCGGCGAAGCTCTCCCCGTACGAAGAACTGCTGACGTTCACCGGCACGGAGTAATTGCCGACCGCATCAGCGCTCAGTGTCCAGGACGCGTTCTGGCTACTAGCAGAACCTATGGAACCGACGTTTTGCGGATTGGAACCAGAGACAATGGACAGCCCCGCCGGAACACTTACGGAACCGTTTACGTTGTGGGCAGCCAGGTCACCGGTGTTATTCACGGGGACATTTACAGTCCATTGATCTCCCACGCACTGGTTATAGTTAGAAGTTCCCAGGCTAAACGTGGGCCCGCTGGCCGCCGAGAAGTTCTCCTCGGTGGCCAGGGCGTACCACTCGGTGGATGTTCCGTCGAAGGAACTGGAAAAGGCATCCACCTTGACCACCACGGGGTAAAAACCGTCAGCCTCCACTTGCTCCACGTTGTCGATGCTGCTCGAGGAGCCGTCGACGTAGGTATTATTATCCTCGCGATACAGTTTGAGGTCGATGTCGCTCAGGTTGTAGTAGGTGCTGGGGTAGCTATCGCCGGCATAGACCACCCGCCGGTGCCAGACCAGGGTGGCGGTCTCCCCGCTGAAAGCGTAGCCTGTGTAGAAGTCGTAGTCAGGCGAAGGAGAGATGGTACTCTTGAAATAGTCGTCCCGGTGAAAGTAGGCATGGTCCAGGTCGATGTACCCCCAGCCGTAGGTGCTGTCCCAGTCAGCGGTGCCCCAGTCGTCGGCGGTGTTGATGAGGACGGCTTTCTGGACCATTGGTCTCTCGATGCCATAGTAATCCACCATCAACATGTGGGCTCCCGCCACGTGGGGCGCAGCCATGCTGGTACCCGACATGGAAACCCAGTCGGCCCCCGCCCCCTCCCAGGTGTTGTTGGCCGAGAGGATGTACGAGCCCGGGGCGGTGATGTCCGGCTTTTTGCGACCGCCTACGGTGGGGCCCCGGCTGCTGCTGGTCCTGATGGTGTCGTCGCCCCGGCTGGTGGTGTTCTGGTCGTCCATGTTGGCCACAGACAGGACGTTGTAGGCGACGGACGGGGATCCTACCGTATTCGCCCCCGGTCCGTCGTTGCCGGCCGAGATGGTCGAGGGGACTGCCATGTCGTCCACCACCGCGTCCCAGAAGCGAGCATAAAGCGGGTAGTCGTTGCTGTCAATGCCGCCATAGCTTAGGTTGAGCACATCGGCATCATCGCCGGCTGTAGTGAGCGCCCAGTCCACGCAGTCCATTCCGTCCGACCAGTACATATACGCACCCCCACCGTCGTTGCCGTCGCCGTCGAAGCCAGCCTTGAGGTTGAGGACCTTGTCGAGACCGGAGGCCACCCCTTCGTAGGTGCTGTTTTCGCTAGCCACGATGCCCGCCACGTGGGTGCCGTGCCCGTTCACGTCGTCCACCGAGGGGTCGTTGCCAGGCATTCCTATCTCCAAGATATCCGCCGTAGCCAGACACCGCTGCTCAAGGAAGCTCTGGGACGAGAGGCCCGGTTGGGTGTCGTCTACGCCACTGTCCATTATGCCGACGTCCCAGATCCCGCCATCGTAGCCAGCGTTCCACCAACTGCTGGCATAGATGCTGGGCACGCTCACATTCAGGTGCCCGGTCATGAGCCGATCGTCCACGACCTCTGCCACCCCGGGCTGGGCCTCGATGGCCGCCCGCACCTCAGGCGGGATGGCTGCCGCCACGCCGTTCATAGTGGCGTACTGGTAGATGACCCGTCCGCCCAGATCCTCAATGGCCCCCACCAACTCCGCCTGAGAGGCTTCCAGGCGGGGCCGGGCCCGGTTCAGCATCTCCCGCCGCATCTCTGTACCCAGGGCCTCCATCTGGACGCTCAGGGCCTTGCTTTCGTCCTGCTGAGCGGCGGACGGCCTGGGCACGGCACGCACCGCCGCCCGCTCCTCTTCCACGGTGGCGAAGGATTGTCCCTCCCACGGCTTGGGGGTCACAGCCCGTTTCTGGGCGCGCAACGCCTCAAGGCGCGGCTCGTACTCGGCCCACACCTCCTGGGAGGCCTCGTGCAGGGGCTGCTCCTTGAGAAAGATGATGACCACCATCCGCCCGTCCTTGGTCACGTGCGGCGTGGTCGGCTCGGGGGGCGGGGCCACCGGGGTGGGGGGCGGCTCCTTGGTCGGCTCAGGTGGATCATCGGCGTTGATCGCAGTTGCCGGCAGCAGCACCAGGCTCAGGGCCAGGAGCACGTATACCAGCGGTAAGGTCTGACGCCCTCGCCTGGACATTCCAAATCTTTCCCAGATTGACATCGTGATTTTTCCTTTCTCGCTCCCTTGCTGCTCATAAAGAAATCTGTATGTCAGCTTAGGAAGCCTTTATTCAGTCAACGATTTATGTTTCACTAAGGCGATCCATGGCTCTTCATAGGCTCTATCCCCTCTATGGTATATACCTCACCTCCCTCCACATCCAGTACTACCCGAACGATCGGTTCTGGTACTTCTGAAGTCGGACCAGCGCCAAGGGAGATCACATCCCACGCAAAACGGTTGTTCGTCGTGAGGTCCAACACTACGTTTACCTCGTAACTTTCGCCCGGGCTCAGTCCATTTTCCAGCGCGATTTTGATCGCCTGTCCCGATTCTATTTCAAAATGCTGCGGTTCGAGCAGTATTCTTGAAACCTCCCTGTCGTAAAGCTGCCATGTACTTGTATCCAGCAGCATAGTCATCTGATAGTGTTGGACATACGGTGTGAAAGTGTAGTCATATGTTGCTTTTACCACTCCCGATTCTACAACCTCCTCATGCAGCAATGTGAAGTGCTCGCGAAAGTAGTCCAGGCCAACATGGTCAACCAAGAACTGTTCAGTGTGACTGTCGAACTGCACCAACTTGGGAGTTTCCCCAGGGCTTGGGAGAGAAGTGAGCGTTGGAGTAAGGCCACCAGTGACTTCTTGTATGATAGGTTCAGTCGTTTGTACCTCTTTGGGAGTTTCCCCAGGGCTTGGGAGAGAAGCAGGGGTTGGCGTAGCGCCAGTGAATTCTGGTGAGATGGGTTCAGTTGTTTGCACTTCGCATCCACTGGAAGCTGAGAGAACTAAGATAAGAGCTATTACACATACCAGCTTTCGCATTGTACTGCACCTCTATTCTAAGCTGACCAAGCAAATTAAATATATGGAAGATGATTACTCGACGTTCGCTTATTTTTTCTTGAATTAACTAAATTTATTTGCCCATTATGCCTAATAATCTAAGGTAAAATCAAATTTTTACAAGAAAGTTATTTTTGTCACAATCAAAATAAGGCTAATCA
>DAOUMU010000491.1:0-15539 GCA_034409055.1 Anaerolineae bacterium
ACTCCAAAGGTTTAACCAGTTGCTAAATCATAACTCGCCCCAAAACTGAAACGCACCCATATTACCGGGGTGCATTTCAATTTTCTAAAATTTATGTTACAATGAAATTATATTAGAGAATCTTATATCATCCTATCCCTGGATATATGTCTATGATAATCATACCTGAGATCGTAATTACCTCAATCGTTTTATTGGCCTTTGGCTTATTGTTGGTATTGGCCATTTTACGCCTCCGTTCCCGAGAGCCGGTCATTTTTTACCTGGCCCTCTACGTGATACTGGGGCTACTTTCCAGCTTATCACAACTGATGACGTTGCTATCCGTCACTCCCCTGACCAATATCATCACCTATGAACAGGTCACGGAGTTTGGCCTGTTGGCTATGATTGTGAGCTTTGGCGCCCTGACCTTAAATTTCCTTAAAAAGAAACGAAATATCCTTATTGGCTATTGGGTTGGCGGGCTGGTTATTCTAGTTTTGTGGATTGTGTTGGCCTTTAATCTGGGCGGGTGGGACAATGTTGTGGCTAATTTTGGCGTAAGTCAGATTGGTTCCTCGGCTCTAATCCTGGCCTGGGCGGGTTGGCTGGTCGCCATTGCCACCGCCCTGATTGCCCTCAGTTTAGATTTTAGACAACGTCGTTCAACCCAATATATGAATCGATTACGATATTGGCTGATCGCTACCACCCTGCTGGTGGTCAGTGGGTTGATCCGGTTTGCCAGCCCTACCCCTATTTTCAATTGGGCCGACTTACCGGTCCTGATGATTGGCAGTATCCTGGTCGGCTACACCGTTTTAAGCTACCATACGCCTGACCTTAAATTACTCGTCGGCCGAGCGCTCAGTTATTCCGGTGTGACGGCCATGCTCTCCTCCCTATTTTTTGCCGGTCTGGCCGCAGCAATCACCATTACTCGCAATGTTCCCAATTCAACCAATGTTCTATTCTTGGCAATTATTCTGGCTATATTTATTGCCGTTATTTTTCCCCTGGCCTGGCGGATATCAAACCGGGTCATCACCCGAATTGTGTTTGGCAAACAACGCCACGATGAAAAACAGGTCATCAAACATTATGGCCAAAGCCTGAGCAGTGCCCTGGATATGAAACGGTTGGGCGACATTGTGATTAACTTGATGATAGAAACGTTGGGTATTGAGCAAGGTATTGTTTTTATCAACGAGCGTGGGGGAACGGGCGACGTGGTTCTGCGGCCACTCTCATCCATCGGTACAGACGAACTAACCACGACTTACTTTGCCACGGATAGTCCTTTTATCGACCACTTCCGTCAAGGAAAAAAATCTTTGAGCCAATACGATCTTGAGGTACTACCAAAATTTCGCTCGCTGTCCAAGACAGAACGACAATGGCTCTCTAACCTGGGCATGGAACTATATGTCCCTATTTTACGTCAACGTGAATTGGTCGGATTACTGGGGTTTGGCCCCCAACCACAAGGTACCAGCTATTATGATGAAGACCTGGATTTAATGACATCGCTGGCCGATCAAACGGCCCTGGCTATGGATAGCGCCCGGCTATTTGAACAGTTGGCGATGATCAACCAAGAAGTGGGGGAACTGACCGAGCAGATGGCCGGTTTGGATCAAACGAAAAGTGATTTCCTGTCGATTGCCTCCCATGAACTACGCACTCCCTTAACCCACATTCACGGTTATTCCCGGATGTTATTGGATCTAACAGAAGAGGAATTGAAAGACCCAGCCTATCTCAAAACGCTCATTCAAGGTGTGGTCAAGGGTAGCGAACGTATGAAAGACGTGGTTGACCTCATGTTTGATGTCACCGAGGCAAACGTCGGTGAAATGCGGCTCTTTACGGGGCCAGTTAATCTGGAAGAAGTGATTGACCAGGCCAGCCGTCCATTTTTACCGGTACTGGATGAACGACGGATTGCCTTTGGCAAAATTTTTAAGGATCTACCGGTTGTAGAAGCTGACGGCACGCGATTGGTGCAAGCTTTTGAAAATTTAATCGGCAACGCGGTCAAATATACGCCGGACGGGGGCACCATTACCGTTGAGGGGCGTTCTGTCGTTTTGGATAACATTGGCTCTGCGGTTGAAATTGTCGTGGCTGATACCGGTATTGGCATTGACCCGGAGCACCACGAGCGTATCTTTGAGAAGTTCTTCCGGATCGATGACACCATGCATCACAGTACCGGCAAAACCAAATTCAAAGGAGCTGGCCCTGGTCTGGGCCTGACTCTGGTCAAGGGTATTGCCGAAACGCACGGTGGGCGAGTTTGGGTTGAAAGCCTGGGGCACGATGAGATCAACTGCCCCGGCAGTAAATTCTTCTTCGTCATCCCCTTACATGCGCAAGCCGAAGCCACCGACGAAGATGGAGCAGAAGGCGGGTTTCTGCCCAAGCAATCGCAAATCGAAACCCGCCACTGGCGACGGAGTGATCTTATTCAGAACGACCAATAAACTGCTCGTTTCGTGACGACCATTAACTTAAAAAAATAACGCCAAGGCATACAAAACTTCGAATATGCCTTGGCGTTATTAGTTTGTCAAAATACCGACCTGTGTAATTGGGAAGCGAACAACCTTCTTCCCGAAAGCTATATATCAATCACTGCCGGGAGAACTCAAACGTGGCGTAAGCATTCCCATCCATGTATGTTTCGAGCGTCAGATCAGTGCCATCAATCCAGATACTGTACATGCCAGCACTTAACCCGGCAAAGTCGCAAGCACCGGGGCCCTTGCTGCCCGTAAAGCATTTGGCTTTATAGCCACCGCCCTCGCTTTCAATCATCACCCACAAACCGGAAGCCGGCGTTTTAACCAGGATATTCGACCAACCGCCAAGCCTCAGGCCGGGTTCACTGGGATTCTCCCAGGCAGATAAGACCCATCCATCAGGCGAAGCAAAGGTTTGTCCCTGGAAACGAACTTGCCTGGTAAAAGCTACTTCGACGCGCTCACCAGGCCCAACCTCCACCTTGGCTTTTTCAGAAGGGGTATCGGGATCATCGATCCAAACATCATAATCACCGGGCGGAATGTAGCGAAAAACAAACCGAAACGGACCAAACTCACCCACATAAGCCCGATCACTTTCACCTTTGACCTGATAATCGCCACTACGTATCTGAACCACCTTACCAAATTCTTCACCGGTCTGCACAATTAGGGTGGTGATACTGTCAGGATCAGGTCCGATCGGATAAACATCATCGGCCCAGGTTTCGCCGCCATTCACGACGACGGTAATCGGATGTTCAGCCTTGGGCAAGGGTGGGGACGCCGGTAAAGTCTGATAGTCAGGAGCCGGTGGGACAGTTCCTTTTCCATCGGGCTCTTTAAAAGGCGGGCGGTCATCATAAGGATCGTCGTCACTGTCAACGTAAGAGGGAGCAGCCGGTGGAACATCATATTGGATCTTGCCGGGAGGATGGTCATAAGTAGGAGCCGGGCTGCGGTACTGTGGCTCGGGTTGATAGCCGGGAATAATCAGCCGCTGGCCGGCCCAAATATAGGAAGCGTTGCTCAAGTTATTGGCCTGGACAATGCTCCACTGATTAACCCCGTAGCGATAGGCAATACTACTTAAGGTTTCTCCCCTGGCCACCGTATGATAATACGAGGTTGCCGGTGAATGGTAATTTTGGTAGCCAGCCGGCTGAGGCATATAACCTGCCTGCCCGGGCAGGCAAATCTTCTGGCCAACATACACAATATCTTTGTTATACAGATTGTTGTGCTGAAGTAATGCCTGCAGGGTCATGTTGTAATCCCAGGCAATACTTGAAAGCGTCTCCCCAACCCTGACCGTATGATAATTGGCACAGCCAAGGGCATTGTAATCGGTGGGGCCCCCGCTGTATCCCTGGCCAGGTATCACTAATGGCTGGCCAACATAAATCAGATCTGGAGAGGTTAACCCATTTTGCCTGAGAATAGCCTCGACAGTAACCCCATATCGGGCCGCAATACTATACAAAGTATCTCCCCAGGCGACATAATAAATCGATCCACCTCGTTGCAGTTCTGGTCCGGCGATGGCCACATTAACATTGACTATGGTCAACATCACTACCAGCAACATCAACACTGTCAAATATCTTTTCATTTTTGCCTCCAATGTACCCCAACATATAGGGGCAAACGGATAATCAACCCACAACATATAGATAGTCTATCGCATAGTACTATACATAATACTCTAAATATTAGAATATGTCAAGTTGTCTTACAGGTCTTTATGTCCACTCATTATTGCCGGGGATTATTGCTTATGATAAGATATTGCTGATGCTTCAAACAAGTTGTAGAACAAGTTGCTAACTTGTTCGGGGGCAATTTGCTAAATTGCCCTACAACTGAAATGAAACACACCCATAAGATATTACTGATGCTTCAACGCTTAAAAGCAAACAAATTTTGGCCAGACCACATCCTACCGGCAACGATCATTCTGATCGGTTTTGCCCTCCGTCTCTACAAGTTAGGGAGCCAAAGCCTCTGGTACGATGAGACGGTCAGTGCCTTTTTAGCCAGCCGGCCTACGCTTGATCTGATTGCCCACACAGCGCGGGACATTCATCCCCCCGGCTATTATCTCCTCCTCCATTTTTGGACAATGATCGTGGGCAACACCGAATTTGCCCTGGCTTTTCTGTCTCTGATTTTTGGAGTGTTGATTATTCCCCTGACCTACCTGCTAGCCCGGTATCTGGTCAATAAAACCGTAGCCACCTGGAGCCTCCTGTTGGTTACTTTTTCGCCCTATCATGTTTGGTACGCCCAAGAAGTCCGTATGTACACCCTGGGCGCTGCCCTCGGTCTGGCTGTTGCTCTCTGCGGCTTATATGCTCTGGCCGGTAGCGCTACGCTAGACAAATTAGAACAAAAATTAGATCTACTGAAACTCAAAAAACCAGGCACGATCCACTTTTGGCTGGGTTACCTTATCTTGGCCACGATTGGCTTATACGTCCTCTACTACTTTGCTTTTCTCCTCGTTGTGTTCAACCTATTCTTTCTTATCTACACGCTCTTACCCAAAATCAGGCGTCCGGCCTTCCTGGCCCTCTTACTCGCAAACGGTTTACTGGTAGTAGCCTACTTTCCCTGGTTACCCATCGCCTGGCGACAGGCTACCAACCCACCCGTTCCCCCCTGGCGAACCCAGAATGACCTCACAGCCATCATTCTGGAAAGTTGGTCAGCCCTCTCGCTGGGGCAATCGGTTGAACCGGTCACTGTCTGGCCTATTCTCCTGCTCACTCTGGGCCTGTTCAGCTTGGGCCTGTATTATCTTAGCCGAGCGACGTCTCTGCACCCTCGGCTGCGCCCGTCTTTATTCTTACCAGCCTACACCTTTGGTCCGTTGTTGTTAATTTATCTACTGTCCTTCCTCACACCCCTTTATCATGTTCGCTACATTTTTACCTACTCGCCAGCCTTTTATCTTATTTTGGGCGCGGGGCTGGTTTGGTTGACCAATCACACCCGTCTCTGGTCTGCGCTGGTGGCGATCAGCCTGCTCCTTTTGGCCTCGCTTTTCTCCATCTATCAGTTGCATTTTAACCCCCGTTATCGGACCGACGATTATCGAACCGCAGTCAATTTCATTCAAAGCCACTGGCAGCCCGGTGACGTGATTCTGGCCAATGCCGGTTATACCTACACCGCCTTTCTCTATTATGCCAACTTCTCCCACCTTAAACACCAACGCCTGGTTCCCTACCAACCACCGGCCGACTTGAGGCAGCCTCTTATTCTACAAACCGGTACGGTCAATGGTCCTCCTCAACTGGGCTGGGGGGACCTATATTCTGACTTCTACGCGATAAGTGATTCGGCCACGGTGAACGCCCTGGAAAAACTGTCACAGGACTTTTCCCGGCTGTGGATGCTGCGCGCCTATGACACCGTGACCGATCCAACGGCCCTCGTTCGTACCTGGCTGGCCGATCATACCATTCCCCTGGAAGACGAGGTCTTCGCTGGTGAAAGTAACATCCGGGCGCAAGGATTTTTATTAGCAGAACCAGGGCAGCCGACTAATGAAACGATCCGGTTCGAAGACGGTATGGCCCTGGCCGATTGGTTTCTACCGGCCAGCCAAACGTGGCAACCTGGTCAAACGATTCATTTGCAGTTTTGGTGGATGACCACCGCTTCGCCCAGCACAGACTATAAAATGTCCTTAAAATTATGGACCCCAACCGGAGAACTGGCTGCTCAAGGACAAGACGAGTGGCCAGCCGGCAGCCTATACCGAGCCACTACCTGGCCTATTGGCCAGGCCGTCTACCATCCATCCCAATTAACCCTCCCCTCCGATTTATCGTCAGGCCAGTATTGGCTTGACCTGGAGTTGTATCATTCCCAAACCATCCTACCCCTTCCCCTTTTGGATGGCAGGACGGCCGTTACATTGGGGCCAATTATGGTTAATGATAACTCACCCCAAAACTGAAATGCACCCTATGTTGTAAATAACTTTGCTTTAATGGTATAATGCCGGTAAAAGCGGGGCTATCGTCAGCAAGTATTCAAAATGCCAAAGCAAAAACCAAGAATCGCTTCGTTACGACCCATAGTGTTAGCAGACAATCGTCGGGTAACCTTAGAGATGTTGGTGGAGAATTTACCCCCCCTCTTCTCAAATGTTATGTTCGCTATGCCCGACCTGTCTGACAACCAGCCAACAGGACCACCAAAGCTGGACCCTGACGCTCCCAGTCCCTATCCCAACATCGAATTAAGTATCCTCAACAGTCGTCGCCAGCAGATTACCAGTCTATTCATTGTCGAACATAGAGAAGAACAGGCCTCATTAACCTTGCACATCCCCACTCCTGATGTTCAAGAGCAATACACGGCCCGGGCAGAGATGACCCACAATGATGAAACGCTTGATGTGGTTGAAGTGCCGTTTACACTGAATCAGGTCAATTAATCAATGGACAGCCTTTTTCCATCAATACATTGGACAAATTTACTCGTTATTCCTGGCCTATTAATCGGTTATACCGTGCACGAACTGGGCCACGCTATCATGGCTTACCTTTTGGGCGATTACTCTCAGGTAGAGCAGGGAAAAATCACCCTGAACCCCTTTGAACACATTTCCTGGTTTGGCTCCCTGTCCTTTCTCCTCTTTGGCATTGGCTGGCCCAAACCTTTACGAGCCAATCCTTATAACTTCAAGCGCAAATACCTGGATATATTTTTCGTCGCCATTTCCGGTCCAATAGCCAGCTTTACGCTTGGTCTAACCGGGCTTTTACTGACGTTGGTGATTGCAGCCACCCTGGTCTATGTCAGCGGGACGACCACAGACCGGGTGTTTCCCTTGCTATTCCCCAGTGTTTTTCCTTTTCTCTTTCCTATGACGACGGAGTTACCCCAAACCATGAATATGCAAACCTGGTCGATCGCCTTTACCGGCTACATCGCGGCGACCAGTTTCTGGTTGACTTTTACCAGCCTGCTACCACTGCCCGGGCTGGACGGTTTTGCCGCCCTGACCAGTCTGATGGCTTTTTTCCGCGAGCACAAAGAAAAAAGAACCCAAAAACTACCATCCCCGCTGGTGGCCGATAGACCTATGACCCTGATCAACCAGCGGAAGCGTCGTAACAGCGCCGCCGATATCCATTTCAAAGCAGGCGCTGAATATCATGAAGAGAAAAAATACGACGACGCCATCGCTCGCTACCGGCAGGCAATTGCCAGTGATCAAAACTTCGGCCCGGCTTATATCAATATGGGACTGGCTTATCTGGCTAAGGGTGACCGCAAAAAAGCCATCCAGGCATTTCGAGGTGCGGTACAATATGCCGACGACCAGAAATCGCAAGCTGAAGCCTGGTACCAACTGCATCAATTAAGCCAGGTCAGTCCGGTTGACGAAGACGCAGCTCAGGAAAGCATGACAAAACTCGGCGCCTCCCCTTGGACAGATACCAAGCCTCGCCCCAATTGGCTTGGTTTAGGCATTGGTAGTTTCCTGTTGTTCGTCTGCGGCCTCTTCCTATATGGCTACCTCCTGACCCACCTGATTGAACTTTTAAGAGCATAGCATACCAGTGCGTGGCCCGGTCCGCCGAGGCATAGGAATGCCTCATCTACTCGTTTGATGTACCCCGCGTGACCAGATTTGACTATGGTTAAACATTCTGCACGTCTTACGACTACCCTGCTCATTCTCCTGATCGTGGCTTATGTTGCCTTCTTCACAACGCAACTTATCTTGCACTACCATTCTTTTGGTTCCCGTTCGCTGGACCTGGGGAACATGGATCAGGCCATCTGGAACACCCTGCATGGCCGCCCCTTTCACCAAACCAACCAACCGGGGGCCAATAATCGACTCAGTCTGCACGTCGAGCCAATCCTCATCCCTATTTCTCTCCTTTACCTTATCTACAGCGGCCCGGAAATTCTCTTTCTTTTGCAGAGTATTGTCGTGGCCCTGGGGGCTATCCCTGTTTTTGCCCTCGCCCGTTTCAAACTGAAAAGTGATGGGCTGGCCCTTATTTTCGCTCTGGCCTACCTGCTGTTCCCGGCCATTGAAGGCGCTAACCTGCTCGACTTTCACGCCGTAACCCTGGCCCCCACCTTTCTCCTGGCTGCCTTCTATTATCTCGAAACCGGTCGGCCCAGGCAGTTCACGCTCTTGGCCATCGCGACCACCGCCTGCAAAGAAGATATGAGCCTGCTGGTGATGATGCTGGGTTTCTATGCCTTTTTCATCAACCGCCAGCGCCGTTTGGGATTGGTGACTATTGCCCTCTCTGGAGTGTGGGCTTTTTTGGCCGTCTTCATGATCCCGCCACTTTTTGCCGGGACCGAAAATATCCACTGGAATCGCTACGGGCATCTGGGGGACAGTCCGCTCAACATCGTTTTGAACCTTTTTGTTCAGCCCCAGCTATTTCTCGATCACTTGCAAGCCGTCGACGCCCTTAATTATCTTCAACTACTCCTAACGCCGACCGCCTTCACCGCCTTATTTAATCCGGTCACCCTACTGTTGGCCTTACCCTCTCTGGGTATCAATCTACTCAGCAACTTTCCGCCCATGCAACGAGTCAATAGTCTGATCTACGCCGCCCCGCTTGTGCCGGCCATTCTGATCAGCAGCATCTACGGCACGGCCAACATCAGGCGAAGAGGCGAATGGGCGAATTTCACCCCCCTCCTCGGCCTCCTCATCCTGACAGCCACCTTTGCCTACCACCGCCAATACGGCTACCTGCCTGGTGGGGGGCAATTTCGGGGCTGGGAAGAAATTACGGAGCACCACCGCCGGGCAGCCCACATCTTTGCCCAGATTCCAGCCGAGGCCGCTCTGTCTGCTCATGACCGGCTCAATCCCCATGTCAGCCAACGAGAAACGCTCTATATCTTTGACCGTATTGACGACGCTGACCACGTCCTCCTCGACGTGACCGAGGACTCCTGGCCCCTACATCCGGTCGAACTGCGCCACCGGGTTGACCACCTCTTAGACACCGGGTTCGGCATTGTAGACGCTTTCGACGGCTACTTGTTGCTGGCTAAGAGTCCTGAGACAAGCTCCACCGCCGCCAGCACTAGCGGTACAGGCAATCCCACCACCCTCCCCGATGCTTTCTTTGATTTCGCCCGCGTGTCTAAACCAGCCACTTTCCAGCCTCAATTCCCTGCTTCCGTTACCTTTGACGATAAACTACAACTCCTCGGCTACGATATCAGCCTGGGCGCCCACGAGCAGTTTCTCCCGGTCATCACCCTCTATTGGCAGGCCCTCCAGCCACTTGAGCAAAATTACACCCTGTGGCCCTTCTTTATCGACCGCAACGGCCAACTGATCGAAGACCCGACCGAGCGCCCCCTGGTGACGCTCCTCTGGTATCCCACCTCGCACTGGTCCGCCAACGAAATCATTATCACTCGCACCCTACCCTGGGACCTGGCTCCAAATCTGGGCGATACGTTTACCCTGGCTGTTGGGGTGGCTGAGCAAAACTGGGCCGCCCCCTCACAACGCCTGCCCATCACCCAAGCCGAGGTCACCCTTTACACCTTGGAAAACAATACTTGGGCCAGACTGAGCACCTTTCAGCGCACTGGCCGAAAAACCTACCAGGCAGTCACCCCGGCTGCTACCCAACCTCAACACCCGTACCGGCGGGCCCAATTCTGGAATATCATTCACCTGGAGGGGGTGGACCTGCCCGCCACTTCGCTCAAGCCCGGTCAGAATTTACCCTTCAGCCTGTACTGGCAAACCACCGCCCCCCTGACCGTTGATCTGAAGACCTTTGCCCACCTGCTGGACGAGCAGGGCCAACTGGTCGCTCAATTGGATTGGACTCCCCAGGACAGACTCGGCTATCTGCCCACGACGGCCTGGCGTCCTAACCGATCCGTCGTGGATAGCCAGATCATCCCCCTGCCTGACAATATCCCGCCCGGTCAATATCGTCTCGTGGTCGGCTGGTACTACCCCGTTACCGGCGACCGTCTCCCACTGACCGCTGGCGACCCCTTCGGTGACAATGGAGATGTGATCCAGATAGGCGTGGTCACGGTACAATCACCGTGACTCTATTCGTTTCTTTCCAAATTGTATGTTATTATAAGCCATCTACTCAGAAGAATTCTGGTTAAAGGAGAAAAGGAGGGAATTCTTATGTCTGTCCAGGAGTGTGCTCTCTACGGCGACCTGGTGCTCTACTTACGTGATGAAGCGGCCAAAATGCTGGTCGAGGCCAAAGCAGACAGCAGCCTCGACGAAGCTCGCCAGCGCCTCGATACCCTCATTCACGACTGGTTCTTTACCCCCCAGGATGAACTTTACGGCTCTGCCCCCCGCGATATTATCTGGCGGGAACAACTCGGTCAAGGCAATCCCATTCCCCCGGAATACGCCCACCAAGCTTTTGACGATGATTGCCCCATTTGCCAGGGGGCAATTGCAGAGATTGAGGCCGGTGAGCACCATCACAGCCACGATAGTGGCTGGCACTGGACTTATTGTCCAGATATTTCGCTCATTGACAGATATGATCCCGAAGGGAGTGACGACCGTTGGGAAAAAGAGCGGCTGCGCTATCAACCTCAACTTGACCCGGAAGTACCGCTCAGCGAGGTAATTCCCACTTATACACCACCTGCCATTGAGGACATGGAGGTTTCGCCCGAAGAGTTTATAGAGCGCCTCAACCGGCAACCGTTAATTGATGATAAATTACAACAAGTGGCCGAGCGTCTGGTTGATCGTATCGATTGCCCCATCAGTCTGGGCCTTTTTGGCTCTGATTATCGTCGTCTCAGTCAAAAAGAATGTCTGGTCTTGGTGAAAGGTTTGGAGGAACAGGGCGTAGACCTGGATGAACTGGTCGAACAGATCGAGGCCTGGCCCTATCAAAATGTGGCCCTCGATTGGTTGAGCGAACCGGAGCGGAACATCTATCTGACCATTCATGCTATGGAAACACGCCTTGATCCGGCTGACAAAGCCGAATTGATCCGCTTCCGCCAGCATCGCGATTTGCTCTTTATCCTCTGCCAACTGATCCCCTACGACGCCCGGCTGTGGCTGCAAGGCTGGTTGGAAGGGCTGGCTCTTGGAGAGATGGCTCAGGAGAGAGATGAGGCTTCTGTTTGAGTGATGCTTGGATAAGTTCAAGTCCTACAAACCGACTATTCAACTATTTGACCATCGTAACTACCCACCATGTCATTCTGAACGAGCGCAGCGAGTGAAGAATCTCCTATTTCGCCTTGACTTTGTCCTCGTTGTCGGAGATTCCTCGTCGCTGCGCTCCTCGGAATGACATGAAGGTAGGCAGTTACTGACCATCAAGGATGACTCTCAATGTCACTTTGGCTACACGAAAAGCAGACCCGCTTCCCAACTCATCAGTGACCACGACGGCCACCACCGCATAGTGGCCTTGTTTCGGTTCGAGTCGGGGAGTGGGTGTTGGAGGGGGGGGGGCCTTAGAGGGGTCTAGCGGCAGGATTGAGGACACAGAGTCCTCTTCTGAGGTAGCTTCTGCAGGCGCCAAGCCAACAAACCAACTCAGGGAAGACTGTCCGGTATCATCGGGCGTAGCCTGTCCCACCAGGCCGACAATTTGTTCATCCACTTGGGGCAACATAGCCCGAACATTATGGGCCGTATCAGGGCTGATGGCCTGGCTTTGCTCACCGGGCATGGTGGTAGAGAGGATGGGATCGGGCAAACGACCATCCAGTTCCAGCATAGCCAGCACCCGGGCTATATGGAGAGGGGTAACGGCTAATCCCCTGGCCGTTCCTTCATTCTCAAAATCAGGCAGAAGGGCCGGCTGAGAGGGTAATCCTTTCAACGGGCCGGTCAACCCCAGTTGGTGGACGGTGGTCAGGTAACCTGTCTCCCCCAGGGGGCCCAGCATTTCTACCAGGGGCGTGGTCAGGGGGTCAGCCGAAATGGTCGCCCCGGCCTCGTGCAAACCGATCAGACCAATCAGTCGGGCCAAATCACCCACGGCAAAAAGCCCCTGCGCGGCCCGGTTGAGCAAGGGGGCCCGCTCATCTGTGCGCAAAACGTCCCACATTTCGTCCAGCTTGTTGGGATCATAGGTAGGATGACTGGACATCACCAAGATAGCGCCGGTCTTTATGTCCATAACCACCACCGCCCCTTCCTGCCTGCCCAGCGCCACGTCGGCGGCTACCTGAGCTGGCAGGTCAATGGTCAGCGTGACGTCGTGGCCCCCCAGAGGGCGATGGAGTAAATCATCCAGCCAAAACTCCTCAGCCGTGCGGCCGACTGTACCGCGCAAAATCGTGTCAAAGGTGGCCTCGGTACCACCTACGCCATGGCGAATACTGTAATAGCCAGTAACAGACGACAATTCAGCGTACGGATAATGCCGCCTGGCCAGACCATCTTCATCAACGATGGTCTCGGCCACGGGGATGCCTGCCGCCGTGAGCAGTCGCCCCCGCCGAACTTTTTGCTCCGCTACCACCAAGCGAGGGTTATCATCACGATTGACCAGAAAAGGAGTCGCCGCGATTTGCCAAAAAATTAAGCCGCCCGCCACAATCAGAAAGCCGGTCAAGAAGCCCTTAGCCAGGCGCAAGTTATGAACAGTGAGTGGAGCGAGCGCCATTCGCCACACCTGCCCTGCCTGTGCCCGCTTTTTGGGTATGGGTTCGCCATTCGCCATTCGCCCATTCGCCATTCGCCACACCTGCCCTGTGGGTTCGCCATTCACCCATTCGCCATTCCCTATAAATAACAGCAGCCCCACCATCACAAAACTGGTCACCAGACTACTGCCGCCATAGCTGACAAAGGGCAAAGTCACGCCGGTCAAAGGCAGCAGTTTCAAGGTGCCGGCCATAATAACAATCGTCTGCACCCCGAACATGGTCCCAATGCCCGCAGCCAGCAATTGTTCAAAACCACTTTTGGCCTCCAGAGCAATGTGAAAAGCCCGGCTGACCAACAAGGCAAAACAGACCAGCACGGCCAAAGCCCCCAACAGGCCATATTCCTCGCCAATCGCCGTAAACACAAAATCGGTGTGAACCACCGGGATGGCTGTAGGCAAGCCCTGCCCCAGTCCCTGTCCAAACAGCCCCCCACTGGCAAAAGCTAACAAGGATTGAACAACCTGGAAAGATCGCCCTGAGGGGTCAAGCCAGGGATTTAAAAAAGCATCTATCCGCAAGCGGACGACATCAAACAGATAGTAACCAATGGTTCCGGCTCCCAACAGCAACAACACCCCCGCCCAAATATAGCGAGCCTGACCGGTGGCGGCATAGAGCATGCCCAAAAAGGTACTAAAAAAGAGGAGGGCGGCACCCAGGTCCCGCTGCCACACCAGCAGAACAATGCTGAAGCCCCACATGAGTAGCATCGGACCAAAATATGAGGGATGGGGCACGGCCACTCGACCGATGTAGGCTTTAACCTCAACCAGTTGGCGACGGCGATCAGCCAGATAAGCCGCCAAAAAGACGATCAGCAGCAACTTGAGTGGCTCTGAGGGTTGAAAATAAATCGCGCCCAGTTGCAGCCAGAGTCGAGCCCCAAAGCCGCTGGGATTGACGCCAAAAATGAGCGTAGTGGCCAACAACAACAGCCCACCAATGAGCCAGGTATATTTATAGCGACGCAGCCAGTTAAGGCTTTTGGGGATGAGCGTCACCAGCAGCAATAAAATAGTCGCTATGACCAGCCAAAACATTTGCCGGACCACAAAATTAGGGGCTAACCGGCTAATCAAGGCCAGCCCCAAACCACTCAGAAAGTAGATCAGTGGCAACAAAATTGGATCACCCACCCCGCGTCGACCCGGTAAAAAGTAAGCCGCAGCCCCACTACAAAAGATCAAAACAAGCAACGGCAAAAACGTAGCCGGGCGCAGGTTGTTATTGACCAGGCCCAGTTGGGCAAAGGCCAGGCCGGTGAAGAGGAAGCTCAGCCCAAAGAGAGAAAATAACCACAAGTCACCCAAATGACCGCCGACCGCCGATGAAATGCCCTTTGGGTACCGCCGACCGCCGTTAAACCAGTTAACCTTGATAATACTTCCCAATAAACAGCTCCAACTTCTCCCAGGTATCATCCGGCACATAGGCCCGCTCGCGGCGACTAATGATGGCCGTTTCCAGGGCGTGATGAGCGGGCCAATCGGGTTCACTGGCCAACTTAGCCACGGTATTGTAAATGGCCTGTTTGGCCACTTCGATATTAGCAGTAAGGTTGGCAATAACACCCTCGACTGAAACCGGGTCCTCCGATTCGTGCCACACGTCATAATCGGTTACGTGGGCCATTGTCGCAAAAGCGATTTCGGCCTCGCCGGCCAGGAAAGCTTCAGGAATGGTGGTCATGCCAATAATATCACAGCCCCACTGCCGAAAGATGTTACTTTCGCCTTTGGTGCTAAAGCGAGGTCCCTCAATGATAATGAAAGTCCCCCCTCTATACACTGTAGCGCCGGTCTCCTTCACCCCTTCATACAGCAGTTCCGACAGTTCCGGTGAAAACGGTTCGGCCACCCCTGGATGAACGACCACACCCCCTTTGTAAAAGGTCAAATCACGAGAACGGGTATAGTCAAAGAGTTGGTCCGGAATAACGATATCGCGAGGGGCGTAATCCTCACGCAGACTACCACAGGCATTGGCCGAGAGAATATATTTTACGCCCAGACTTTTCATGCCCCAGATATTGGCATGGCTGTTCAATTCTGTGGGGTTAATCGAGTGGTGTCGCCCATGTCGGGGCAAAAAGGCCACACGTTGTCCGGCCAGGGTCCCGATAATATATTTGTCTGACGGATCACCAAACGGCGTCGAGATGGCCACTTCTTCAACATCCGTCAAAGCGTCCATTTTGTACAGGCCGCTACCACCGATAACACCAATTTTTACGTCACTCATTGTCCTTCTCCTGTTTGGGTTTTTGAAAAGTATACGAAATTAGAAATTAGAAGACTCAGTAGATCCAATTTTCAAGCTCGGAGCGGACCAGTGCGAAGC
>DAOUMU010000492.1:0-6247 GCA_034409055.1 Anaerolineae bacterium
CATACCCCGTAGCCGGGACCTCCCCATACCCCGTAGCCGGGGCATCCCCATGCCCCGGAGCCGGGACCTCCCCATGCCCCGGAGCCAGGGCATCCCCATACCCCGTAGCCGGGACCTCCCCATACCCCGTAGCCGGGGCATCCCCATGCCCCGGAGAGGCTGCCAGCGAGATCAGCCCCAACTGTTCCAGAACGTTAAGATCATCCGCCAGACAGGAACCATTGCCCTGCTGGGGATAAATACCGCTCAGAGTCTGGACAGCAAAGCTTGGTCCGATGACACTGGCCACTTTTAGAGTCAATTGCTGTTGAGAAGCGAGGTGGTCAATGCGACTGGCAATGACCTCCTGAATCGTGTTAATAAAGTCCAAGTCATGTAAATCGGCGATATCAGGTGCCAGGCGGCACTGGCCCTTACTGATCTCAATCAGGCCCGCGTCATGCAGAGCTTGAGCCAATTGCTGGCTAAAGAAGGGATGGCCCGCCGCTTTTTCTCGAAGCAGTGTTACCACCGGCTCAGGTAGCCGGGGCATCCCTATGCCCCAGAGTGAGGCAACACCCAACCGCTGGCAGACCAGCATCAATGCCTCTTCCACAGGCAATGTCTCCAGTCGCAACTGGTGGGTGTTTGTTCTTTCGAGCAAATGGTTGTATTCGGGCGGTACCGGATCAACCATTGGCCGGGTGACAACCACCAGAAATAAGGGTTGCACCAGTTGGTAGACTTGTTGCAACAGGGTCCACGAAGCAGAGTCAAGCCAGTGGGCATTCTCCAATATCAGTAGTTTGGGGGATTGCGCGACAGAGGTTTGTAGCAACTGCACCAGGAGTTGCCGGGTATTGTCGGCCCGGACTTCGCCGCTCATTTGGGCGGTCAAATCATTATCGGGTAAATCCAGCGGGATAACGGCCTTGAGGAGGGGGGCCAGACGGGCCAACTCTGGGGCTGCTTCCAGTTGGGCCAGGATATGTTCATGCCATGCTTCCAGGGGTAGGGCGTCCAGATTAAACAGTTGCCTGAAGATAGGTCGCCAGGCGTAATAAGGAGTCGATTTCTCAATCGGATCCCCCCTGCCCAGAAAGCTGGTCACGTTTAAGGTGATCGCCTGTTGCAATAATTCTTCCACCAGCCGTGACTTACCAATCCCGGCTTCACCTTCGATGATAACCATATTACTTGAGTTGCTTCGGAGCAGGGCCTGCAATCCCTCGACCAGGATGGCCTTTTCCTGCGTTCGCCCGATCATCTCGACTTCCAACACCGGTTCGGCCAGCTTTGGATCTTCGATCCCTCTGGAGAGAGGATATCCCGTAGAGAGGGCATCCCTATGCCCGGCCTCGCTCTCACGTAGAGAGGGTATCCTACTATGAATTCCTGAAGTAGCCGCCATGGATCCAATTGTGGGGCGATAGACTGCTACATGCTCAGCTTGACCTTGAGCGGCGCGAACGGCGCGAACGGAGAGAGGGGGCAGAGAGTCAAAGGCAATGTGAGGTTGCGCCGCCAAATAGGTCTCTTCATCGCACAGGACTGAGGCCAGCCCATCGAGTGGGTCCTGGGCCGCAGCTTGCATCAACTGCTCGGCCAGGTTGACCACGTCTCCAATCATTGTATATTCACGGCGGGTCGTATTGCCAATCGAACCGCAGAAGGCTTGCCCGCTGGCGACCCCAATAGCGCCACCCAGCCCCAGTTGGCCGAGTTTGGCCTGTATGTCCAGGGCCGCTTGCACCCCCCGCACAGCATCATCTTCGTGGGCCAGGGGCGGCAGACCCAGCGCGGCTACCAAGGTGACCCCTTTGTCGTTCATGCTTAACCTGTTGATGCTGCCCTCACAATGGTAAAGGGCTGTCTGCAAAGTACGGGTGACCGTCTGGATTTGGGCCAGGGAGGTGGTTTTTTTCAAATCGGGCAGATTAACAAAGAGAACTGTCATCGAGCGCACTTCAGCCGGCCAGCCACCTGGCCCGGCAGTCAGGTGGGCCATAATGGCCCCGGGGATATAAGCTTGCAAGCCAACCTCGGTTTCTGGGGACAGGTCTGGGGCAACCATAGACCGGGGAGGTAAAGGCGAGCGCATCGTCTCCAGCCGGACATTGCCCGTGGCCAGAGACTGGCCCACGCAATCATCCTTCACAAGCGCCCAGACTTGAGGTGAGAGAACAACCTCGCCCGGTTGGGCCTGTTGTCCGGCCCTTTCCGCCTGCGCCAGAGGTTGGCCGGTAACCACAAATTCCCAGCGCTTATATACACCGCCCAGATGCAAGGTCAAGACCTGACCGGTTCCAACCGCCACCCGCGCGGAGAGATGGACGCCCTCCGTACTGTCATAGCTATTGAGATACTGTTGCACGGCCAGACTGCATTGGGCAGCCCGGTGAGTGGCTACGCCCAAATCTTCTTCCAGAGTCGGCAGCAAACCAGCCCGGGCCGGCCAAAGGGCCAAAAGGGTCTTGCTGGTGAATTTTACCACATCGCCTCCATGGGCGGTGATAAGATCAATGAGTTGGCCGAAATAAGTATTGAGCTTGTGGGCCAGTACTTCTGCTCCGGCCGGACCGCGTTTAGCCAGGCGTTCGGCCAGGCTGGTAAAACCGGAGATGTCCACAAAGAGGACGGCAGCAGGTAAGGACTCCGCAATGGGTTCAGCAATGGAGGTAGGATCAGAGGCCAGACGACGGGTGATCAAGATAGGGACATAGCTGGCCAGGGTATCAAGTAACGTGGTGGTGGTCATTGGGTAACCCCTTTTGCGCCTGGCCCCAATCATATCGGTTCGTTTCAAACAGGTTGCCGTAGCCGGGGCATCCTTTACCCGGCAAGTTATTGAGGTTCTTCAGGAATTTCCGTGGAATCGCTCAGAGGGGACACGTGCACCTGCGCCGCAAGTGCAGGTGTCGACAGATACCCGACATATCGTGGCACAGCCATTTTTTGCCACAAGATGTAGGCCCGGATTTGTCAACACCTGCACTGCGCGCAGGCGCACGTGTCCGGGCCGAGCGCCACGGAAAATCCCAAAGAGCCGTTATTGAGTTGAAAAGGTGCCCGTTTACTACGATGGGTAATATGAGTATCAGGATTTACACTTTACATTGCGCACCCTGTAATACAGGCCGAGTGAGTCATATCGGGGACCAGGCTCTTGATATTAATAATATTAAATTAAGTATACAAAGAGTCTTAAGGGATGTACAATGGGCCATAAGGCACATTACCCTGTCAACGGAACGACCAACGACCAACGACAAAAAAAAACCACAACAGCACAGCAAGCCGCGCCACTGTGGCTTTCTTTTAATAGTGTTTCTCAAATCCCAATCAACGATATTATGAAACCAATGATCAAAACCGCCAATACAAGCCAAATACCAATGATAATACCGGCAGCAATCCGATTTATCGGCTTACCCTGATTTATGAGTACCTGTGCTTTTTCCCGAGACTCAACCAGAACAGGCGAAGGAATCATTTTTAGAGCAAGCACAACACCTATAGGAATTAAAATAAGATCATCTAAATAGCCTAAGATGGGAATAGGGTCGGGAATCAAATCTATGGGGCTGAAAGCATATCCCACAACACACGCGGCAAAAATTTTAGCGTACCAGGGTGTGCGCGGGTCCTTGTAAGCCAGATAAAGCGTATACGTCTCTATTTTGAGTTGCCTGGATCGGTGCTTCCAATTTTCGAAAATTTCCATAGTTCCGATAAGCAAAGGCTTTCTGAAACCAACTCACCCACGCAAGACTACACTCACTCAGAGGCGCGGCTGTTGGGGGCGGCACGCCGGGTAGAGGCGGCACGCTTTGCGACCTGCCGCCCCCCCACAGAATCGGACGCGCGGAACTCCCGCATCCGGTTCCTCGGTTCCAACTCTTGTGACCAAGTTGGAAACCCATCAGGCGACACCCCGATGGGCCGCGCAACGTAGCTGGGCTACCCTGTCACCTGTTGCTGGCGGTCTGTTGAGACGGTTTGTAGACTCGAAGTCCTTCCCGTCTTTCCTCCCAACAACGCGCTATGCCCGGCTTTGTCTTCCCTGCGGTGGGTCGCCCTTCGGCAGGCTCAGGACAGACTTGGGCCTCACTTCCCCACCTTCCCGGTCATTTCTGACCCTCGGTACTATGCATGCCCCCCTCTTCGACCCCGGTGGTGTCCTGCTCACTCACCTTAACGTGCCCAGGACTGCTGCCTTATTTCGCTCTGCCGTACTCCCAACTCAGATAATCTTTTCGCTGTAAGCTCACGCCTATCCTCTTGGGCATAATAATAACGTGTAAACTCAGTGAAATCCTTTTTCTCATCCAAAAAGTAGCCGCTTCGAAAGGGATTGTTTTGAGCGAAGGCCAATGGATCAGTATCAAAAACATACCGAACCTCATATAATAAACATGGCCGCTCATCTTCATCTTTCTCCCAACGAAGTTCTTTCCGAAAAGCAAAAATCCCTTTTTCCTTGACCACGGTCAGCCTCATTGGGTCAATATCACGAACCTTTTGGTCTCTCTGATAAACGTTGACTTCTATTAAATCATCAAGTTCAACTATAGCCAACGTACCGTTTACGATAGTGATATGATATTTTCCAACTGCCTTGCCATTAATTATCTGACCTGCACCCTCCATCATCTCAAACAACTCGTTATCATAAAAAAGTAGAACATGGTGGTAATCGGAGTAATGCGGATGGGCCGCCAAGACATAAGGTGGTTCATAATGACTTTTTCCTTCAAGAAAGAAGGGTAATTTCATAAATCTTTCCTTAAAAAACGAAATGATGGATTTCGACGTGCCCGCTAACGCTTGAGTTTAGCCGATTGCGGGTTAGCGAAGATACCTCAATCATCAGAATGA
Source organism: Anaerolineae bacterium (assembly GCA_034409055.1). Lineage (GTDB taxonomy): Bacteria > Chloroflexota > Anaerolineae > 4572-78 > J111 > DAOUMU01. The sequence continues at coordinate 4,858 of DAOUMU010000492.1, forward strand.
TTGTGGCCTAAACTACCTTCAATGTTGATGTGTATGGTAGTGCCAAACAAGGCCGACTCCTGCTTACACAAGATTTCTTCTAGCCGGCACTATGAAGCCAACATAACTGACAGGCCAAAAAATGCACCATACTGATTTGCTGCCACAACAAGGGCCTGGTTTTCAGCTTTTGTCAGCGAGTGAAACGGGCTTGGGGTGATGACAACCGAACCTTTTTCATACATCCGTTTCCAGATGCCCACAATCTGACCGTCTATAACAACCATTGGCCTGAATACCCCATTACTGGAAACCGCCTGTTTGTCATATTTGGCATCAAGCACGGCGTTACGCGCTTTATAACCCAAGAAATATTCGTCAAAAGCAGGGAGCAGATAAGCGGTTGGCGATGGGTCTTTGAGAATTGAATTATTTTGGGGTGTCCAATAAGTCTGCCCCTCAATTGTCTCTTGATCAAGTCGGATTTTTGCTATCTCAAGACCAGTTCGCGCATCGGCCACCTTCAAGCCCGACCACCAAATGAAATCTTGTAGCGTTGCCGGACCATGACTTCCAAAGTAGCGTCCGGTAAGCTCAGCCAGTGCTTCATCGTGTTTCATATTTTTGCTGTGAGGCACCCATTCATCAAGCAACACAAACGTTTCCTGTTTATCCTGAATTGGACCAAAACAGATAAGTCCTTCCAAACCCGCTCGTCGCAAAATATGATAGCCACGCTGGCCGGTGGTCGAGATGCCTGCTTGCTCCAGCACAAGCATTATTTCTGCACGAGTCAATTGCTTGCCGCCTTGCAGCGCCTTGGTAAGGGTTTCATAGCTGTGGACAAATGTTGCATCGTCAAGTTCAAGTTGCTGGTGACGGCGGGCGCTATTGGCAATAATGCGTGGCGCTAGCAGCTCGAGCATCCAACCCACATCTGCTGCTGCCACAACCTGGAGTGTCCCTCGCATCAGCCAGGTACGGACAATCGTTTTGTTGACAATTGTCTGCTCAATAATGGCATCGGTGGCGTCGTAACAACGGAGACCTATTGCCCATTTGACGCTGGCATAATCTTGTGCTTGCATAGCCCCAAACCAAGCTACTACCCGGCTTGGTAACTCGGACTTCTCTTGGACAATTCGTTGGTTATAAAGCCAGTGATGAGCAATATCTGAGGCAATCATAATTAACCTGTATACTATGGATGGTTTTCGCTATATTGCTGGGTTCAGCCGGTCGGGTAAGGAAGCGACGTTGCCGCCGCCTCCTCCCCTTGGAACGGCCCGTGAGAGTTTCCCCTCAAGCCGCTCAAGCATCTCAAACGCCTCCACTGGTAAGTAGGACGCGCTCACAGAAGCCTGGCCTCTGTGAACTTCACGATACACCCTTGGAGCCGCCACACGGTTTC
>DAOUMU010000493.1:0-24090 GCA_034409055.1 Anaerolineae bacterium
TTCGGCTTTCTGGCACTTTTGCCAAAAGATTTTTGACCGAATTCGCTTTTTGCCAGGTTGGATCCAGTCTATTTTCCCCCCTGTCAGTTCTTGAAATCTGTCAAATCGGGGGGGTATACGGTAGTGAGATAGAAGTATATAATTTTGGGACCATTTTTTTAAGGTACTTTGGGGCAAGATCGCTCGGTACTTTTTGCTTATAGATAACCTGTTTTCCAAGTACTTTTGCCCCTGTAATTTCAGGTGTATATCCTTTATAATCAAGCTGGTAAAAGACTTCAATTTTGTGGCATAGTAAAAATTGTGTATGTGTACACCTGTTCTATCGTAAAAATATTGTGTACGTCAGCACATAATTTTGTGGCTATGCCGATTACTTAATAAGAGGTAAAGTAACATGGACTCAGCCCAAATAGAAAAAAATATCACTCTGGAAAAAGCCTTACGTCGGGCTAATTTACTGGCAGCCGCAACCCAAGTAAGCCAAAACATCACTCAAATTTTGGATATCGATGAGCTACTACCCAAAACTGTTGATATCATTTGTGAAGCTTACGACTTTTACTATGCCGGTGTTTTTCTAATTGACGAAGCCGGCGAGTTTGCTATCCTACGGGCCGGTAGAGGTGAACCAGGCCGAATTATGATAGAAAACAATCACAAATTGGCCGTAGGCGGCAATTCGATGATTGGCGCCTGCACTGCCCTGAATGAAGCGCGCATCTCACTGGATGTTGACACCGAAAGGGTTTGGTATCCCAATCCCGTTTTGCCCGAAACCCGCTCAGAAATGGCCTTGCCCCTGGCCATCGGCGATAGAGTTATTGGAGCGGTTACGGTCCAAAGTACCGAAGCGGCTGCTTTCTCGGATGAGGACATCTCATCACTGCAAGCGATGGCCAACCAGTTAGCCATTGCTATTGACAACGCCCGCAAGCAACGGGAACTGGAAGAAATGCATGCGGAACTGGTACGGACGAAAACCTTTGAAGCCATCGCCACGGCCACCGGCGACGCCATCCATTGGATCGGCAATAAAGCCGAACCGATCGGTGGTTCGATTGAGCGCATTCGCCATGATGCCCAATTGCTTGTCAGCGCTGTAGCCGATATGTTGAAGCAAGCGGAACTTTCGAGCGAGGCGGTCAAGAATCACCCCCTGACCCAGTTGCTATCGAAAGAAGCAGCCGCCATTCAACAAAATGATCCTGATATGGGCAATGTTGTTGAGAAGCTCAACCGTTTATCTCTGGATAAACTCGGACAGCTTCTCAGTCTGGCCTCGATTCTGGAAGATCTGGAAATTATCGGTAGTGCGGCCACGCTGATTATGAAGGTCAAAGAAGATCTCATCGGTCCGGCTCGCGAACAAGCCCCTCGTCCCACCATGATTAACGATGTCCTCAAAGATGCCGTCAACAGCCTGGATATCTCACCCGGAGTGATTACCACAGATATTCAAGGTGGCTTGCCGTTAGTTTTGGCCGACCCGGTGCAACTCAATCGGGTGTTCGTCAATTTGCTCAAAAATGCTAAAGAAGCGATAGAGGATCAGTCCAACCCTCAAATTAACCTGACTCTGCGCCTTGATGATAGCGGCGATTTCGTCCTGGTCGATGTCACTGATAACGGGGTCGGTATTCCTGAGAGTGAACTGGACAAAATTTGGGTCACCTTCCACAGCACCAAAAGCGTTAAAAATCACACTGGCCTGGGACTATCGGCTTGTCGTCTGATTTTAGAGCAAACCGGTGGCCACATTTCGGTTACCAGTCAGCCAGGTCGGGGTTCTACCTTTACCGTCAGTGTGCCCGTTTACAAAAACAAAGAAACCGAAGCCAAAGGTGAACCAGGCAGAGGCAAAATACTGATCATCGATGACGACGACAATTGGCGACAGTTCGCTACAACGACCCTGGAAAACGCTGGCTACAAAGTAGACACCTCTGGGATCAATTACAGTGTCGAGCAATACGATCCTTACGACCTCATCTTGATAGATGATATTTTGAGCGGGGGAGACTCACTAGACATCTTACAACTGGTTAAAGACGCAGGCGTTATCTTCAGAACAGTGGCCGTCTCTTCAAATCCCCGTGTTGAGCGTACCAAAGAGCGCAAGTTACTGGGTATCCACAATCTGCTTCCCAAACCCTACACCCGGGCCAGTTTGTTGAGTGAAGTAAAAAGCGTTTTAAGCTCAATACGTTCAAATCAACCTTGAGAATGGAGCCAGATTAAATGGACACAGAACCGAAAATTTTGGTGGTAGATGACGAAGAAAATTTGCTTCGTAGCGTGGAAAAAACCCTTTTTCGAGAAGGCTTTGATGTAGAAACAGCCGAGGATAACATAAGCGCTTTTGAGCTGATTCAAGAAGCCATCAGTGAAGGTGAACCCTTTGACCTGGTCATTTTAGACCTGAATATGCCCAACTTTGAAGGCAAAGAGTCTAAATATGCCGGCTTGGAACTACTAGAACGCTTGAAAATTGCAACCCCCAACACGCCAGTCATCATCAACTCTGCCTGGGACGAGGTAGAAACAGCCAAAATTTGCATCGATAAAGGTGCTGCCGACTATTTTGTCAAAGGCCGTACCGACGAAATGCTGGAAAAGATCCGGTTAGTCCTGGGAATTTCTGAATAGGCCCAGCCGAACGCTTACTTTTTATTTTACAAAACAAAAGACTACCTGGTTTGGGTGGTCTTTTTAATTACTCGAAAACAGAAATTTGTTCCCCAATCACATTGACAGGGGGTCAGACTTATGTTATTCTGCTCTATATTGGGAGGTAGCTTTGTCTGTTAAACACCTCTGTGTGGGATCTCTGGCTCTAAACGATACCGTGTATACGGATGGTCGTACCAGTATGGCAGACCCCGGTGGCAATGCGCTCTATGCGGCTGTTGGAGCCAATATCTGGTCTGACCAGGTCGGTCTGACAGCCATAGTTGGTTACGACTGGCCCCCTGAGCATACTATGACCTTAAGCCAGAGTTCAATCGACATCTCAGGTCTGATCAACACAGATGAAGAAACGTTGCGAGCCTGGACCATTTATGAGATCAGTGGCTATCGGCGATATTTTTCTCGAAATACAGAGGTGGTCTTATTGACGCCTAGCCCCTTTAGCAGCATCCCCCTCACGGCTCAAGAAGCCGCTTCTTACAGCGAAGCTGCTCGCCGCGTTCATGTGCGCAATTCGCCTGTGCCCCAAGAATTGCCGGCGCATTTGTGGAATGTCGATACCATTCACATCTGCCCGATGCGTCTGGAAACAATCTTAACCTGGTTCGATTATTTGCAAGACAAGCCTGATATTTTTGTTTCTGTTGATATTTTACCCTATCCTGTCAATGGCAATCTCGATGATCCCGACCTGCTCAAAATTCTCAAGCGGGCTGATGTTTTTATGCCCAGTGAAGCCGAAGCCGAAAGCCTGATGCCTGACCACCAACTTGAAACCTTCTGCCGTGAAATTGCTGCTCGAGGGCCAAAAATTGTTGTCCTCAAACAAGGTGACCACGGTGCGGCTCTGTACGACCGGGAGCATGATTTCTTCCACCAACTTCGACCCTACCCAGCCGATGTAGCCGACCTGACCGGCGCAGGTGACTCATTTTGTGGTGGTTTCTCTATAGGCTACTTTGAAACCGGCGATGCTTTGCAAGCAGTCTTGTACGGTACTGTTTCTGCTTCATTTATCATCGAGGGATTTGGGGGGCTACATGCCCTCAAAATAAATCGCTCTCAGGCCCAACAACGATTGGCTAAACTGCGCCAGATCAATCACCTTGCCTGAGACAAAACAGTGACATTCATCACGCCTCTACAATGACATTCATCACTACTCGAAATCACCTTTTTTTGATATACTCTTAACAGAGGTGGGACCAAAATTATCGAGAATAACGTTGGGTTGTGCTGAGGGTTCAAGGGCGAATCCGCCACCCACAAAATTTATCGACAGGGGCCCAGCTCTTGTACAACAAGTATCAAAAAAGCCCTCTCTGCAGAGGGCTTTTTCCTTTTATTTGTTAAAGTCAGAACTCGAAACTCAGCCCTTATCGTGCTATAATGCTGATATTGTGCACATCAGTCAACTATCACTGACCAATTACCGCAACTATAGCCGCTTGACGCTGGACCTGCCAACCGGTCCCATTGTACTCCGTGGCGATAATGCGCATGGTAAAACCAATTTGCTGGAGTCGATCTATTTTCTGTCCACCACCCGGAGCGTCCACGCCCGGGCGGACCAGCAACTGATCAACTGGCTTACCCTAAGACAAGAGACGCTTCCTTTTGCCCGCGTAGAAGCCACCATCCAAACCAAAACTGGCCCTTTCCAACTGGCCATCACCGTTCTCCGGGAAGGAGACAGTATCCGTAAGGATATTCGGCTCAATGGGGCCAAAAAACGAGCTCTGGACGTCATCGGCAAATTAATCACGGTGATGTTTTTGCCGGAAGATATCGAGCTGGTGACCGGCGCTCCAGCCGTCCGGCGTCGTTATCTGGACAGTACCCTCTGTCAGATCAATCCCGACTATTGCCTGGCCCTCAGCCGTTACAACAAAGTGCTCACCCAACGCAATGCCTTGCTCAAAGAGCTTTTTAAGCGTAACGGCAATCCTGATCAACTTCTCTATTGGGATGAACAACTGGCTCACAACGGGGCCACCCTGGTGGTGCAGCGTCACAATACCGTCCTGGAATTGGACACAGCAGCTCGTCAGCGCCACCGGGACCTAAGCGGAGGCCGAGAGGGCTTGCGTCTGCATTACGCCCCCAGTTTTGATATATACCAGCGTCCCAAGCCCAATTACCAGTTACCACTGATTATGGAAGATTTGGCCCCTTATACCACGGCTGCCCCCCCCATTAAAGAAGTACGAGAAACCTTTTTGGCTTACTTGCAACAAAATCACCAGGAAGACATTAACCGTGGAGTCACCCTGGTTGGTCCACACCGGGACGACTTGCATTTCTTGGTGGATGGCATTGACATGACCCTGTACGGCTCGCGTGGCCAGCAGCGCACTGCCGCCCTGAGTACCAAGCTGGCCGAGATACCTCTCATGCAGCAGGCCACGGGTGAGACTCCCGTATTGTTGCTGGACGACGTGATGAGTGAGCTGGATACCGAGCGGCGTCACCAGGTCATTACCATTGTGGATCAGGCTGGCCAAGCCCTGCTCACGACCACCGATTGGGAGGATTATGACCCGGATTTCCGCCGCCAGGTCAAGCTATTTTCGGTCACAATGGGCCAGTTGGAAGAGGTAAGTGAAGGGTGAGTTTTGGTCATCCCTCATTTGATCGACACATAAGCCGGCTGGTCTGAAATCCAGCCAGTTCTTTCCCCATCAGGTAGTTGCACTTTTAACCAACCGGTGTCCGGGTCAACGTCGATAACCGGTACGATATCTCCTTGAACCAGATGAGCAATGACCGGGTGATCGATACCAGGGCCACTGCGCACTTTCAATCCCCAAGCTATGATCTCAGCTTGAATAATCGGCGTAGCCTCGGCCAGCGTCGGGCCAGGCACCACGGTATCCTGGGCAGGAGTTGTTCCTGGTGTAGTTTCAGCCCTGGTCGCTGTTGAGGTGGGGGTGGGCGTGTTGGCCAGCACCGAGGTAGCTGTGGGTCGCAGGGTTACCTCGGGCCAGGGCGTGGGAGATGAGGCCTCGATTGTATCGACCTCCACCTCTGTCGACAAAATTTCTGCGTCAGCGGGCATACCCGGTTTCAAGCGATGATCGGCATTGTCCAGGGTAATTTTGACGGCAAAGACCAGGTTGACGCGCTCCTCTTGAGTTTGCACATTGCGCGGGGTAAATTCTGCCTCGTGAGCAATAAAGCTGACCATGCCCTCAAACGCTCGATCATCGTAAGCATCAACATATACCCGTGCTTTTTGGCCTATCTTTACCTCGCCGATGCGGGTTTCGGGGATATAAACCGTCAGCTCTACCGTGTCGATGTCGCTTAGCTCTAGCAATACAGCCCCAGGCGCAGCCAACTCACCAGGATTGACCAGTTTCTGGCTGATCAGGCCATCACGAGGCGCAATCAGCGTCTGTTTGGCCAGTTGTACTTCCACCGCAGCCAGAGCCGCCTTGGCTTCAAGCACCTGAGCTTGGGCTACGGCAATATCTTCCTGGGTAGGGTCGGCTTTAACAGCAGCCAGGTTAGCTTCAGCCGCGAGCACAGCCGCTTCGGTCTGGTGATAAGCAGCCTCGGCCGCGTTGGCCTGAGTAATTAACTGTAAAGGCTTATCACGCATTCGCCTTAAATGCTCGACCTGTTTTTTAGCCCCTTCCAGGGCCACTTCGGCCATCTTGACCCTGACCTGGGCCGCTTTTAACTGATGTTGGGCCACTTCATTTTGTACCAGGGCCGCGTGATCACTTTGATTACGACTGGCGGCCTCGGCTTGAATATCCATCCGTTTTAGATTAACCTGCGCCCTCTCTAACTCGCTTTCAGCCTCGGTCACCCGGGCTTGGGCCTGGTTAATGTGCGCCTCCAGTTCATGGGGGTCATTGGCCAGATTCTTAAACTTTTCCCAGGTCAGTTCGGCCCCATCCCGGGCCACTTTGGTCTGGGCCAGTTGGGCCTCGGCAGCGGCAGTATCCTCTGGCCGGGTCGAAGCGCTGACTAACTCCAGATTGGCTTTAGCTGTCGCTATAGCGGCCTCCAGTTGGGCTTGTTGGGCCACGAAGTCGGATTTATCTAACTCGACCAAAACCTGGCCGGCTGTGACTTCGTCCCCTTCCTCCACCTTAATCTCAACAATGCGTCCCCCCAGTTCAGCAGTAATGGCCACCGTTTCGGCCTCAATTGTACCGGAACCAATCAAAGGTGTTGGTCCAACCGGGGTCTGGGAAGCGACCACATCCGGTCGAGTAAACCACCAGTATCCACCAGCTACAGCGGCTAATAATATCAGCACGAGAATAATGCGTTTCATCGTTTCACCTCGTTCTCAAGGGAGTAGGGATTAGGGATTAGGGGATATAAAACTACTTACTGCCTACTCCCTACTTCTTACTTCTTGTTCATTAAAGTTTCGGCCCTTCGGACAAAATTGCATCGGCGGGCATACCGGGTTTCAAGTGTTGATCCTCATTCTCTAATTTGATTTTGACAGCAAAGACGGTGTTGATCCGTTCTTCTTTGGTTTGTACATTTTTAGGCGTAAATTCGGCTTCATCATTGATGAAGATAATGTAGCCGGTGAAGGGCTGTTCCGGGAAAGCATCGACAAATACGTCCACCTTTTGCCCGATGGAGACGGTGTCTACATCCGGCTCGGGGACGTAGACGGTCAGGGTGACATTGGTTAAATCGGCCAGAGTCAACTGAGTTGCTCCAGGTATAGCCATCTCTCCCTCGTGTGCTACCTGTTCAACCACCCAACCGGCTATGGGCGCTAAGAGGATGTGCTTCTCCCGTTGTACATTCAGGGCTGTCAGGCTGGCTTCGGCTTGCTTGACCTGGGCCTCAGCCACGGCAACCTGTTCGGTCCGGGGACCGACCTCAAGAATGTCAAGCTGAGCCTTGGCCACCTCTACCTCGGCCAGGGCAATCTGGTAAGTAGCTTCGGCCTGGGTTACTTTGGCTTGGGCCTCTTGGGGATCGTTTCTGATGCGCAACAAATCATTCAAAGCGATTTCAGCATCATCACGCTCGACCAAAGCGCTATTCAGATTGACCCAGGCTTCCCACTGGTCAGCACCAGCCAGATTCCAGGCGACGCTCACGCGCTGCTTTTCGCCTTCAGGCAGGTGAACCCAGTCTCTAACCCCCTTGTCGCTCACCGGGTCCCGATAGTGAACGTAAACCCCCTGCTGAACTACCTCCCAATCATGACGCCGTAGGTTCCACATCGCTTCACCGACATCTTTTAGCGGGATTGCGTATTCTATTCTCAGTTCGGCTAAGGCCAGTGCTGTTTTGGTGGCGTCAATTTGCCGATCCAACTCTTGAGGATTGTCGCGTAGGGTCATGGCGTCTTGCCATAGGGTGTAAGCGGCTTCGGCGTTGGCTTCGGCCACGGCCACCGCCGCTTTAGCTTTGGCAATTTCTTCATCCCGAACCCAGGCTTCTACTTTAGCCAGTTGCGCTTCGGCCACAGCAATTTTTGCTTCAGCTTGCTCCAGTTCTGCATCCAGAAGAGCTGTGTCCAACACAACCAAAACCTGGCCCGTTTTAACGAAATCACCCTCGTCGACCGTAATCTGTGTAATTCGCCCGTTGATTTCCGGGGCTATGTTGACCTCTTCGGCTTCGATGAAGCCGGAAGCGCTGTGTACGCCACTGGCTTCGGTTTCACTGATCAAACCAAATTGAAGTTGAAGTTGGGTGAGCTCATCCGGGTTCTGATTAAAATACCAATACCCTCCGCCAATGGCTCCAACCACCAGCAGGATAATGATAAACGGTACTATTTTCTTCATGATTCACCTCCAAGATGAATGGCAGGTAATTCCAGCTTTTTAACGCCCCAAGACCTTTTCCGCCTCACGCGCACTGGAGATAAAGACATCTTCCAATGAAGGGGCGATCCGTTCAATAGATATCACCGTAAGACCATGATCGGCCAGGGTCTTTTCTATTAAGGGGATATGCTCCGCCCCATTTTTGGTGACCACGTGGATGAGGGCGCCGTACAAAGCAACCTCTTCGAAAATGTTCAAATTACGCAATAGAGGAATGGCCCGGTCAGCATCATTGTTACAGTCAATCTCTATCACATCACCACGCATCTGGGTGATTTTGATTTCTTCCGGTGAACCTTTAGCCACCAAGGTCCCCCGCTGAATAAAGGCTAAATCCTGACAGTGTTCAGCCTCATCCATGTAGTGAGTGGTCACTAAAATGGTGGTTCCTTCTTCGGCCAGATCGTAGATCAGTTCCCAGAAGGCCCGACGGGAGATGGGGTCAACCCCGGCTGTTGGCTCGTCCAAAAAGAGCACCTCCGGCTCGTGGATGATAGCCACACCCAGAGCCAGGCGTTGCTTCCAACCACCGGAGAGATTCTTGGTCAATTCTCGCTGCCGTCCGGTCAAACCGGCCATCTCCAAGATATATTGCTTGCGTGCCTTTAGTTTTTTGCCCCGCACGCCATAGACGCCGCCGTAGAAATTAAGGTTCTCCTCCACCGTCAAATCGTTGTACAGGCTGAATTTCTGGCTCATATAACCGATCCGCTTGCGCAAGGCCTCACTTTCCTTAACCACGTCAAAGCCGATGACCTTAGCCGTGCCAGCGGTAGGAGTTAATAACCCCAATAACATCCGGATGGTGGTCGTCTTACCGGCGCCATTGGGCCCCAGAAAGCCAAAGATTTGGCCCCGTGGAACCTCAAAACTGATATCGTTGACGGCGACAAATTCGCCAAATTTTTTGGTCAGCCCCAACACTTCAATGGCTGGGTCGTTATGATTGATTTGGATCGTCATTTTTCAGTGCCTATGGTTTTGTTGCGTAAATCCAATGGAACAAGCACCCACACAACATAGACATACATTGACAGCCGGAAATAACCCTTACTGGGCTTCGTCCCTTTCCATTTTCTTCCTGATGAGCGAGATAAATGCCTCCTCCATACGGGGTAGGGTCTGGCGGAAGTTAGCCATCGTGATCTGCTCTGCGGCCAGGGCTGCTTCAAGCTGTGGGCGACGTTGTTCGACATTATCCACGAAAACGTGCATCAGGTCCCCGTAGGTTTGCACTTCCAGTACCCCTTCTTGCCCGGCCAGAATCCGGTCGACTCTACGTAGCCGACCCACACCCTGAATCTGGTCCGATTCTGGTCTAAATTCCATCAATTCGCCTGGAATAAGGGCCTTAATCTGACTGGGCATCCCCTGTTCCACCAGCCGGCCATTGTACATAAGCCCTACCCGAGAGCAGCGCTCGGCCTCATCCATATAGGGCGTATTGACCAGGATGGTGGTGCCATCAACGTGCAAGCTGGCCAAAATGTCCCAAAACTCGCGCCGGGAAACCGGGTCTACGCCGGTAGTCGGCTCATCCAGGTAGAGAATATCAGGGGCGTGGATCAGGGCACAAGCCAGGCCCAACTTCTTCTTCATCCCCCCGGAGAGTCGTCCGGCTCGCCGGTCGGTAAATTCGGTTAAGCGGGCAAAATTAAGCAAACGCTCAACACGTTCCCGCCGGACTTTACCCCGCACCCCAAATACATCGGCAAAGAAGTGGATATTTTCTAACACGCTCAAATCACTATACAGGGCAAACTGTTGGGCCATGTAGCCGATATGTTCTTTGATTTGCTCCGGTTGTTTGCGCAGGTCAAACCCGGTAATGGTGGCATTCCCGGCCGTGGGATTCATAATCGCAGCCAACATACGCATGGTGGTGGTTTTGCCAGCCCCATCAGGCCCCACCAGACCAAAGATTTCACCCTTCTTTATTTCCAGGTCCAAACTATCCACCGCCACTATTTTGCGGAAATGTTTGGTTAAATTTTCTGTTTTAATAATGACTTCGTTACCGTTATTCATTTTTTTCTCTTAAGTGATACATCGATTATTTTGACTAGACTGACCAGTCAGTCTAGTAGAGATTATATCATACTAATCATTCTGTGTCAATAAGTAATTTCCAGCTTGGTGCAGTCAGAATATCTGCCAGTGCTTATACCTGCTCACGTTTACTCCAATCTTTTCCGTAGGCGGTTCACAACGAGTGTGTAGAGAATCAGGGCTAACACGCCCAGAGCCACTACCTGGGGCCACAGATCAGCCAGGGTGGAACCTTTGAGCATAATACCCCGCACAATCGTGTTGTAGTGTTTATTGGGCATTAAGTGAGAGATCACCTGGGCCACACGAGGCATGTACTCTACGGGTAAAATTTGACCGGAGAAGATGATCTCCAGAATAACAACAAAAAATGCTCCCAGAAATCCCTGTCCCTGGGTTCTGGCCATGGCCGAGATCAGTAACCCCCAGCCCATCTCGATAAAAATGTAATAACCGGTCAAGATCATTAACAGCGCCAGTGAACCTCGCAGCGGCACCCGAAAATGAAAGACGTTTAAAGCCAGCATGCCGAGAAAGACCAGGTAGGTAATGATCAGAGTCAGCAATCCCTTGCCAACAATGAGCTCAATGGAGCGTATCGGCGTTACGAAGAGCTGTTCCAAGGTACCTGCTTCTCGTTCTTTGATAATAGCCAGCGCGGGTAGAAGTACGGCTAATAAGGCTATTCCACCGGTCATCTCACCTGGAAGCTGGAAGACTTCGCGGCGCATATCTTCATTGAACCAGGTGCGAGCCCGGGTTTCTACCTGCGCCAATCCTGCCATAATCACCGCCCGGTTGGTTGGTTCCTGATGGAGCATCCGCTGCACATACACGTAAGCCATTCCTTCCAGATAGGCTTGGGCTACTAAAGCGGTGGTCGTCTCACTGCCATCCAACAATACTTGAACGGTAGCGCCCCGGCCTTCGGCATCGACCCCAAAATCGGGGGGAATGACCAGTCCTACTTTGGCGATGCCCCGTTCCAACAGATACTCCAACTCCGTTTGACTACTGGCGTAATAGTCCACATCGAAAACGTGAGAGTGATGTAACATGGCCACCAGGTCACGACTGGCCTGGCTGTGGTCTTGGTCGTAGACTGCCGTCGGAATATGCATGATCCCTCGCGAAACCATGTCCGCAGCCGACATCAGGTTCCAGATTGGAAACACCAGCACAAAAACCAGGAGTAACTTATGACGCAAAAATTGAATAGCTTCTTTCCAGACCAGACTCCAGATACGACTTAACATCTCTTACGCCCTCAATCCGATCAACTCATTGATGTTTACTGATGAGCATTATCAGGCCAGCTTTTTCTTGAGCCGCCACACGGCTAGGCCATTCACCAGCAAGCCAAGAGCCAACAGGAAAAGCCCATGGGACATCAAGGCCTGTCCCCCGACCCCTTTCAGGAAAATGCCCCGGGCGATAATGACGTAATGGGTAGCTGGCCAAAGCATTGCCTGCATTTGCGCATCAGGCGACATGGCGTAGAGGGGATAGAAAATCCCGGCCTCGTTGATAGATGGCATGATAAAAATCAACCCGGCGATAACCAGGGTGGTCATCTGGGTGCGGGCCAGGCTGGAAACCAGCAGACCAATACCCAGGTTAGCCAGCAGAAAAGGACTGGCAAACAAGACCAAATCTACCAGCCGGCCCCGGAAAGGAACCCCAAAGAGCACCCCGCCAATCAAAGTGAATAGAAAAATATCCAACAAACCGATCAGTAAATAAGGTATCACTTTGCCGGCCAGTAACTGGTAACGCCGAATGGGTGTGGCCATCAACCCTTCTAGACTACCCGACTCTTTCTCCTTGGCCAGGGATAGAGAGGCGGCCAGGGCCGGCATAGCCAAGACGATGGCCATCAGCCCCGGCAGGATACTGTTGACCTCTTTCAGACTGGGGTTATATAGGGCCCGGGTCCGGAATTCCAGAGGCAACGATTGGGAAGCTGACGTTACTCCCCTTTTGGCCAATCGCTGCTCCAGCAACGCGACCGAGAAGTGAGCCGACAGCGCCTCGGCATTGCCCAAAATTTGATGGGCAGTGTTGGGCTCGGTGCCATCCAGGATGATCTGCACCAGCACTCGTTCTCCCCGCAGTGTTGCCTCAGCAAAATTGGGGGGGACAACGATGGCTGCTCGTACCCGGCCCACTTCCACCCACTGACGAGCCTCTTCGTGACTTCGTGCCCTGTATTTCAGGTCGAAGAACTGGTCGTTGGCAAAACGCTGTAGATAAGTTCTTGATTGGGGACTGTGGTCGCCGTCCAGGGCGGCAATTGGCACCTGCTCGATATCGGCCGAGAAGGTGTAGGCCAACAGCACCATCAGCAGTGCCGCCCCTACTGTAACACCAGCTAGCATCCAGGGATCACGCAGTATATGCCGGAACTCTTTGCGCATCACTGAAAATAAACACCTCACGGTTCTTTGCTCCCCTCAGTTGTTGCCCTGTATGTCACCGAAATCTTTCAGTACTTGAACGTACTTGTTACTCACTATAACAAAGCCTGAAACTATTAGTCAATACAAATTTACGGGCTTAGGACAACCTAATTACAGGGCAAACCGGATGGGTGGGCAGGTCGATGTTACCTCGCTTCTTTTGTTAAAGTGCAGTAACTACCTACCATGTCATTCTGAACGAGCGCAGCGAGTGAAGAATCTCCTATTTCACCTTGAATTTGTCCTCGTTGCCGGAGATTCCTCGTCGCTGCGCTCCTCGGAATGACATGAGGGTAGGCAGTTACAAAGTGCAATCCATTAAACCAACCGCCGTCTCAAAACCAGAACACTGGCGGTGAAGAGGACCAAGCTCATAGCAATCAGCGGCAATAGTTGGGAAGCTAAGCTCTCGAAGCCAGCCCCTTTGGCAAAAAGTTCGCGGCTGATGGTGACAAAGTATCTTAACGGTACCAGAGTTGAAGCCCACTGAGCAGCCTGGGGCATGGTGTCCACCGGTGTAAAAAATCCAGCCAGGATAGCGTATACCGTGACCAGTAAGCAGATCGAGGGCAAAGCCTGGGCCTGACTACTGGACAGGGTCGAAATCAGAATACCCATGCCCATCTCGGCCAGCAGGTAAACGAACATCAGTCCGGCGTATAGGGTCAACGAACCCTTAATAGGGATTTTGAAGACCCCGCTAGCCACGACCAACATCATCGCCAGTTCGGCATAGGCAATGACGGCAATCGGAATGAGTTTACCGGTGATTAACTCTAAAGGCTGGGTGGGCGAAACCATTAATTGTTCCAACGTGCCTCGCTCACGTTCCCCGACGATACTGACAGCGGTAATGGCCAGCACAACCAACGACAGCATTGTGCCAATCAAGCCGGGAATGTAAAAGGTCTCGCGACGCAATTCCTGGTTATACCAGATACGGGGTTCGGTGCTGATCGGCACCGCTTGCGTTTCTCTTTCCTGCGGGCGTAGATTGGCCCCGCCCACATTCTGGGCCAGAAAATGTCCGACGACTTCTTCGGCGTAGGTGGCCGTGTAATTGGCCACGGCAATGTTACTGCCGTCGATGATGGCGGCAACGGTGACTTCATCGTTGTCACCGGTCAAGGTGCGCTCGAAGTCCTGGGGAATGATGAAGAAAGCGCTAATCTCGCTTCCATCCAGCATCCGTTCTGCCTGGGACATATCATCGGATAAAGATATCACCTCAAAGGTGCGAGCCTGATGAATGGTATTAACCAGGCGGCGGCTGGCTGCTGTCCGGTCGGCATCATATACCACAGCGGGTAAATCGTCGACGTCACCGGCCGTAGCGTAACCCAGGATAATCACTTCAATAATCGGGATGGCCAGTACAAAGGCTACTATACCGGCATGACGCCATAACTCTAGCAGTTCCTTTTTCACAATTTGACCGATGCGATAGAAGGCGTTCATTTTTCTATCCTAACTTCTTCTGAAAACGAAGATAGGCCAGCATACTCATCATCACCCCGACTGCGAGCAGAGTTAAGGTATTGGGCCATAAAACCTCCCAGCCAACCCCCTTTAGAAAAATGCCCCGGGCGATGGTCGTAAAATGGGTCGCGGGTAATAAAGTCGATTGTCGTTGCAACCAGGTTGGCATACTCGATACAGGAAAGAAGATGTCGGACAGATAAGAGGGGACAATGCCGAAGAGGACAAAGGTGGTCACCATTGCCGCGTGTTGGGTATGCAAAAATTGGGCAATGAAAACGCCGGTACTGGCGATGGCGAAGACGTAAACAGAACTTAATAAAACGAACAACCCCAGGTTGCCTCGCGCCGGCACGTTAAAAGCAAAATATCCAATGGCGGTAAAAATGCTGACGTCGAATAGACCGATCAGCAGGTAGGGAAATATCCGCCCTAGTAAAAGGGGCCAACGTCCCAGCGGCGTGCAAATAAGCTGCTCAAAGTTACCTCGCTCCCGCTCTCGAGCAAAGGCAGAGGCTGCCCCCACCGCCGATACAGACAGAACGACACTCATCAATCCCGGCATGACGCTGACAATGGTTCTTAAATCGGCGTTGTAACGCACCCGGGGCTGAAATGTGCGCGAGGCGAGCACCGGCCTGCCCTGTCGAGTCATTTCCTGGATGACCACTTGTTGGGAGAGATTATTAGCCAGGACTGAGACGTGGTTGCGAGCCAATTCAGCCACGGCCGGTTCGCTGCCGTCAATGAGCACTTGTATCTGAGCGGCTTCGCCCCGCTTGAGGAGTTGGCTATAGTCGGCCGGGATAATGATCACAACTTTGGCCAGCCCCTCTTGCAGACTTTGTTCAGCCTCATCACGCCTGGCTATAAAGTCAAGCGTAAAAAATTCATCGTTGATCACCGCCTGGATGAATTGGCGACTGTGACGGTTATTGTCAAGGTCCAGAATAAGGGTGGTCACGCCTTCAATGTCAGTCGATAGGGTATAGGCCATTATCGTTAGCGAAACCGTCGCCCCAATGGTCAACAAAAATAAGTACCACATATCCCGGTAAAGCTGAACCATTTCGTTGCGAGCTACAGCCCAAAAAGCTCTCACGACGAAGCTCCTTCTGTTTCTGGCTGTAAGGCGTCCAGAACAAGCTGTTCGGTATGCTTGAAGACTTGTTCGGGTTGGACCAGATCTTCACCGGCAAGCAGGGAGAGAATGACCACGCCATCCAGAATGATCATTGGCAGAGCGGACAAGGCTGCAACGTTAGTGGACTTAAACTCACCATTGGCGATCCCCGCCTCGATAATGGCCATCACAGTTTGCTGCATTGTCTGAAACAGGTGGCGAAAGCTGGCGGCGGCTTCGGGCTTACGTAGCGCGTAGGCCCAAAACTCGACCAGTACGGGTAGTAAATCCCGATCAGCTTCCAGAAAATTCAGACCGACCTGGCTGATCAGCCGCAGTTTGTCGGTCGCACTCATAGGGGTATCAGGCAACCCTTTGACCACCTCTTCCAACCTCTCTGCCCAGATAGAGAGCAGGGCCATAAACAGATCATCCTTGCTACGGAAGTAGTGATACAAGGTGCCCTGACTGACCCCAATCGTCTGGGCAATGTCTGACATTCTGGTAGCGTGAAAGCCCTGTTTAGCAAAAACGCGTCGGGCCGCTTCCAGAATTTGCTCCGTTCGCGCCTGGCGAATTTCCTCAGTTTGGGCTCTGGTACGAGGTGACATAGACCATCGCTTTCCTTTCTATTTTTTTAATTGACTGACCAGTCAATCAAAATATATCATGGAAAGAAATGAGAGTAAAATAGTACCAGGGTACTTAATATTCAATTGTTAAAGTACGACATGACGAACGACGAGCGACGAATGACGAAATTTACCAATACAACAGGTCAATTCGTCCTTTGTCCTTGGTCATTCGTCAAAACCAACTGTGCGACTTTTGCGTTATTGCCTTATTCCCTAAAACCTTGTCTGAAACTGCACCCTTAGCCCCACTTGGGAAGTAAAAACCCGGTACGCTTCTGGTATTCCACATAGGCTTGCCCGTAGCGAATGCGCAAATCCCGCTCCTCGGCCAGACACATGGCGATGAAGATAGGGATCCACACGAAAGAGTACAGCACCAGAAAGGGCGAATGGAGCAAAAAGGCAATCACCCACCAGAAGGGCAACTCGCCCACGGCCTGGGGATGCCGGATCTTCTCATAGATGCCGCCGTACATGGTGTGTTCTTTTTTGACCACCATCGTTTCTTCGCCCGCATCCCGCATGCCGCGATACCAGACGTAGCCCGAAGGGAGGGCAATCACCACCGCGATCAAAGCCGACACCCACCAACTCCAGGGAAAGGTATGGGGTAGGGGAATCGGCAGCGGGTAGAAAACGTACAGGATGTAGTTGATGGTTACAACGCCCATAAAAAGGCCGGCGATAAACCGGTACTGGGTGCATTTTTTGTAGGCAGCCGGGCCAATTTTTTGTTCCAGGGCCGCCGGGCCGACACTTTTGACGTAGAAATAAAGGACCAGTAAGGTTGAGATAATCAATACAACAAAATTAATCCAGGCAATCATAATTTTCCTCCATAGATGTGACAACCGGCCTGGTTGATGATGGCACACATCACCGGTTGTTCTATCGAAAAAACTTTAATGGATTCGGGAAGAACCGGGGTACTTTATCAAGATACGCTTCATAGGGCGTCCCAAATCGTTTTCGTAACTCAGGTTCTTCAACGAAAATTGCATTCAGATAAACAATCACGCCAAATGTAATGGCGATAACCAGTAATGATGGTGAATAATAGACCAGGGTCTGTCCGAGCAGGGTCAAAAAGCCACCCAAAGCCATTGGGTTTCTTGAATATTTGTAGGGGCCGGTGACGATGAGCCTTTTAGGGGGCAATTTAGGATTAGGGGTGCCCTGCCCCTTGACTTTGAATAAAAAGATCGTCCAGCCGGCTATTACGGAACCAGTTACGATGAGCAGAATCCCGCACAGGATCATCAAAAGTGAATCGGTAAATATTTTTGGGTAGTTGAAGAAAAACGTGTCAATAAACTTACCAGCTAGAGGCGATACCACCCAAATTGCCAAAAAGACAGTGATGTATGTAGCTACTTCTATGGCTCTATCCCGTTTCATCTCCAAACCATCCTATTAGTAAATTAGCCTACGAACTGTGCCCGAAATTAACCGCTTATTCCAACTTTTTCCTAAACCGAGTGGCGGCCAGAATAAGTATCACCGTACTGAAAATCAGCACCGCGATCACCTGTTGAATCAAAATTTCTAATCCGACGCCCTTTAAGATGATGCCGCGTATAATGACCATCGCATAGCGGGCCGGAACGAGATAGGTGATGACCTGCAACCAGCCGGGCATCGCCTCAATGGGGAACAGGAACCCACTCAAATAGACCGTCGGTAGGGCAGTGGCAAAGGTCATCAGCAAGGCCTCTTGTTGGGTGGTGGCCACCGTGGAGACAAAGATGCCCAGTCCCAGGGAGGTCAACATGAACAGTCCGGACAAACCCAGTAGCAAGGGCACACTGCCGTTTATCGGCACACCGAAGAGTAATACGCCAATGATAAGAACCTCAATGACCACCACAAAAGAAACCAGAACATAGGGTATAACTTTGGCTACCACCAATTCAAGGGGTCGGATTGGGGTTACGATCAACTGTTCAATCGTTCCCAACTCTCGTTCACGGACGATGGCGGTGGCCGTAAAAAGGATGGTAAAGACAAACAGCACCAGCACCATCATGCCGGGGATCATGAAGTAGGCGCTTTCCAGATTGGGGTTGTACCAGACCCGGGGTCTGACGTCGACCCCCGGCAGGCTATCGACCGACGTGCCGAGACGTTGCTCAATGCGCTCGATGGTAACGGCCTGCCCCACCTGCTGTGAGGCGGCCAAGACGGTATTGGCCGCGGTTGGGTCTGAACCGTCGATCAAGAAGGCCACCTCGGCCGGTTTTTGGGCCACGACTTGCTGGCCATAGCCGGCGGGAATGACTAGCGCGCCGCGCACATCACCACGATCGATCAAATAAGTCAGGTCATCTTCTCTAGGCACGTAGACCACCAGGTCAAAGGAGTTAGAGGCCCGGTAAGCTTCAATCAAGCTGCGGCTCTGCGGGCTTTTATCCCCATCATAAACGGCAGTACGCAAATGCTCAATATCGGTGGTGGCCGCGTAGCCAAGCAAGATCAGCATCACCAGCGGCATAACAATCATGATCCCCAGCGTGCGCGGGTCTCGCGAAATGTGGATAAATTCTTTGCGGATTAGATTAAGGACTCTGAGTAACATCGCTCACATACCCGTTATTAACCATCAATTTCTCATTACAGCTTCTTCTTGAAGCGGGTTGAGGCCAGGGTGACAATTATGGTAGCAAAGATAAGGATAGCCATCACCTGTTCAATCAAGATCTCCAACCCGACACCCTTCAAGATGATGCCCCGTATAATGATCAGGCCATAGCGAGCCGGGATGACAAAACTGATGGCTTGCAGCCAGCCGGGCATCGCCTCGATGGGGAAGAAGAAACCGCTCAGGAAGATGGTGGGCATGATGGTGGCAAAGGTCATTAAAAACGCCTCCACCTGAGTCTTGGCCAGACTGGAAATGAAGATGCCAATCCCCAGCGCCGTAACCAAAAACAGGCTGCACAGGCCCAGCAGCAGGGGGATACTCCCGTTAATCGGCACGCCAAAAACTAACACCCCTCCGGCGAGAACCTCGATAACCACCAAGAAAGAGACCAGAATATAAGGCAAAACCTTGGCCACTACCAGTTCGATGGGACGGATGGGAGTCACAATTAACTGTTCAATCGTTCCCAATTCTCGCTCACGGACAATGGAGGTGGAGGTAAAGAGTGTCGTAAACAGAAAGAGCACGATAACGATGATACCGGGAATCATGAAATGAGAGCTTTCCAGGTTGGGGTTGTACCAGACGCGGGGTCTGACATCGACTCCCGGCAGGTGGCCAACTACTGCGCCAAATTGTTTTTCAAGCGTTCTGATGGAAACAGCCTGCCCCACCTGTTGTGAGGCGGCAAAGACGGTATTGGCCACCGCCGGGTCCGAACCGTCGATAAGGAAGGCCACGTCGGTTCGTTCGTCGGCTGCCATATGTCGTCCGTAACCGGTGGGAATAACCAGGGCGCCGCGCACGTCACCGTGATCGATCAAATATCTCAGGTCATCTTCTTTTTCGACATAGGCGACAATGTCGAAGTAATTGGAGGCCTGGTAAGCTTCAATCAGGTCACGACTCTGGGGGGTTTTGTCGGCATCATACACGGCAGTGCGCAGGTGTTCAATATCGGTGGTGGCGGCGTACCCCAGGACGGTCAGCATGACGAGGGGAATAACGATCATAATAGCCAGGGTGCGTGGGTCTCGCACGATATGAAGCAATTCTTTGCGAATTAAGCTAAACGTTCGTCGAAACATGGTTCAAATCCCAGTTTTTGGTTGCAACTACCCATTAGTTCATGCTTCATTGTCTTCATTAATGAGCAGCCCATCCAAGAAGATCGAAACAACCTGCTCGATTAGTTCGTCTTTGGAGAGGTTGTTGTAACGCTCGTCCAACCCAGATAGTCTCAAGGCAAAGTTGATAAACACCGCTCCAACAAAACTACGTGTGGCAATCACCGGGTCTACCTGCCGAAATCGACCGGCCTCAATGTTTGCCTGGACAAACTTCTCGACATAACTGGCGATGGGCATGGCGATTCGATTGTAAACCGTGTCACGCATTTCTTCATCGGTCAGCATTTCGGCAATAAGGGGGATCATTCGATTGCCAAAATTTTTAGCGATTTCGTAGCGGTCGTTCAGGACAGCCGCCAAATATTCTCTTGGATCCTCGGGCGGATGATCGATGACAATATTCTTGACCGACTGCATGCCAATGACGTCAATCATAGCTACCAGCAATTCGCGTTTGTTCTGGAAGTAGTTATAGATGGTGCCTTCGGACACACCGGCCGCTTTGGCAATCTCTTTGGTGGTGGCCTGATGATACCCTTTTTCGGCAAAGACCTGGGCCGCACCCGTTAAAATCTGCTGGCGTCGGACTTCAGTCATTTGTTCTTTGAAGTCAATGGGGTTTGGTAACATTTCAATAGACTCCGTTGCAAGGCGAATTGAGCATACAATCATATGAGTGAGCAAACAATCATTTGATTGAGTATACACTCATTATATCAAAGATCAACCCAAATGTCAATACTTAGTTGACATAAGTTATTCTATTTTTAAAGTGCAACTTATGTAAGACAAGCTTTAGCTTGTGTAATACCGGGCAAACTAATGAACTTTAAGAAAATAATCGGGTCATTGAAGTCGGGTTGCATATAACAACGGATCATAGGGATCAAACGGATTTGATCGGGAGCGTTAAGGGTTTGGGACGGGCGTATGTAATCATTGGGGGGTGTACCAAACAGGTAAGCGGATGAGGAACGGCGACCGCAGGAAGTGCGGATAATCACCGCCAAGCCTGGACATATCCGCTAATCCGCTAAATATCCGCTGCCCGATTGGCTGCGGTTCGTTGGCTATCGTACCAGATTTTCGAGCCTTGTCCCAACTGTGAAACGCTCTCTTTGATCCGATAAATCCTCGAATCCGTTGTTATACCCGTACCGGGCACTGGTATTTGTGAAATGCTATTACCCGATTAATTTTTTAATCTTCATAAGTTTGCCCTACAAATAAGTCATCTGCTTGACCAGCGTGGTCACAGCCGAAAAGCCCATGATGCGCTGTAGGTAGGGGTATTGCCGCGTTTCGGTGGGCACAAAGCCAAGCCGTTCATAGAGGTGGCGTGCGCCCAGATTGGTATCCACCACGGCGAGACAAATCGAACAGCACCTATTCGTGCGGGCAAAGTCAAACACAGCTTGCAGCAGTTGGGTACCGATGCCTCTCCGCCGCATCGAAGCATGGACCGCGATCGTCTCAAAGTTAACCTATATTCGGCTAACAAAGTTCTCGATCAGACGGGCCGCCTCAGATGCCCCGCCGTAAGTCTGCATCTTTGCGCTGACTCGTCTGGCATTTAAGGTGAAGGAGGGCTCGGCGAGAACATGTCTCACTTTAACCCGTACCTCCTCCGCTGGCACATGTTTCTTCCCCGAACCATCTTCAGTCGGTACGATGAACTCTCCCGCTCCCAAAGCCGCAATCCGCCGGGCATTGCTCTCACGCTCGGAAAAGGTAGGAATGATAACGGCCGGTGTGCCTGTATAAAGCCCGGTCTGGCACGAGCCATACCCCCCATGATGGATTAGTAAATCACTCCGCCTGGCCATAGCCAGGCCTGGCACATAGGACTCGTGGTAGAAATTGGCAGGTAGGGGTAGGAGTTCCCTGGGTAAAGGTTGGTGGCCGGTGGTCAGGACAACCTGTACCGCCTCATCGGCCAGGGCGGTGATACAGGCGTGCAGAATCACCGCCGAGTCAAAGGGGCTGCCACCGGGCGTATAACGAAGATTGCCCGAATATATCCAAATTACCGGCTTATCCTGGTTCAAATCGTTCACCCAATCCGGCAATTCCGCCTCTGGCTTCTGCCACAGGAGCGGACCGATGTAGATACCCTTGGCCTTTTCAGGCAGAGGATCTGTTTCTGGCGTGCCCACCACCAGGGTTAAATCACCAATATTAAGTTCTTCCATCTTACGGATCGGTTGCAGGTTATACCCGGCCAGAACCTTGTTGACCACGGGTACAGGGGTGGGTAGATCCGGTGGTGGCTCTTGCCACCAGATGAATCCCCGATTGTCTGGATGGGCGTCAACCTGAATAACCGTAACCAAAGGTTTGCCAATGGCCCGGGTGGCAATGCAAGCAAACGGGTTCCAAAAATCCACGATGACGTCTGCCCCGTAATCTGTCATCAGGTTGCTCAGGGCCTCGCAATGGGCCTGAACAAATCCTTTGTTCAGCATACCGGCCATTGCGCCGGCATGATCCATATTCCAGACAGTTGAAGTGAGGGGAGCGAACTTGGTCGGAATGGCCGGAAAAAGTTTGAGTAAAAAATTAAAGATATTGCCGTAGCCCTTTTTCAGGCGTTCTGATTTTACGAGTTTGTAAAGACCCCGGAAGTTTAAATCCTCTAGCCCGATATAATACAGGGGATGCTTAGGCAGAAAGTTATCAAACCCGGCTTCGGCAATCAATTTACGGGGCGCTCTGGCCGGACTACAAAAGGCAACCTGATGCCCTCGCTGGGCCAACTCACCGGCAATCGGTAAAGATCGGGTCAACAGACCGAGATCGTTAGAAGGCAGAGTCGTGAAAAGGAATTTTTTCATCTGGTATTAGAAAGGTAGGCCCGGAAGAATCCGGCCTCGCACCTGCTGCTTGTAGGCCAAATAGGGTTGTCCCAGAGCACGCTCCAAACTCTCTTCCTCAATAAAAATCAGGAGTAGGAGTCCAACCCACCACAATGGCACCAAGGCAACCCCGATGATAGAACGGTGAATGATAGCCCAGCCCAGGCACCACAGAATCTCGCACAGATAAATGGGATTTCTGACGACCCCATAGAGGCCGGTGGTGTTGAGTTCCATCCCCTTTTCTGGCACATTTAACGGTTTTATATCGAAGGCCGGAACGCCAAAAAGCAAGCCAACGATAAAGATAATGCCACCGACCAAGCCATGCCAGCCACCAAGCTCAAAACGAGGCTGATCGACAAATGGCAAGACCAGCATCACCCGCCCTAAATCAAAGATAACCACAATAAGCAAGCCCAATAGTGTATACCGGCCCACTTTCCTACTGCCGACCACCGCACAGCCCCCCACCAACCCAAACGTACTGATCAAAGCCCAAAAAAAGGGATCGGTAAGAAAAGTCATAATGAACCTCAACTCGCTCACTCCCATCGCTGATGACCTAAAAACCAGATGGTAATCGTCGTTATCACACCGCCAATAATGAAACCAGCCAGTAGATGCGGCCAGAAGGCATCCAGGCCCACGCCCTTCAACAAGATGCCCCGGAAAATGATCATATAGTGATAAATTGGGAAAATAGGGGCAATCTTCTGTAAAACGTCCGGCATATTCTCCACGGGGACCCCATAGCCAGAGAAGAAGAACTCGATCATGACCCAGGTAAAGGCCAGGAGCAGGGCCTGCATCTGGTTTTTGGCATAGGCTGAGATCATTAAGCCAAAGCCCAGTTCGATGAAGATGAAAAAGAAGGAAATTGACAGGAGTAGACTCCATGAACCGCGCATTGGCACCCCGAAAGCCAGAATAGCCACCGCCAGCATACTGAGAAAGACCGAGTATCCCAGCAACACGGCCGGCACCGATTTGGCGATGATTAATTCAATCCGGCTGATGGGAGTGACCATCAACTGCTCTAACGTGCCCAATTCCCGCTCACGGGCGATCCCGATCCCGGCGATCATAAGGGCCACGGCAAAAAGCATCAGCCCCAACTCCGAGGGGACGGTGTAGACCGACTTTTTCATTTCTTCATTGTAACGTACCCGCAAGCGGGGCTGCACCAGGGAGAAATCCATGTCC
>DAOUMU010000494.1:0-9713 GCA_034409055.1 Anaerolineae bacterium
TTGGGATTTTCCGTGGCGCTCGGCCCGGATTGACAAATCCGGGCCTACATCTTGTGGCAGAAAATGGCTATGCCACGATATGTCGGGGATCTGTCGATCCCCTCTGAGCGATTCCACGGAAATTCCTAAAGAACCTACGAACCTATTAACAAGGTATCAGTCGACGATGAGGGGGAATGGGAGGCTTAATGGGATGAACAAACATACTATCAGGTTAGCCCTGCTTCTGCTCTGGTCGAGCATTGTGCTTTTGGCAGCGATGGCGGCAACGCAGCAGCCGAAACAAGCTGGGTCAGATCAGTCCTCGTCGGCTCAACCGGTAGGTATCACTTTAAGTCCGATAACCGCCACCACCTCTCAAACCCCGGTCGCAAAATGGCGCGATATTTGTGTGCTCCACCGGATGGAGATCACCGGCACCGGGATGGGCGACGCCCAAAGCACCATCACGAAAACTTTGTCACTGAATGACCCAACCAAGGTGAACTGGTTGCTGGCGCAACTGGCCGGGCGTTATAGTGACAGTACGGTGACGCCAGACTGGGTAACCTTCACCACTGATACCTCGGAACCAATTCCCCTGAATGAGCCAACCAGGAATAGCTCAGACGGCTATACCTTCGAGACCAGGCTGCAACCAACCAGCCAGATTACAGCCTCTATCAATGAGCCGGGGGATAACAAAACACCCCGTGGGCTTATTCTGTATGCCAAGCGAGAGACGGAGAATGAGGAGTGGACCTCTATTGGTAAAACCACAAATGCTTACGTCTATTGGAATAACAATGGGCATGAGACCTACACTGAGCCTCTCACTTTCACCACCCTGGCTAAACCAACCGACCTCTTTGTTACTGCTGTTGTCATTGATAATAATGTAGATGAGCGCCCCCTGGTGCTGGAGGCAGTCGCCGGAGAGGTTACGGAGAGTGTAACCATCACCAAGCCAACCAATGGCAAGCTCTTAGATATCATCGATTTGAGGCTGCCCCAGGTACCGACCAGAACCGACCGGGTCACCATCACCCTACATTCACCGCCCAAAAACGGGGACTCACTGGTGCTGGTTGGTCTGAATGTTAGTTACCGGTGTCCGAGTGCCGACCTGGCAGTGATCAAGGCAGTTAACAACACCAAACCAAAAGAAAATGAGATCATTACTTACACAGTGACCGTAACCAACAACGGTTCAGATAAGGCCACCAAGGTACAACTCACCGATAAATTACCAACGGGGGTGACTTATATCACCCATACTTTAAGCCAGGGCACTTATACCAACACCAATGGTCTGTGGACGGTGGGCACCTTGGCTAACGACGCAGACGCCACCCTGACTATCACCGCCAAGGTCGACATAGGTACAAGTGGCCAGCCCATCCCTAACATCGCCCACGAACTCACGGCCGATCAATTCGATCCAGAAACCAATAATAACCTGGCCAGGGCAGTGATCACGGTAACTGAGACAATAACCGGAGCCGACTTGGCAGTGACCAAGACGGTTAACAATGCTATGCCAAACGCCGAAGAGATTATCATCTACACGGTGACCGTCACCAACAACGGTCCAGATGAGGCCAGTGGGGTGGAACTGATTGATAAATTGCCGAGGGATGTGACTTATATCACCCATTCTTTAAGCCAGGGCTACAACCACGAAAGTGGTGTGTGGATGATAGGTGACTTAGCCAATGGGGCAAAAGCCACCCTAACCATTACTGCTAGGGTGAATACCTGTACGAATAGTAGCACCATCCCCAATACTGCCAAAATCCTCACCGCCGACCCACCCGATCCAGACCTCAGCAATAACGAGGACAGTGCGGATATCAATCCTACCTTTGCTACATACTGCCTTTACATACCGATTATTTATAAACCTTCACCACCACCTTGTCATGTTGAAACATTTGATGATCCAAACTCGGGCTGGCCGCCTCCACCCACAAAGCCATGGGTGTTAGTAGAATATCTCGATGGTAAGTATCATATGCTAACTAGAGATACGACCCAAGTTCATGCGGCTACCTCTCCCCGTGGCCCCTATAATAACTATTCAGCACAGGTTGATGTTAAATGGGCTGTTACTAACCCATACGTTGATGATGAATATGGTATCGTATTTGACCTGACCATCTCAAACAATGTAGAACAGTTTTATCAATTTAACATCAACAACGATAACAACACTTATCTATTACGTAAACGAGAGAAAATATGGAATGGTAGTGGGTGGATTGGTAGCTGGAGCATCCTAATTCCACCAACTCCTCCTCCTATCACGTGTACTATTTATGCTGGAACCTCTGAAAACAAACTAAAGATACAGCGTAACACTTCTAGCATCGATCTATTTCTAAATGGATGTCAACTACCCTCCTACACTAACAGTAATGAGCTTACTTTGCCAAGATCAGGATATATGGGGGTCAACATCCTTCCTAGTGATTATATAGATGGTGAAGCTTACTTTGACAATTTCACCATTTGCACTTATGAACTTAGTGGAGTGAGCACAAATAGCGTCGAAATAAAACCTGATTTGTTTGTAATAGATAAATAATTAATGCATCTGACAGCTGTTTCTTTGAATGTGGCAAGATTGGGGCAGTCTTTGAGATCAGACCAAACTCAAAGTATCAGGCTGACGTTTACATTAACTCATTACTACGGTTTCGGAACACTAATTACAGTGCCACCACCATCACCACCACCACCACCACCACCTTCACCACCATCGGATGGCTTGTCACGAGGCACTACGCTAAGACCAATTATATTCCTTTCATCTCGCTCCGAATCATCACGCCAATTTTCTGCCCCCCATGGAACCCCCTCACATGGTCCAACGCTTGTATCTAATTTTGGAGTTGCAATCCCTACGCCCCAATAATATTCACCTGGTGTACAACTATGCTTGATAGGTGAAACATCCACAACTGCTTCTTCGCCCGGCATCTCCTCGTACTGATAATGAAAGCAAGCTTCGCCAGGACTCAGATCAGTTCGATAGATTATCAGCGAGTAACACTGGCCTTCTTGCAGACCTTTATTTTCCCATTTGAAGGTTATAAAATGATCATTGGCACGCTGCTCAAATGGTTTGGGGTCAATTAAATGAGGTCCATATTCAAAAATTGGCGGGATGTCAGCCAAATCCACATTGATTTGAATAGATTCAGGTGCAGTAATCACATAACCCGTGACAATCCTAGTAGATTCTAAATTAGCTAAAACTTTAATCCAATCAGGTTTGTTAACTACGGGCCTTAGAACAGTTAAGGCGGTACCTTTAGGGAGGGTGGTAATTGGGTGGTAAGAATCGTCGGTTCCAGGACCATCACGTAATTCTAGGCCATTCGCTGATATGACTACAGCTTCGGGGGTCGGTATATTGGCCTCTGCTGTAGCAGTCGCTGCCATAGTTATCGCCGTCTGTGCCGCTTTGGCCTCTGCTGTGGCAGTCTCCGCAACCGCTGTCTCCTCTACCGCTTTGGCCTCTGCTGTGGCAGTCTCCGCAGCTGCCGTCTCCTCTGCCGCTTTGGCCTCTGCCGTGGCAGTCTCCGCAGCCGCCGTCTCCTCTGCCGCTGTGGCGGTCTCCGCAGCCGCCGTCTCCTCTGCCGCTCTAGCCTCTGCTGTGGCAGCCTCCGCAATCGCCGTCGCTGTGGCCGCTTTGGCTTCTGCTGTGGCGGTCTCCGCAGCCGCCGTCTCCGTTGCCGCTTTGGCTTCTGCCGTGGCGGTCTCCATTGCTACCTTCGTCTCTGTCGCGTTGGCTGCAGTGGTGGCTGTTGCTGTAGGATTAAGAAAGATTGCCCTAACAGACCCGGCCTCACAAGAAGTGATACAAATAGATACTAAGACAATTACTACTATGACAAACCAACAGATTGTCTTTGATGATTCTTGTCCTTGGTCAGATGTAAGATCGTTCATCGTCTTCTAATCCTTTGGTAAATATTTGGAGTGAACATCACTGTTACTAGAATCACGATTGCTATCAAGGGAAAACCTATAATTCCCTTTGTTAAAAGATTTACTCTGTCCCAAAAGATAAAACCCAATAGAAGGTTAATTAACGCAGAAACTATCCCAACAAATAGAAGAAGATTCCTATTATTCTGCACTTTGGTTAACTCTTCTTTTCTTTGGTTAATATCTTGAGCCAACACACTAATGAGTTGCGCCTGTATCTTATGTATAGTTCGTCTAAGGGCAAGACTGGTGGGGGTCAGAGCCTGCAAGGCGACAAACAATGGGTCTTCTTCAATCGCTGTCAGTTCTGCATCACTCCGGCTGAAAAATTTTTGAATTTCCTCAAACCGATAGTACTCCTTCAGATTGACCTCAATCTCATCAAGTTTCTGCAGCCAGGTCTCAATTTTTTGTAGAGCTGCATCCACCTCTATTTGTTGTAATCGAGTGTGCCACGCTTCTATTTCCTCTCTTACGCGGGCTAATTCATCGTGGTAGCCTTCAATACCGGGTATTTTCTCTGGAGCTTTTGCTTCACTCAACCTGGCCTCTACCGCTTCAATCTCCTTCTCACAAGTCACCAGTAGATTGTGCTGTTCAGCAATGATCTCTGAGAGGTTAGACCAGGGTTCAAGGGTAATCTTGAGTAGTTCTACTCGCGCCCGCGCCGCTCGCACCAAACCTACACTTAAAGTTTTGACCCCAGACTCACCCGCCGATTCTGCTGGAAGCTGCCAATCATTCTTTTTAGCTTGTACCAGTAACGAAAGCAGGTCTGCTACATTTCGATACTCATAATTCCCCTTGTCAATAAAATCCGCAGTAAGTTGCCTCAAAGCTTCCGAGTATTTCCCTTGGTTTATGAGAACTTGTATTTCAGAATACTTGTTATAGTAGTCTGCTTTTTTTTCCAGATCGGCAATTTTCTCCGTGAGGTTAAGGTTTAGTTCCTCGGAAAGGTTTGGATAACGGTGGGACTCCTCGATATCGCGGATGGCTTCGTAATGTCGAATAGCAGTCTCATAATCAGGTTCAGGTTCTGCCGCTGCTTTTAAGGCAAACGTAACTCTGCTTTCGGCCTGTTCTTTCAGCTTTTCACGCCGACTCTCTTCCCACTCAAACTTCCTCTCAGATTCAACAAGGTCAATTAAGTTTTGGTAACATTCATCCATATTACGATAGTGCTGAATAACATCCTCGCTCCCAAAATGAGTATCACCACTTTCAGTATAGATTTCGGCTATAGCCTTTTCCTCAGCCTCTATCTTATCCTTATACTTCTTTACTTGTAATGCCTGCTTCTTATACCACAGCCGCTTACTATCAGCCTTGAGCTTATCAAGACATTGGATCTGCTTATCTAAAATTCTGATGGCTTCATCCAAATCTGCCGGATTTCCTTGAGCATAAGCCTTATCCCCTTCACTTTGGTAAAATTCAATTAACCAGGACCAAACTTGGGTCCGCATTTGTTGGATGCACTCATCCTCATAATCATTTTCGCCCAGAACTTTCACGATACGATGGCAATAATTGATTGCTCCTTGATGATCTCCACCATTCCAGGAAATCTCTGCATTTTTTCTTAATGCTTCCAAGTAATCTACGATCACTTCAGAAGACCGAGTCCGACTCCGTTGATAAGCTTGCTCGTAAGCCTCCAGGGCTGCCGTAAACTGCTTTTGTTCAGAGTAGATTTTGCCCTTCAAACTCAGGGCTTCAACACACTCTGGATCAACTTCTAAGGCCGCTTCGATGATGGTTAAAGCTATGTCAGGATCATAATTGTCTCTTTGCAAGTAGACTTGAGCCGCCTCAATCATTTTGGCTGCCTGACTTTGCCGCTCGCTTCGATCTCGTTCAACTTCTTCGGCTTGAGCATTCGCTTCTTCTACGGCTTCGATAAACTCGGCCACACTCTTAAAGCGGTTGGACGGATTCTTGGCCGCAGCTCGAATCAGAATGTCATCAAAAAATGGGCCTACATCCGACGCTATACTGGAAAGAAGCGGTAAAGGTTCATTCAGATGTTTTTGCAATAATTCTGAGGGTGAATTTGCCTCGAAGGGGCGTTGGCCGGCCAACATTTCGAAAAAAATAATAGCCAAGGTGTAAAGATCAGTGGTCGGGGTTGGCACTTCATTATGCCACTGCTCAGGAGCCATATAGTGAGGCGATCCGATCACGTTCCTGGTTACGATTGAAGCAGCAGTCGGATCCTCCACCGACAATGATTTAGCTAGCCCAAAATCGGTCAGGATTGGTCGTATCGGTTTTTGTCTCGTATCAAGCAAGATATTTTCGGGCTTAAGATCACGGTGGATAATCTTATGTTCATGCTTATGAGCATATTTCAGGGCTGCGCCGATACTCTTAACAATGTCTACCGCCTCACTTCTGGACAGGGATTCATTTTCTTCTAACCGTTCACGGAGTGTCCCGCCAGATATGTATTCCATAGCAATAAAGAAGAACTCCCCTTCGTACTGGGTGTCAAAAATGCGAATGATGTTGGGGTGATTTAACTTGGCGACCGTACGCGCCTCTCGCTCAAACCGTTTGACCAGGCCAGGCTCACGGAAAGCATGGGGATAGAGTACTTTCAAAGCTACTTTACGAGAGTCATCCTCCTTCTGGGCCAGATAGACCGCAGCAGAACCACCATATCCAAGTTCATCAAGAATTTTATAGGAACCAATCGGTTTTTCAGGTAACTGTGCCATTACTCCTCCACGATACCATAGTGTGCCAGCCACGCCTCTGAGTCGGCCAGAGCCTGTTGGTAGTGCTTGACAACAGTCTTAAGCTGGATTCTAGGAAGACTAGGTTTCCAAAACAGATTGTGCTATTGCATTTTATAGGTTTCTCTGCGGGTGTTTGCCTGTAATGCCCCACTCTAGGTTATCCAGCGCCTCAGCGTCATCAACCTTATGGGTGAAGCGCACCCAGTTTAACTCTTTGAGAAAGAGTAACTTTTCCGGGATATTGTTAACTCCCGGCAGCAAGACAGGGATCACCGGCAGATCAGCCTCCACACACTGGCTAATGAATGACCGCAATTCTAAGGCCTGCCACTTTCCTAAACCACTTGGGCCAATAAAAATGGCAGCAGATTTGACCTGTGTAATCGCCTGTTGGATGATGTCCTGAAACCACCGTCCTGGTGGAATTTGCTCTTTATCAAGCCACGGTCTCAGGCCACGCCGCTTTAGTTCCCCAGCAATGGTTTCTACTTGGGGTTTATCCTGGCTGTTATGGGCCAGGAAAACATCGAACTCGGTAACATCTGTCTCAGTGGCAGATAAAGCATGCAGATTTCCCTGCTGGTCAGCGGCAATAACTGCTGTACCAGTCCATACCGGGCCAAGTTTAATCCGGTTCGGCATTTCATAATGCCAAAGCTCCTGCCCCGTATCAATAACGAGGGCATGCAGATAGTGATTACGTCCCGTCACGTAGAGGGTCTTGTTGACGACGAGGGGTTGGCCTTCAATCGACCGGTGTTGTCCTGAAGGGCCAGGCGGCATTGGAAATTTCCATACTTCCTGCCCCGAGATCACATCCAAAGCACAAACATAGCTAGGAGAGGCGCTCTTCTGGTCAGGAGAGAGACCAAAGAAAAGTCGCAGGCCATTTGTGGTCAGGGGTGACAATTGCTCTCCCTCTGGACGCTCATATAGCGTGGCGACAATTTGCCCCGTTTCAGGATCCAGGGCCAATATTATACCATCACATAAGGCCAGGCAGAGATAGGAGGTGGCGAAAGCGAAGGAAACACAATCCTGATGCAAATTATAGGAGGTGGGCAAGGGAATAACGCGTTGTACCTGACCACGTTCAAGGTCTAAGGCAACTAGTTCAGGTCCCCCTTGGATGAGGTAGGCTGTTTTATTGTCAATAATCGGGCTTGAGAGTTGGCTGCTCGGGGCCTTATAGATCCATTGCACCGATACATTTGCTGGCTGGGCTGTACTTATTCTGGTAAGTTTCAAGGCCAACAAACGGGCTTTATCGGGCGAATGAGGTGGGAGCAGGGTTAAGAGAAGGCTACCGGAGGGGGTCACTGCTCCCCCCGTGAGAGCATAATCTGTCAGCGAAAAATTCCCAATAGCAGTTAGGGGGGGCAGCAGAGGCGCGCCATTAGTGGGGGAAAGAAAATGCAACGTCTTGTTGGTAACCAGGCAGACATAATCAGGGCTAGCAAAGAGATGTTGTGGTTTAAGAGGGATTTGGGTTTGCCAGAGCACTTGATATTCCTGTTCAGCGCTCTTCTCTGGGACCCCATGAGACTTTACTACATAAGCAGGAAGTTGATCTTCAGAGACAGATGACTGAATGATGGCTGCGATCTCTTCGGCAATGACAGTCAAGTCTTCGTCAACATGGCTACCACCGTCACCCCAGACTGGTTTACCGTTTTTAGGTCTGACGCTCATTTTCGCCAACCAGTCAACTTCTCTCCAGGCGCAGGCTTTGGCAATCACTGGAAAAATAATCAAGCCCTCGCTTTGACGGCGTTTGAGCAAAGCCGGCACTTCTTGCTGTAGAATAAAGTCTGAGGTGAGAAAATTAGCCGTGACGAGCAAGATAGCTAT
Organism: Anaerolineae bacterium; assembly: GCA_034409055.1. Taxonomy (GTDB): domain Bacteria; phylum Chloroflexota; class Anaerolineae; order 4572-78; family J111; genus DAOUMU01. The sequence continues at coordinate 8,571 of DAOUMU010000494.1, forward strand.
CCTAGCCCGACCTATCGCCTGGTTAATTTCTTGCTCCCAATTACGACCCGCACCAATGCGGTCATCACTCCACAGGTCAATTAGACCGGCCTGTTGTAAAACATCCAGGTGGGATAACAAGGTTTCTTTTTCTTTTTCATCTTTGTGGCTATAGCTGATAAATACGGAAGGTAGCGTCATCGGTTATTCCGTCCAGAGGAGCAACTTTGCCTCTAAGAATGGATTTATTTACGTAGCAGAGGTTTGGTACCCTGCCATAAAATCGTGATAGTGGCACAATCGGATAGCATTATTTTAACATAGGTTAAAGAATTACGCCAAGCATATTTGGTTTTTAACAATCGGATTTTTGCCGTTAGCAAAGAAGATCAACAACGACCTGAAATCATCAAAGTGGCAATTGTCGCGTGATCCACTGTTTTAAGAGCGATGTACCAATCCCCCCTATTATACCAGAAAAACCGCCTTTAAATATTTCAATTTAAATTTCAAAAAAAATTCATTTTGAATATTTTGCCAACGGACACAGCCTTATTGGCGAATGAACCTTGTCCACCCCCAGATTTCAAAGTGGAGCAGGTCGCAGGCCGCCTGATGCTGTCTCAAATATACCTGCTAACCTCTGACATCTCTCAGTAAAATGAATAGGGTGTGTTTCATTTGAGATCGTGTTGCGTGTTACGTATTGCGTGTTTTTTTGACACGTAACTGTAGTGGGCAACAACATTCTGAACAGTTTTCGCTCGGGCTGGATTACCAAATCCAGGCCATAATGAGGCACAGTTGCCCGATTTGGCAATCCGGCAAGAGCGGTTCGGTGTTCAACATCATCTTGACTACTACATTTTTTGACACGTAACACGCAACACGCAACACGTATGGGGATACACTACCAGGTTTTTAGTTGCACGTTCGCTGTATATGAATATACTAAGGGAGTTCCGAAATTTAAATCATCCCAAAACTTTCGGTGACGTGAAGCGTAAAACGTGAAACGTGAGGGTTTATGGCGTAAAAACGCCTACCAGAAAAAGTAACACCAAGCTACTCCAGGAGGGCAATGGCCTGAGCTAGAGCTTCGAGGCGAGCGAGGTAGTTACAGGGTTGACGACGGAAGCTACGGTGAGCGGTTCGAGCTTGTAG
>DAOUMU010000495.1:0-21546 GCA_034409055.1 Anaerolineae bacterium
CTCACCAACATCAATCTACAGCCTGCAAAGTACGCAGGACTTTGTTGTCAAAGAACAATGGTCAGTTGCCCTTTGCCGCCCATCCCCCGACCTCGAAAGGTCGGTTTCGGGCGAACGGGTCGCACCCCGTCGCTGGAGCCGACCAGGCTATCAAGAGACTTGGCGAAGTTGATTGGACCTGTCTTTGGGGCGTTGGGCGAGTGTCTGGAGCCCGTGCCGCCTGGTGGCTCAGCTCCCACCGTTGGGCTACTGAATTATAATTAAAAAGACATATCAGACACTTAAAAAGATGATGTAATTAGACGTTGGAATATGATCGATCAACTCAAACAAGCCCCCTTGATTTGGAAACTGGTCGCCTTTGTCGGGTTGCCCATTGCGGCTCTCTTTGCCTGTATCACTGTTAGCGCGGCCGTCTACCTGGCTGTGACCCCTCGGCAAGTGCCTTCCCATGAGGTTGCTGCCCAATTGCCAGCAGCCACCCCTATTCCCCTGCCAAAGGTCGAGGTATTGGGCACACCTACGCCTGCCACGGTGATGCCCACCGATACCGTTCAACCTACTCTAACGGCAACCTTGGTTGTAGCCGCTACAACTGGACCGACTGCCATCCCTACCCGGGTGGTGAAGTTTCACCCCGGCGAGCCCACGGCCACCCCGCCTGGCGAAGAGATTACTGATCCCAACTACGTGCAAGGCAAGGCCGCTTACCAAGCCCAAAACTACGAAGAGGTGCTGGCCCTGATGGATCTGGTTTTGCAGGCCGACCCCACGCTGGCCCCGGCCCACTGGTATCGGGGTATGGCCTACTTTTACCTGGGTAACTATCAGGCCGGCCTCGATGAGATGGAACAGGCCCTGGCGCTCGACCCCGATTACGCCCTGGGCTACGCCGACCGGGGCTTAATGTTTTCGATGCTAGGGGACAAAGCGCGGGCTTATGCGGATTGGGCCAAAGCCTTGGAGTTGGACCCCAGTCTGGCCAAGGTGCATCATAATATAGCCGTGGACTACTACAACAACGGAGATTATGCCAGCGCGGCCGAGGAATATACCCGGGCCGTCACCATCGATCCCCAGCGAGCCGTCACCTGGAACGACCTGTCGGAAGCGCAGCTTAATCTCGGTCTGTACGGTGAATGTATCGAAAGCGCTACCAACGCCCTGGAGCTCGACCGGGAGCAGTGGGACAGTTATTTCGCCCGGGGTTCATGTCGGGCCAACGTGGGTGAATATTCGGCGGCGGTGGCCGATCTGGACGTATACGTTCAGGTCAGGCCGGATAATCCCAAGGGGTGGTACAACCGCGGCCTGTCCCATCGTTTCCAGGGGCACAACCAGCAAGCTCTGGCCGATTACAATCGGGCCATCGAACTGGATCCAGAATTCACCTGGGCTCTAATCAACCGGGGTAACGTCTACATCGATCTGGAGGAGTACGACCTAGCCCATGCCGACTACCAGGCGGCCCTGGCTTTCGGTGAGATTCCCAGGGCCTACATGGGGCTGGGTGATGCCTATCATGGCCTGGGTCGGTACGACGAAGCCTTGGCCTCATACCAACAAGCTCTCGAGCTTATCCCCGATTACGTCGACGTCTATGTCCGTCTGGCCAGGCATTACCTGGATCGATACAAGTACCAGGAGGTGTTAGAGGCCGCTGGCCGAGCTCTTAGCCTGGGGCTAAGTAATCAGGACGACAAAGCCTACACCCTGCAAAGTAGAGGTCGGGCTTATTACGGACTGGGCCAGTATGAGCAGGCCCTGGAAGACCAGAACTGGATCATCAAGCACCACCCCACCCAGGCCGATTACTACTACCGGGGGCTGACCTGGCAGGCTCTGGGCCAAACAGAACAGGCCATCGCCGATTTTGAGTTTTTCCTGGCCCAAGGCGGTGCCAACGACCCAAACAAGATCGCAGATGCCGAAGCAAGGCTGGCCGAGTTGCGTTGATGTACCCATCGCGGTTAGCTTAAAGGGAGTGAGATCACCATGAATCAAAACGACCAGACTGGAAACCGTGTCTTTGTCGTTGGCATCTGTGGGAGTCTAAGACGCAGCAGCTATACCCGCATGGCTGTACAGATTGCCTTGCAAGGCGCCCAAGAGACCGGCGCCCAGACCCGACTGATCGATCTCAGGGATTACCATCTTGTTTTCTGCACTGGGAATGAGGACGAAAGCACCTTTCCTGAGGATGTCTTTAAGCTGCGGAGAGAGGTGAGCCAAGCCCAGGGGATCATTCTGGGAACACCCGAGTATCATGGGGGCGTCAGTGGCGTGTTGAAGAACGCCTTGGATCTTATGGGGTTCGATGAAATCGAAGGCAAGATGATCGGGCTGGTGGGTGTCTCGGGCGGCGCACTGGGTGCCGTCCATGCTCTAAACAATTTGCGTACCGTTGGTCGAGCGCTTCACGCTTGGGTGATCCCCGAACAAGTGTCAATTCCAGAAGCATGGAAGGTCTTTGATGATTCAGGAACCCTGAAAGATAGCGGCCTGGAGGAGCGAGTGAAGGAAGTCGGGCGTCAAGTGGCCCGTTTTGCTTATCTACATACGTCGGAAAAAGCGCAGGAATTCCTCAGAGCCTGGGAAGGCGCTCCCGTGAACCCTGGGGGCATCAAGGATTAGAAGCTGATGGCGGCGTACCGGCCACTTTTTGTTTGCAAGCAAACTCGAATGGAAGAAGCAAAGATAACAATAAGACACTTGAGGAAAAAAAGATGAATTTTGAGGAAGCGAGTCGTGCCTTACAAACCCTCCATTCCGAATTATGTACGTCCGTCAGAAAGGAAGAAGGGCTCTGGTATGGTATGGCCAGCGATTATCAAGACAAATATGCGTTTACAAGCGACTATGATAAATCATTCAAACGCGATTACTATGAAAAGGCTACAATTTGTAGAGAAATTGCCGAACACTTGGAGAAGCTCCCCCTGCCTTCGACTCCAGAGGAAATAGCTTCATTTGTCGACGCCGTCAAAAACGATATCCGGCAGTGTCCTCGACATTGGAAAGTACAAAAACAGCTCGAAATGCTGTTGGAAAAAATGGAGGATATTGCGGATTGCAGGCGGTAGGGGAGCGGTTAGCGGGAATCGTCGTTTAGCCGTTAGCCGTTGTTAGCAGGTAGCAGGTAGCGTGCAACCTGTGACCTGCAACCCCTATTCCCTACTCCTTACTCCCTCCACGTATTGACATTAGCACCTGTATATAGTACTATCCTTTAAAATGATGGGGATTTCAAATCGAATGGGTGTGTTTCATTTGAGTCAGAACATTTCAAAACATCGTGTTGCGTGTTGCGTATTGCGTGTTTTTTTGGCACGTAATACGCAACACGTAATAACAACTGTTCGACTCGTTTAAAACATACCCAAATCGAATGGCTTAGCCCAATTCAAACGGGAACTGGCAAGAGATCATAGACGAGGCTGGCATTAGCCGCAACACCTTGGCCCGACTATTAAGTGGTAAGGCCCAACGGGTTGCCAATGACACCTTTGATGTCCTTTGTAAAAATTTTTTTATTTGTCTATATATTGAGGTAGGAGAGAAGCGATGAGTTCGGCAAAGATTCCTCAAGAAGTCCGTCAGCAAGTGGAAAAGATCATTGACCAATTTAACCGGCAAGTGCTCAAAGATCCCAATTATTTCTATTCGGCTCGTTACCGGGGGAGTTATCTATACACTGACCGGCACGATTATGGGGTGGCTGGTCCGATTTGCCGGCTGAAGTATACGGGTGACATGGACAACTGGGAGTTTGCAATCTTTAAATGGAGTGATGAACGCTATGATCCGGACGAGTGGTTTTTCCCCGGTGTGGGTTTTGTGGACGGGACGATTGAAGGGGCCCTGAAAGCTGGACTTGAAGCGTATCCGTTCTGATGAAAGGGGGGGTGGGGTCGGTAAAGCTGACGCAAGTACATCAAACCAGAATTTGGCTTGCCAGCGGGGCAAAAAGTAACTTCCGATTGATGTCGCTAGCCAACTCGTGAACCCACAGGGCAGGTGACGTAAACCCGCAGGGCAAGTGACGTGAAGCGTAATGACTTATCTACGGCTCATTTTTACGTCATTGGCCCTGTGGGTTTACGCTTTACGTTTTACGTGGTTGGATGTTTTATGGGGCTGTCTCACCGGAAGTTACTTTTTCATTGTCAAACATAGGACTTGCCCGTGAAGATAGCTTTCTTTGGTGACAGTCTAACCGTCGGCATACCGGGGGCTTCTTACTATGACCTCTTGGGTCGAAAGTTGCCGGACCACGAGCTGGTCAACTATGCCCGGGGTGGCGACTCAGTCATTGGCGCGTACCGGAGAATCGCCAAGCTGACCTTTGACGTCCCGCTTGATGTCGCTTTCTTGTGGATAGGTATCAATGATGTTTTCGTCAAGGTATCCTGGTCCTTTCCCATTGTCAGGACACTACGCAGACAACCTTGGACCAGGAGTGTGGACGAGTTTAGAGGATACTACCGCGCCATTCTGGACCGCTTGTCTCGCCAGGCGCAGTGGGTGAACGCGGTGTCACCACTGTTCGTCGGCGAAGATGTAAACAATCCCTGGAACAAGGAAGTTGAGCGACTATCGGCTGTTATCGAAGCGTTATCAGCGGAGTATGAGCATGTTAACTACGTGAACCTGAGAGCCGTTTTTGAATCTGAACTGGCCTCGAGACAGGTCTCCGGTTATGTCCCCAGGCGTGCCAGCGGCGTCCTGTTAGATGCCTTACTGTTGAAAGGCCGGGAACAGATCAACCGGAAGGCCCGTGAACGGGGCCTGCATTTCACTCTGGATGGGGTCCATTTGAATGGCTGGGGCGCAGAAATAGTGGCAGACGTTTTCGTTGAGCTGATTGACAACCCTCAGGTAGATTTCCACCATAGCAAATTTTAGCAACCTGTGTTAAAATTTATAGGTCATTCAGACTGCTAGAACGTGGAATCAGTCGAGAGTGAGCTTGTGATTGATCAATCAGGACCATTGCCGCCCATTAACAAAATATTGGACGAGGCCGCGGCCGGCGACGGGGCCCTCAAGGCCCACGGGCATAGCCAGGCGCGTCTCATCGAAAAAACCCTGGCCGAGTTCGACCTGGTCGCCGAAGTTCGTAACATTCACTATGGTCCCCGCTTGACCCAATTTAGCCTCAAGCCCGACTCCGACGTGCCAATCTCCAAAATCAAACGGTTAGAAACCGATTTAGCCGTGGCCCTGTCCGGCGCGCTGGTGGACATCCAGGAACCCCTCCCTACTTACCCCTACGTGACCGTCGTGGTCGAGAATTATCGCCAGCCGCAGGTCAAGCTGCGCCAGGTGATCGAGTCCGCCGCGTTCCAGCAAAAAGAGGGAGCCTTAAAGGTCGGCCTGGGGCTGGACGCCTTTGGTCAGCCGGTGGTCATCGACCTGGCCGCCATGCCCCACCTCTTAATCGGTGGGGCCACCGGCTCCGGCAAGAGCGTTTGTGTCAATGCCATCATCGCCAGTCTCCTGTGTACCTATCCCCCGGCTGCGCTCCAACTGCTGTTGATCGACCCCGCCGCCGTAGAATTAAAAATCTATCATGACCTGCCCCACCTGGTTGCCCCGGTGATCACCGAAACAGACTGGGTCCTGGATGCGCTCACCGGCGTCGTCCAGGCCATAGACCGGCGCTACCGCAGATTTGCCCAACTTCAGGTCCGTGATATTGCCGCTTACAACCAAAAAGCCCCTCAGGCCGGTCAACAGCCAATGCCCTACCTGGTCATTATCATCGATAACCTGGTTGACCTGATGATCGATGCCCCCAAAGATTTAGAACAGGTGCTGACCCGTATAGCCCAAAAGGCTCGCGGGGCCGGTATCCACTTGATTTTAGCCACCCTGCGCACCAACGTGACCACCCTGGCCGGTTCAATCAAGGCCAACTTCCCCGGCCGCATCGCCTTTCGGGTGGTCGACAAAGCCGAGTCCCAGTTGATTTTGGACATGGCCGGGGCTGAGAAGTTGCTGGGCCAGGGCGATATGCTTTACAAATCTCCCGCAGCCGGTCGCCTGCAGCGGCTGCAGGGCGTCTACGTCGCCGAGGCAGAGTTGAAACGGATTGTTGATTTCTGGCATCACCCTTCGTGATCCAAGGAGTAACTATTATGGCCAACCAAGACGAACAACATCTCAACATACTGTCCATCTTTCACTACGTAGTCGGTGGGATTACGGCTCTGTTTGCCTGCTTCCCTCTTATTCATTTGACGATAGGCATTAACATGCTGTCGGGTGGCTTCGGCCCTTCGGATGAGGATTTTCCCTTCCGATTGTTTGGGTTGATGTTTATCCTGATCCCGGCCATCATCATCCTGATGGGCTGGGCCCTGGCCGGCTGTATGGTGGCCGCCGGGTATTTTCTGTCAAAACGTCAAAAATATACCTTTTGCCTGGTAGTGGCCGGGGTGGAATGTATTTTTATGCCCTTTGGCACCGTGTTGGGGATTTTTACCATTATCGTGCTGGTCCGACCCTCGGTCAAGGCTTTATTTGAGGCCAACGCGCCGGCCAATGTAACAACGTGAGTCGAGGGTTGGTAGGCAAAATTACGTTATTACTTCAACCATTGTGGAGTGGATACCGGATGTAGGGTGAGGTGAGGAAGGGGGAATTTGAGCGATGCGTAAGATCAAGAAGCCATATCTAACGGTGATTGGGCAGGCCATTTTAGGCGGGGCAGTGGGGATGATGATCGGGGCGGCTGTCCTGGCCATTTTCAGGACGGCGGCCGGGACAATGATCGGCCCGCTGGCCTGGGCCGTACTGGGGGCCATTGTAGCGGCCATTATTGGCCCGCTTGTCTGGGCGGCGACTGTAGGCCTCGTTTTTGGCGCGACCGGTTGGCCCCTGATTCGCTTGGTTATCAGAGCGACAGGTATAACGCTTGCCGACGTGACCTTGGGAGCAATTTTTGGCGCGCTGATCTGGGTGTTGGTCAGAGCCACAGATGGAATGATGGCCAATCTGATTTTGGGAGTGATTTTCGGGGTGCTTGGTTGGGCCATTGTGAGCACGATAGGCGGGGCCATTGCCAATCTGGTCAGCCGGGTGTAGGTAAGTACAAACATGCCTCTCATCAAAATCCTTCAACCCGGTGACGAGACCACCCTGGAAGCCTTCTTGCTACCACGGGTGGAGTCCTCTATGTTTCTACTGGGCAATATGCGCTCAGCCGGCCTCATCGACCGCGGCCAACGTTACCAGGGCACCTATGCGGCCGCCTTCGAGACTGGCCAAATCACCGGCGTGGTCGCTCACTACTGGAATCAGAACCTGATCTTTCAAGCCCCGGCCCATTTGGATAGCTTGTGGCCGGCCGCCGCTAAAGCTTCACAACGTCCCATCAAGGGCTTGATCGGGCCAAATAACCAGGTGGACGCAGTCAAAAAGGCTCTCAATATTGAGGCCGCGAATATCCAGTTAGATGAAACCGAAACACTCTACAGTTTAGATTTGGCTGGCCTGATCGAACCGGACGATCTCAAATCAGGCCGGCTCAGGGGGCGACGGATTGAGCCCCGCGATCTTGAACGGGTCACCCAGTGGCGGATTAATTTTTCTCTGGAAGCCCTGGGAGAGAAGGACAGCCCCCAACTGCGTGAGCAGTGTCGCGCCTCAATCGAACACTCCCTCCAGGAAGGCTGGACCTGGCTCCTGGAAGACCAGGGTAAACCGGTGGCCTGTAGCTCTTTCAACACGGCCATCAAAGAAGCGGTTCAGGTGGGCGGGGTATGGACCCCACCTGACCTGCGCCAGCGTGGGTATGGTCGTGCCGTCGTCGCCGCTTCGTTGTTGGACGCTCGAACCGAAGGGGCGGAAAAGGCCATTTTGTTCACCGGTGAAAGCAACCTGCCTGCCCAAAAGGCTTACCTGGCCCTGGGCTTTCGCCCTATCGGCGATTACCGTATCTTGCTGTTGCAAACGGCGCTTCCCAACGATCTGTCCGAGTGAGGATCGAAATAAGGGATAATTGCCTACTCCCTACTTCCTACTCCCCGGATACAATTCAATTTTCTTGCCCAATGAGTAAGGCTCTAATTTTTAAGACACGATTGATTCAACCCGAATAAGTACCATTGTCAGCCAGAGTTAGATATGATATACTAAACATAATCCAATAGCCAGTAGGCGCTTACGCCTTGACAACGACAGTTTTTTGTCGATTGCTTTACAAACAAATTTACAGTAGGCCAATTTATGATTTACAACACTGGCCCTGTGAGTTTTGGATTTACCATTGAGATTGCTCGCTCAAACCAATCGTAAATCTGAAATCTGAAATCGCAAATTGATGCAGGTACTTTTTGCAGGGTGAGAAGATGACAGAACAGAACAGAACCAGGCTCTATCTGCTGATTTTGGTAGCGGTAGTGGGGATAGCGACCATAGCTGGATATCGATGGTGGACATCACGTTGCCCCCCAGTTTGCGTCAAAACCAACCTGAGCGGCAAAAATCTGCAGAAGAAAAACTTTAGCGGTGCTGATATGACCGAGGCCAACTTGCAGAACGCCGACCTGACTCAGGCCAACCTGAGTGGAGGCAGCACCAAACTGGTTAAGGCCAACCTGAGTGGGGCCAATCTGACCCAGGCTAACCTGAGCCAGGCCGACCTGAGCCAGACCACCTTAAGCGGAGCTATTCTCTTCGAGGCCAACCTGAGTGGCACCGTTCTGAGTAGCGCCAACCTGAATGCAGCCGATTTGCGGGGAGCCAACCTGACCGGGGCCAACCTGGGGGGGGCCGACCTACACGGAGCCAATATCAATGGAGCCGCAGTTGATGGCCGGGGTAGATCGGTCTGGGAAATTGTCAATCAGGGCAAAGTGGGACAGGACCTGAGTGGGCAAGACCTAAGTTCGGAAAACCTGAGTGGGGCCAACCTGAGCGGGGCCAACCTGAGTAGCACCGCCTTCACTGACACCATCTTGAGTGAAGCGGACCTGAGTTGGGCTAACCTGGGCGGAGCGCTTCTGAGTGGGGCCAACCTGAACGGGGCCAATCTACACAGGGCTAACCTGAGCCAGGCCAATCTGAGTGGCGCTAATCTGAGTGGGGCCGATTTGGTCGGGGCTGATCTGCATGGGGCCAATGTCGATTACAAGACAGAATTTGACGACGAGGAGCGATTGCTCTGGGAAATTGTTAATGTTGGTGCAGAAGGGCGGGATCTGGGTGGCAAGGATCTACACGAGGCCGATTTGCGTAACGCGAACCTGAGCAAAGCGAATCTGACGGCGGCTAACCTGGAGCGAGCCAATCTGAATGGGGCTAACCTGAGCGGAGCCAATTTGAGCGATGTCAATCTGAGCGGGGCTGATCTCCACGGTACCAATATCGACGGAGCCACAATTGCGGATAGGTTCAAACTGGTTTGGGAAATCGTCAATAAAGGTAAAGCAGAACAGGATCTGAGCGGACAAGATCTAAGTTTGCAGAACCTGAGTGGGGCTAACCTGACTGGGGCTAACCTGACTGGGGCTAACCTGACTGGGGCCATTCTGAACGGGACAGACCTGCGGGGGGCCAACTTAAGGGGAACCAGCCTGGTCGGAGCCAACTTGCGGGGCACGATTATAGACGACAAGACACAAGCGGATGATCCCAGAGGGCGTTTGATTTGGCAGATTGTCAATCAGGGTGCGCCGGGACGACACCTGAGCGGGGTTGACCTAAGCTCGGAGGACCTGAGTGGGGCCAACCTGAGCCGGGCCAATCTGCACCAGGCTAACTTGAGAGGTACTGACCTGAGCGGGACCGATCTGAGTGGCGCTAACCTGAACAGGGCCGACCTGACCGGAGCCAACCTGGACGGCGCTGATTTGAGGGGAGCCAACCTGACCGACGCCAACCTGAGTGGCACCAGTCTCAATCAGGCTGAGATAGATGATACCACGCAAATTGATCAGAAATGGCAACTGGTTTTGGAAATTGTTAATCAAGAGGCCATGGGCGTGGATCTGAGTAGCCTCAATCTGAGCGGGGTCGATCTGGGTGGAGCCAATCTGAGCGGAATCAACCTCAGCGGAGTCAACTTGAGCAAGGCTAAACTGCAACAGGCCAACTTGAGCAACACTAACTTAAGTGGGGCCAATCTAACCTGGACCGATCTGGTGACGGCCAACTTGCGTGGGGCCAACCTGAGCTGGGCCAATCTGTACGGGGCTGACCTGGCTGGGGCTCAACTGATGGGTGCCGACTTGACTGAGGCCGACCTGACCCTGGCCAACTTAATAGAGGCCCAACTGATCAAGACCAACTCAAGTGATAACAGGGCCGAGTTGCGCGGAGCTAATTTGCGCCTGGCCAAGCTGGGGCCAGTCAACCTTAGAGGTGTTGACCTGAGCGGAATCAATCTGGTTAAGGCTGATCTAAGCGGAGCCGACCTGATTGGAGCCAATCTAAGTGGAGCCAACCTGAACGGTGCTAACCTGTACCAGGCCAATCTGAGCGGAGCCAATCTAAGCCGGGCCGACCTGACCGAGGCCAACCTGGAAACGGCCAATCTGGTTGAAGCCAACCTGAGAGGGGCCAGGTTGAACCTGGCCAACCTGGGCGCGGCCGACTTGAGAGACGCTGATCTGAGTGGCCCTGACACCAACTTGAATCAAAGCATCATGTTCGGGGCCAACCTGTACGGAGCCGATTTGCACGACGCCACCTTGGTAGAAATTGACCTGGTCCAGAGTAATCTATTCAGGGCCGATCTGAGTGGCACCAACCTAACCCGGGCTTATCTGATGGAGGCTAACCTGGAAAGGGCCAACTTGAGCCAGGCTAACCTGAGCGAGGCTGACATGAGGCGGGTCAATATGCGTTTCGCCGACCTGAATAGGGCTACTTTGCGTGCCGCCGATTTGAGTGAAGGCAATCTACACGGAGCCAACCTGTACAGAACCAACCTGAGCGGAGCCAACCTGAATCAGGTTAACATGACCATGGCCGATATGACCGAAACTAACGTCGCCGGAGCCAACCTGAGCCAGGCCGTCATGCCGGATGGCATACGGCATAAATAGTATAAAATGTAGGGCAAGTTGCCAACTTGCCAGGGCGCAATTTAGATGAAGGTTAAAAAAATTAGTTGGGGTAGGCCAGGCATCCCCATGCCCGGCCATCTATTCCCCGATTATTTTCTTAAGTTCCATGCAAATTGCGCTACAGGTCTGTGTACCTCAGCCAGCAGCCGCTTCTCTTTGCGGCAGATAGGTGCTTTCCGGATTGGTTTCTCCCAAAATTTGACGGTACACTTCGACGGTATTTTTGGCGATGGCTGCTTGGGTATAATTTTCGGTGACCCGTTGGCGGCCTTTTTGGCGTAACGTTTCCCGCAAGGTTACGTCGTCAATGAGCCGCTGTAATTGGGCCTGTAACTCCTCCACGCTCCCCTCGGCAAAGGTCAAGCCAGCATCGCCGATCACCTCGGGAATAGCCCCGGAGCGCGCCCCCACTGTAATCACATCGCAAGCCATGGCTTCAATCAACACTCGGCCAAATTGCTCCTTCCAATTGATTCGTGTTAGCGAGGGCAGAACCAGCACCTCCAGTCCACTAAAGTAGTGAGGCAGGTGCGTGGAAGGTATCTTTTGGTCGAAAGTAACCCGGGGACCGATACCCAGCCATTGGGCCATCTTTTCCAGCCGTTCTCGGTCAGGACCACTGCCCAATATTTGCATCGTCCAGGGACCAACCAACCGGCTGGCCGCATGCAGCAATATTTCCAGTCCCTTCTCTTCCACCAGCCGGCCAACGTAGCCAATCGCCAACGCCGGTTGGCTGGGGCGACGAGCGTGGCGGTGTTTAAAGACGCTGATTCGACCCTGGCGGGTAGATCGCTCGTGACGATAATAGATGCTTGGGTCAACCCCAAATTGGGGGATAAGATGAATGGAGCCGGTGTAACCTTTGCCCTGCCACACCTTGGCCGCTTCACTGTTACCAACCAGCAGCGCATCGGTGTGGTTCAACACATAACGCTCCATCAGATTAAAGGGGGGCGGATAATGACGCAGCAAGTTCTGCCAGCTAAACACCACTGTCCTGGCCTTGACTGACCGGGCTAGCCACATCGCCTGAAAGGTGGCCAGATTGTACGGTTCCTCGTCAATATGAAAAATGTCCGGTCGCACCTGGCGCACAATTTTCCTGAGCTTGGGATAGAAATGTAGATGATAATGACCGTTAAAAGCAATATCGGTCACAATCATCTCATAGCCATTCGTGTGGGTCCTTTCCAATAGGGTGCGGTGATGGGCATCGTCCCAGGAAGGCGGGACAACGACCGTCAAATTGACGTCATCAAAGGTCGCTATCTCTTCCAGTTTTTTTTGATAAGCGCCCACAATACAGGCTTTAGAGAGCATCAATACATTCATCATAACTTGATACCGGCCTCCCGATAAGCTTGTAGCGTTTGTTGGGCTGTTTTGCGCCAACTAAACTTTTCAACCTGCTCAAAGCCCCGTTCAATCATTTCGTCATTCGATTCCTCGTCCGTACAGAGGCGAATAATCGGCGCAGCAATCTGTTTCGTATCGTTGGGGTCAAGCTGAAAGGCCGCCGGGCCGGCCAGCTCAGGGATAGAGGTCGCATTGGTCGTCACCACAGGCGTGCCACAGGCCATCGCTTCCAACACCGGCAGACCAAACCCTTCGTAGTACGAGGGATAGATAAAAACGGTGGCGGCCGAGTAGAGTAACGGTAAATCCGCCTCGGCGATCCAGCCGGGGGTAACGATATATTCTTCAATACCCAATTCACGGGCAATTCGCAACGGGTCAGGATAGAGGACAGAATCTTTTTGGGGTAACTCGCCGGCCAGAACCAACGGATACATATCAGTCAGCGTGGCACTGATCCAGGTGAATGCATACAGCAGACTCTTGATATTTTTACGAGCATCGTACCCCCCCAGGTAAAGCACAAAATTTTCGGGTAGGTTGTACTTCGCTTTGATGTCAATAATTTGCTGCCAGGTTTCGGCCGGTTGGAAATGAGGGGCGGGGGCCAGATAAACCACCCGCACTTGCTCCTCGGGCCGGCCGAGTTTGCGCAAAATATCCCGTTTGCTCCACTCCGAGTCGGTCAGGATGATCTTGGCCCGGGGGGTAGCAGCGGCCACCAGCGACGTGTACAAACGGGCCAACACTTTACCTCGATATTCCGGTAAAATCATTGGAATGAGATCGTGAATAGTTACCACGGTGGGGGTAGTTGGCGACAGTGGCGAGCCAAAATAGGGCACGTGCGCCACGTCTACCTCTAACTTTTGACAAGCACGGGGGAAGGTAATTTGCTCGAACCAGACTTTGGCTAAATGAGAAGCCTGACGGCGAAAGGGAGTCGGAGTCACCTGGAATTTGAGATTACGCTCGGAGTAGTTCGCCACAATCTCGGGTCTGGTTTGCCGGGCGTTAGTAGAATCAAACGATTTAGGAGAAACGAGGATAATCTCCAGGCTGTTATCTGCCTCCAGCAAGGCCGGCAGTAGATATTTAAGATACTGACCACTCCCCACCGAGGGCTTATCCCAAAACCAGGCATTAATAGCAACTCTCATCATCACGGAATTATACTTCATCATTCGCCATTCGCCTATTCGCCATTCGCAGACGGTTCAAACAACCCCTCTGGTGGGTCAGGCAACGGTTCCAGACTGCGAGCCTGCAACGTGGCCTGTCTTCCCTTCACCGAAAAAAGAATGCGAGCCGGTAGACCCGTTTCCTGGTCAAGCCAAAAGATCAGGCTATCGTTATTTTCAAAAGTCAGCCCTATTTTTCTGGTCGGACCGTGATTCAGTTGCCTGCTCTCCTGGTGGGTGGCTGTTGCCGGAGGGGCAGCGATCAACCGGTCAATTATGGCAAAAGCATCCGATACCGGCGAAAGCACCGGCGACGAGGGGCTAATTGGCCCTTCTGGGTCAAAACGGTTGTAGCGCCAGGCATTTTGACCATCAAAGATGAGCGTTTGCCCGACCAGAGCCGGCGCTGTCGACTCCAAAATTTCAAACCGATAGCGCCCATCGGCTCGCCAGGTTTCTACGGTCAAGGGGCCTCCAATGGGAACGGCTGGCCATTCAATTTCCCAGACAATGTGCTGGTTAGCCTGCCAGGTCCTACGCACCGTTATCTGAGCCGCCTCAGGGCCCATTGGCTGTTCAGAAACACAAGCACTTAAACCTAACGCCACTACATTGGCAAAAATTAAGATTTTCAAAATCATAAGCAGAAAAAGTTTTGGCAGCAAAAATCCTGGTTTTGTATATTATAACAGTCGCCCTTTTGATAGGCTAAACCACTTGTAAGGGCATTTGTCATGTGGTATAATCCATCCATCATTCGGTTTCACTTGGACAAATAGGAGGATAGGTGTGATTGAAGTTAAGATAGATAGCATCCGGGTCAGTTTGATGTCCCAACATCGGGTCGTTGTTCTAAAAGACGTGGATGCAGAACGCTATCTGCCAATTTGGATTGGCCCATTTGAGGCCGATGCCATCACCATTCAATTGCAAGGTGTTCAGGTGGCGCGCCCCCTCACGCACGATTTATTAAAAAGCGTGATCGACGAAATGGGGGCTACCATTTCTCACATAATGGTGAGCGAATTAAAGAACGACACCTTTTACGCTCGAATCGTGATGGATGTGAATGGCAGTAGCCTGGAAATTGATGCCCGTCCCAGTGATGCAATCGCTCTGGCCGTACGGGTCAACGCCCCGCTGTTTGTGGTCGAAGAAGTTATGGAGATGGCTTCCATTGTCCCAGAAAAGAGCATTAACGAAGCTGAGCCAACTGGTGAACCTCTCTCGGCCGACGAAGAGGAAAAACTGGCCGCTTTCCGTGACTTTATCGACGAGCTTGACTTAGACGACCTCGGCAAAAATTAAAGATTTGCCCTTCAAAAGAAATAATGCCCATTTTTTCACAAGGGTTGTGGTGGTATGTGAGTAATATACACCACAATATTTACCTCTATTTGTCTCACGGCTGAAACCTTTTCAAAAGCCTCATTAAGTTATGTAGGGTAAGTTGCCAACTTACCCGCAGCACCGTTGATAGTTAGCAACTTGTCTTACAAAAAAGAAATTTCCTGTAGTATCAAGTTCTAAAATTGATAGGGCAGCAATCACCTGCGCGGAAGTGTCTTGAAACAATTATTGACGAAACTCCGCGCTCGTGTTATGCTTTCTATTAGAACTTTTGTTTCAATCAGAGTGAAAAGTTGATGACCGATACCTTACCCGGCACTGTTCCTGACAAATTACAACCCCATAACATCGAAGCTGAGGAAGCGGTTCTGGGCTCGTTGCTCATTGACCCTGATGCCATTATCCGTATTGCTACTTTTTTAGCTCCCCCCGATTTTTATATCGAACGCCACGGCTGGATATATGAGGCGATTCGCGATTTACACGAACGACGCGAACCGGCTGACCTAGTCACCCTCACGGATGAGCTTGAGCGTCGTGGCCAGTTGACCCAGGTTGGTGGCTCGGCCTATTTAACCGGCCTGATTAATGCCACCCCAACTTCTATCCACGTTGAATATTACGCCCGGATTGTCGAACGTACGGCCGTCCTTCGCCGCTTGATTGATGCCGCCGGCCAAATTGCCCGGCTGGCCTACCAGGATACGGAAGATGCCAGCGAAGTCCTGGACCGGGCTGAAGAAATCATTTTCAGCGTGGCCGCCCGCCAGGTGGACCGTGATCTGCGCCCAATCCGGCAGGTGCTTGATAAATATTTTGACCGTATCGAATATCTACACCAGCATCAAGGCGAGATGATTGGCATCCCAACCGGCCTGGCCGACCTGGATAAACTCTTAGGCGGCCTGCAACGCTCGGACTTAATTATCCTGGCTGGCAGGCCCGGAATGGGAAAAACCAGTTTGGCTTTGAGTATCGCTCTCCAGGCAGCCCGGCGCTGGCAGAAACGGATTGCCGTCTTTAGCCTGGAAATGAGCGATGAACAGCTCGTGCAGCGTCTTGTTTCTGCCGAAACAGGCATCGACAGCCAACGACTCCGGCTGGGCGATATTAAAGAGGACGAGTGGCCGACCTTTATTCAAGCCACCAACCTGCTGGCCAATACCAACATCTTTATCGACGATACGCCGGCCATCTCCGCCCTTGAGCTGCGTACCAAAGCCCGCCGCTTGCACGCCGAACATGGCCTGGATCTGCTGATTGTTGATTATATGCAATTGATGCGCGGCGATTTTCGCAGCGAAAACCGACAACAGGAAATCAGTTTCATCTCTCGTTCCATGAAAGCATTGGCTCGTGAGTTGAACATCCCCATTCTTGCCCTTAGCCAGTTATCGCGCCAGGTCGAATCCCGGCATGATAAGCGGCCGATGCTTTCCGATTTGAGAGAATCCGGTTCGATCGAGCAAGATGCCGACGCGGTCTTGTTCATCTATCGAGACGAACTCTATAATCCAGACACCGAATTTCCTAACATTGCCGAAATTATTCTGAGCAAGCACCGTTCTGGGCCAACCGGCATCTTTTCTGTTTACTTCAAAAAGCATCTGGCCCAATTTGTAGACCTGGAAGTAAGAACACAACCGCTGGAATATTAATGATGGAAAAATTCGACGGTTTTCCGGCAGGCGAATTACGTTTTACTTCGGTGCCCGATCTATTTTTTGCCCGTCTCCTGCCGCAAATTGATAGCCTGGTCGAACTGAAGGTGGTCCTCCACTTTCTGTGGATCCACTACCGGCAGGCCCGCCAGGTGATTTCGCGCAATGAATTGCTGACAGATGAAACCCTGGTGCAAAGCCTGACCCTGATTGACGAAGACGTAGAAAACGCTCTCACTCAGGGCTTGAATCGGGCCGTAGAGCGAGGCATACTATTGTATGCCAGGGTTGAAGATGAAGCCGGTCGCCATGATCTCTATTTTCTTAATAGCGAGCGTGGCCGGCAAGCCCAGGTCAAACTCGAAGCCGGCGAAATGGGGGTGGTGGCTACTAGCGGTGCGGAAATTGCTCCGCCAACCAAGCGACCTAACATCTTCGAATTGTACGAAGATAACATCGGCCTGATTTCACCGATTTTGGCCGATGAACTCAAAGATGCCGAAGTTACCTATCCCCCGGAATGGATTGAGGACGCTTTTAAGATCGCCGTAGAAAATAACGTCCGCAAATGGAGTTACATTCGAGCTATCCTGGACCGAATGGCTACGGCCGGTCGCGGTGACAGTAAAAAACAAGAAAAAACCGGCAAACCGTGGTATACAGACGAGGAGTTTAAAGAGTTAATCCAGCACTAGTTCGCTCATCTCCTATGAAACCTATCGACGAAATTTTAAAGCGAAACACATCTGAATCACCTCCCTCGACAGACAGCATCGAGCAAAGCAGCACTGACCTGCCTGCCTCTGAACAGGAGTGGTTGTGCCCAATGTGCGGCGGAACCGGCTATCTGCGGCAAGATGTGCCGGTGGGTCATCCCAATTTCGGTAAATTGATCGTCTGCCAGTGCCGCTTGAAAGAGCAAGAAAAACAACGCCTGGACCAACTACGCACTATCAGTAATCTGGACGCGATGGCTCGTTTCGTCTTTGATAGCTTCGTTCCAGACGGTTATGGTCTGACCGAAGAACGGCGGCGTAATTTGCGCCTGGCCTACGAGACGGCCAAAGCCTTTGCCGCCGAGCCGAAAGGCTGGCTGATCTTATTGGGCGGCTATGGCTGTGGCAAAACACACCTGGCCGCCGCCATTGCCAACCGGGTGGTCAGCCGGGGACAGTCGGCTCTTTTTGTGGTGGTCCCCGATTTGCTAGACCATCTGCGAGCCACCTATAGCCCTTACAGTACGGTGGCCTACGACCAACGCTTTGAGGAAATCCGGAACGCGTCCCTTTTGATCCTGGACGACCTGGGCGCCCACAGCTCAACCTCCTGGGCTCAGGAGAAGCTGTTTCAGTTGTTTAACCACCGCTACAATGCCCAACTGCCGACCGTGGTTACTTCCAATCACGAATTGGAAGAGATCGACATTCGCATCCGCTCCCGGATGATTGATCCTGATCTGTCCCAGGTGATCAAAATCCTGGCTCCCGATTTTCGGCAGAGTGGTGTAGCCCAGGGAGTCTCCGAACTGTCCAGTTTATCACTCCATACCGACCAAACTTTTGAAACCTTTAGCCTGCGCGAAGACGAGTTGAATCGAGACAAAGCGGAAAACCTCAAGCGAGCCTATACCTTTGCCCGTAACTTTGCCACCACTCCCCAAGATTGGATTGCCTTTACCGGTACCTATGGTTGCGGCAAAACTCACCTGGCTGCGGCGATTGCCAATGAAAGAGTCCGGCAGGGTGAGCCGGCCCTGTTTGTCGTTGTCCCGGATTTATTAGACCATCTACGGGCCACTTTTAATCCTAACAGCCTGACCCCCTACGACAAACGATTCGATGAGGTGCGCCGGGCCCCCCTGTTGGTGCTGGATGATCTGGGGACCGAGAGTGCCACCCCCTGGGCCGAGGAAAAAATATACCAACTTTTTAATCATCGCTACAATGCCCGTCTGCCCACCGTCATCACCATGGCCAAAGATGTTGACCTGAAACCACGTATGAAATCGCTCATTCTGGATGTTGGTCGCTGTACCCCCTTTGAGATCATGGCTCCCAGCTATCGTGGCCTGCCCATTCGGAATACGGTTAAAGGGCAACGGTACAGCAGAAGACGGATGCCATAAGCTTACGTGTTACGTGTTGTGTGTTGCGTGTTACGTGTTACTTAACATTAACCACGTAACACGCAACACGTTTTACTTGATTCTCATCTTTATTTTTACGGTTATCAATCATCAACAGCACGCCCAATGAAAATCACCGACGCTCAACTCAAACAAATTTACGCCCACGCCAAAGAAACTTACCCTTACGAATGTTGTGGCTTTTTATTAGGCAGTTTTGAGGACGGAGGTTTGGTGCGGGAGGTGCGCCGGGCCACCAACCAAAACCAGGAACGCACCGACCGTTTTGTTATCAGCGGCGAAGAATATGCCCAGGTTCAATTTGCCGCCGACGATGCTGACCTGGACATCATCGGCATTTACCACTCCCACCCCGACTACCCCCCTATCCCTTCCCAAACCGATATAGACAACGCCGCCTGGGAAGACGTTTATTTTCTCATCGCTTCCGTCCACGAGGGCATGCCCCTCAACACCAATGTCTGGCAATTTACTGAGGAGGGACTGCGCCGCTTTGAGTGGGTGCCCCTGGAAATTGTGGACGGAAAGGTGCTTGAATGACCAAGGACGAACGTATTTACGCAGTACGCAATATAGTATAGCTCGGTAACATTTGCGCAATCCGCGAGAATTATGGAGTCCAAAGTGCACTTTGGACTCCATATCTGCAGTTTGACCGCGCTATGCAATACGACTCAAAATTTTTCTGGATGAACATAAATGACGATTGACAATACCCTCTCCCGTTACCTCCGCCAGACCATCTTCCCCGGTATTGGCCCGGCAGGACAACAAAAGCTGCTGGCGGCCCGGGTGGTTATTATTGGCTGTGGGGCCACCGGAACGGTCATTGCCAACCATCTGGCCCGGGCCGGGGTGGGGCATTTGACCATCGTGGACCGGGATTTTATCGAACTCAGTAATTTACAACGGCAGTTGCTCTTTGACGAGCAAGACTTAGCCCAAAACCTGCCCAAAGCCATCGCCGCCGAGCGTAAGCTGCGAGCCATCAATGCCGATATTACCGTGCGCGGCCTGGTCACCGACGTCAACGCCGAAAATATTGAAGCCCTCATTGCAGGCGCTACGGTGGTCATGGACGGCACCGACAACTTCGAGACCCGTTATATCCTCAACGATGCCTGTCTCAAACAGAACATCCCCTGGATTTACACCGGGGCCGTGGCCACCTACGGCATCAGCCAGACCATCATTCCCGGCCAGACGGCCTGTTTGCGCTGTTATTTTGAAGACGTACCCCCGCCTGGCACCAGCCCTACCTGTGACACGGCCGGGGTGATCGGGCCCGTGGTGGGGGCCATTGCCAGCGTCAGCGCCGCCGAAGCCATCAAACTCATTGTCGGCCAGGGTGATTTGAATCAGGGCATTATTCATTTTGATGTCTGGTATAACGCCTTTGAACCGTTTGAGAGCAGTGGCCCACGCCAAAATTGTCCGGCCTGCCAGCAACATAATTTTGAGTTCCTCAACCAGGAAAAAGGAACCCTGGCCGTTAACCTATGCGGGCGCAATGCGGTCCAGATTCGCCAACCGGGCGCAGACCGGTTGGACCTATCGGCCCTGGCCGACCGCCTGGCGGCAATCAGCCACCTCACCGCCCGCAACGACTATCTGCTGCGCTTTAGCGTTGGTGGCTATGAAATCACCCTCTTTGCCGATGCGCGGGCCATCATCAAAGGCACGGAAGATGAAAGCGTAGCCCGGGGACTGTACGCCAAATACATTGGGGCATAAAATATTGCGTGTTGCGTGAGATGAACGAAGTACGCAGTCACGCAGTTACGCGACCTCAGAAGAATAACTGATTGGAACAATTTTACATTCCACAATAATGGAGCAGCAACTATGAACCTCGGCCTCAAAAACAAGATCGCTCTGGTAACCGCCTCTTCCAAGGGGCTGGGCCGGGCCAGTGCCACAGCCCTGGCGGTGGAAGGGGCTAAAGTCGCCATCTGTGCCCGTGATGAAAAAACGCTCAGAGCCGCTGCGGATGAAATAGCCACAGCCACGGGTAGCGAGGTTCTGGCCGTTCCAGCCGATGTCACCAATGGCCGGGATATTCGGCAGGTGGTCAAAGAAACCGTCAACCACTTTGGCGGGTTACAAATCCTGGTTACCAATGCCGGGGGGCCACCGACCGGGTACTTTGAGGATTTTGACGACAAGCAGTGGCAAGAAGTCTTTAATTTAACCATGATGAGTGTGGTGCGGCTCATTCGAGCCGCCGTTCCTCATATGCAAAACCAGGCCTGGGGGCGCATCATCAATATCACCAGCGTGTCGGTCAAAGAGCCGCTGGATAATCTCATTTTTTCTAATTCGATCCGAGCTGCGGTCCACGGGTTGGCCAAAACGTTGGCCAATCAATTGGGCAAATATGGGATTACGGTCAACAATGTTATGCCGGGCACCATCCGTACCGACCGGATTGAGCAGTTGGCTGAATACACCGCCAACCAGACCGGTCAATCGGCGACCGAAGTGCTGGCCAAGATGGGCCAGGATGCCCCGCTGGGCCGGATTGGCCAACCGGAGGAACTTGGCGCCCTGGTCGCCTTTTTGGCTTCAGAACGAGCCAGTTACATCAACGGCGTCTCCATACCCGTAGATGGTGGCCGTATAAGAAGTGCATTTTAAAAGAGTTTTTGGGAGTTCCGAAATTTAAATCATCCCAAAACTTTCGGCGGCGTGAAGCGTAAAACGTGAAACGTGAGGGTTTATGGCATAAAAACATCACGTTTCACGCTTCACGTTTCACGGAGTTGGGACAATTA
>DAOUMU010000496.1:0-9035 GCA_034409055.1 Anaerolineae bacterium
GTCCCAACTCCGTGAAACGTGAAGCGTGAAACGTGATGTTTTTACGCCATAAACCCTCACGTTTCACGTTTTACGCTTCACGCCGCCGAAAGTTTTGGGATGATTTAAATTTCGGAACTCCCTAAAACGACCTGAGGGCGAAATTAATGCCTCTTGTCATTCTGAGCGACCAAAAGGAGCGAAGAATCTTTTTACAAGGAAGCAATATGAAGAAAAAATTTGGACGCAACGATCCCTACTCGACCCCCCGACTGGCAATGGACAATTGGTGGAGTTATGCCCGGTCAGACTAAACGCTTTTCCCGCCAATACTGGTTGCGGCTGGTCACTTTCACCGCCGTCTCATCAACTCTGGCTGCGCTCTTTCTGCTCGTCTATTTCATTTGGCTCCAGGTCAACGCCTTCGTCACACCCTACCGGAATCCTAACGTTGGCTTTCCAACGCTTCTTAACCAGCCTTACGAAGAGATCACCCTGACCACCGCGGACGGTTTAAAGATATCGGGCTGGTATATCCCCGGCCGCCAACCCAACGCCATTATCCTGGTCCACGGGGTCAATGCCAACCGGGCCGCCGTGTTGCCGGAAGCGGCGGTCCTGGCCGAAGCCGGGTATCATCTGGTGCTGATTGATCTGCGGGGACACGGGCGTAGTCAGGGCACTCAAAACACCTACGGTTATCAAGAGGCGTTGGACGTACAGGCTGCCGTCGATTATCTGACGGCTCGACCAGATATCAACATCAACCGTGTAGGCGCCCTGGGGACTTCATTGGGTGGAGCGGTGGTGGTCCGGGCTGCGGTCATCGACTCGCGGCTGAGCGCGGTAGTCATCGAGAGTAGCTACAGCAGCTTACCCGACGCCGTCGAAGATGCCTTTGAGGACCGCTCGATCTTTCCCAAGTGGCCCTTTGCGCCCTTGATCGTGGCCCTGGCTGAACGCAGAGTCGGGCTAAAGATCAGCCAGGTCGACTCTGCCCGTGACCTGGCGACGATGCAGCCCCGCCCGGTGCTCATCATTCACGGCAGCGATGATGGTCTATTTCCACCGTACCACGCCCAAAAAATGTACGACGCTGCCCAAGAACCAAAAGAGCTATGGCTTATCGAGGGGCTGGGGCATGCCAATCCGGTCATCAATCGGGAAGCAGAATTCAAAGAGCGGGTGGTGACGTTTTTTGAGGAGGCGTTTTCGCAGTAGCAGGGTGGCAAGCAGGTAGCACGTTTTACGACACTTGCCCTGCGGGTTCACGTCACTTGCCCTGCGGGTTCACGTTTCACGTTTTACGTTTTACGTTTCACGTCTCAAATCATTCATAATAAAAGGGGGTTACATATGACTCAGACAACTGCCGACGTTGTCATTTGCGGTGCTGGTATTGCCGGTATTGCTGCGGCGTACCATCTGGCCGTCAGGTGCGGCCTCAAGAACGTGGTGCTGGTCGACGAGCGGGCTCCCCTGACCCTGACCAGCGACAAATCAACCGAGTGTTATCGTAACTGGTGGCCCGGTCCGGGGGAGGCGATGGTCGGCCTGATGAATCGCAGCATTGACATTATGGAGGAACTGGCCCACAAGAGCAACAACATCTTTCAGCTCAACCGGCGTGGTTACCTCTTTGTCACGAGCGACCCGGCTCGTATTGAAGACTTCAAACGGTCGGCCGAGGAGTCCTCCAGGCTGGGGGCCGGTCCGGTCCGTTACCATACCGGCCAACCCGGTGAGCCAGCCTACGTCCCGGCCCCAACCGAGGGCTTTGCCGATCAACCCACCGGGGCCGACAT
This sequence comes from Anaerolineae bacterium, assembly GCA_034409055.1. Lineage (GTDB taxonomy): Bacteria > Chloroflexota > Anaerolineae > 4572-78 > J111 > DAOUMU01. The sequence continues at coordinate 1,785 of DAOUMU010000496.1, forward strand.
CATTCTCGACCCAGCCCTGATCCGGCAGCATTTTCCCTACCTGCCCGAGCAAATCGTGGCCGTCCTCCACGCCCGGCGCTGCGGTTGGTTCAGTGGGCAACAGTATGGTATGTATATGCTGGAACAGGCCCAGACCCACGGCGCCAAGTTGTTATCCGGGCGGGTCGAAGGAGTCGCAGTCACCGGCAACCGGGTCCAGGCCGTCCAAGTGCGGGATCGCAACGGGTCAGCGGGTATCTCCACAAACAATTTCGTCATTGCCGCCGGTCCCTTTTTGAAGCAGGTAGGGCAGATGATCGGGGTTGACCTGCCGGTCTTTTTCGAGCGGCACGTCAAGATTGCCCTGAACGACCATCTCGGCGCGGTCCCCCGCGAGTTGCCGCTACTGATCTCGGTCGACCCGGTGCGTCTGCCCTGGTCGGAGGAAGAACGGGCTTCGCTGGCCGAGTCGGCAGAAACAAGCTGGCTCCTGGACGAATTTCCGACCGGTGTTCATGCCCGGCCGGAAGGGGGCGCCGGCAGTTCCATGCTCCTCCTCCTGTGGACTTACGATACCGAGCCGGTCGAACCGACCTTTCCCCTGACCTTTGATCCTTACTATCCCGAAATCACCCTGCGTGGGCTGGCCACGATACTGCCCGGTCTAACGGCCTATTTCGACCGAATGCCCAAGCCAATTCTTGACGGTGGTTACTATGCGAAAACGCAAGAGAACCGCCCTCTGATTGGTCCCCTGCCGGTCGAGGGTGCTTACCTCACCGGGGCCCTATCCGGCTTTGGCTTGATGGCTGCCTCTGCCGCCGGTGAACTATTGGCCGCCCACCTGACCGGCAGCGAACTGCCAGCTTACGCCCCGGCTTTCAGCTTGGATCGATACCAGGACCCGGCCTATCAAAAATTGCTAGAGAATTGGGGAGCATTATCTGGGCAATTATGAAGGAAACGAATGGCGAAACAGGTTATTCAAGGCAGCCACAACGGATACCGCTCATCAGTCGGCGTATCTGTGATCTGGGTCCAGGCCTGGCGGGGGGATTCGGCCGGCCAGCCGGAGGGGGTTGGAATGGTGTAAATATCCCAGTTGCCAGCGCCGTCGTAGGCAAAAGCCAGGATCCGGCCATCGGGTGACCAGGCCGGTTCCCGCTCGTTGGCCGGATCATCGGTCAGACGCAGCAGGTTGCCCCCATCAGCATCGACCATGTATAAGTTCCAATTCGAGTCCCGGTTGGAGGAAAAAACCAGCTTGCTGCTATCGGGTGACCAGGTCGCCGGCCAGTCATCGGCCGGATGATGGGTCAGTTGCTGTTGGTCGGTGCCATCCGCCTTGATGGTGTAGATTTCCACATTGCCCGCTTGATCGGACACAAAGGCAATTTTGCTCCCATCCGGTGACCAGACCGGCCACTCGTCAAAGCCCCGGCCGGTGGTTAATTGTACCAGGTCACTCCCATCGGCATTCATCAGGTAAATATCAAAATTACCGTTACGGCCGGAACTAAAGGCGATTTTACGACCATCGGGCGACCAGGCCGGCTGGGTATCGTCGCCATCAGCCTGGGTCAGCCGCAGTGGCGGGCTACCATCGGCCTGGGCCAGGTAAATTTCACGATCCCCATCCCGATCCGTGGTAAAGAGGAGCTGTCCCAGGCGTGACCAGCTCAAACCGGTGTTATTCACCGTCGCCACCGCCACAGCCAGGTCAGCCCCAGGCTCGTCCTCAAAGTTATAGACAGAAACCAGTTGCTGTCCATTCCGTTCGACGACAAAAGAAAGTCGTCGGGGTGGTACAGGAGTCGGTACAACCAGGGCCGCCGGTATGGCCGTGACTTGATCCGGTTCGGCCGTAACTGTAGGTGATGGGGTTGGTGTTGGCGATGGTGACGGCGAGGGGGATGACACCCGGGTCGGGGTCGGGGTGAAGGTGGCCGTGGGTGTCGCCTTCACCACGACCGGGGTATCGGTCGGGGCAGGTGTCGGCGTCTCGGTGGGCCGGGGCGTCGACGTGGCCGAAGGGGGGACAGTGATGACCGGGGTCGTGGTTGGGGGTAGGGTAGCCGTGGCTCTTGGTAAGGGTGTTTGGGCAGCCGGTAGGTCAACCACCGCCTTTGAAACCGGCGTTAGCTCTTCGGCCACCACTTCTTCATGACCTTCAGGCCCATTCAAAATCGCCAACACAGCTACAAGGCTGACGATTAGCAACAGTAAACCGCCCAGGATTAAAGCAAAACGCTTCATCATGGTGGAGCCGAAACGGGCAAAGGAAGAGCCAACGTAAGGTTTCACCGCCGGTATCGCCGGCACTAAGGGGGACATCAGCCGGCTTGAATCGCCATCATAGGACGTGGTCGTTCCAGCAGGTGGCGAGATGGGCTGTTCTTCAGGAACCAATCTCGACGAAACTAAGGTCACCTCTGTCTCCTCAGGGGGAGGGAGCGGCTGGGCCGGTTTCTGTTCAAATGAGTTGGCCGGCCCGGAAACAGGTTGGGGAGTGACAGCCAGCATGGCAGTTGAGGCGACGACTGTATCGGATAAGGCGGCCGGAGCCTTATCTGACTCTGGGGCAAGGGGCAGGGTGATATAAAACGTAGAACCAACTCCCAACACGCTGGTCACCCACATCCAGCCGCCGTGCAATTCAATAATACGCTTGCTAATGGCCAACCCCAGACCCGGTCCCTGGCGCTGTTGGGCTAATGCCCCTCTGCCACGTCCAAATTTTTCAAAGATCAACTCCAGCTCTTCCCGATACATGCCAATACCGGTATCGGAAATAAAAATCATCAACTCATGAGAGTCGGTCAATTCAGCCTGAACTTCAACCACACCCTCGTCCGTATATTTAACCGCGTTACTTAATAGATGCAGCAGCGCCTGTCGCAATCGGACCGGGTCGGCCTGCAGCTTGGGCAGATCTTCCGGCACCCGGTAGCGTAACTCTAAATTCTTTTCCCGGGCCAGGCCTCGAGCCGTACCGACCACCTCATTAATTAAACGTTCAACGTCAATAGAGCGGTAATTGAGCGAAACCTCATTGCTGTCAAGCTGGGCCATCTCTTCCAGATTAACCACCATGTTGGCCAGATGATAGATTTTTCGCCATGCTTCCTCAAGCCTCTCGGTCGGCCCCCTCAGACCGGACATCTCTTCCACGCTTTCGATCACCGCTTCCAATCCTTTGGCCAAGGTATCCAATTCCTGGATTGTGCCCTTGATTAAACGATAGAGGCGGCTATCTCTTTGAGTGATTACTTCCTGCATCCGGCCGGCTTCGGCTTGAGCCTGGATTAAGGCTTGTTCAAGTTCTGTCGTTCTTTGCTCAAATTCTTCAGCCTTTTTCAAGGCTTTTATAGCGCGCTCATGCAACCCTTTTTTATTTTTTAGCAAACGCCTGCCCAGCATGTTGATATAACCCACCAGCAGGGTGGTGAAAAGGATCAGGCCAAAGGGAGGCAAAAGGAGGCTCAGGTTGGCCAGGGTAAACTGTTCCGCCAAAGCCACAATACCCAACGTGACGGATATCGATAATATCGCCGCCGCGATGGTCGCCAGCGGATTTAAAATTAACCCGGCGATGATAACAATGGGAATAAAGAGGTAGGGGCTGAAATCGGTGCTGGTTCCACCTGACCAAATTATACCGGCGACAAGGCCAATCAGTTCCAACACCAACCCATAAGAAGCAACCACAAATTGGCCGGTGCGCCGGAGGACAAAGGCAACCAGGGTTGCTACCAACAACGTCCCCGCCCAGAGTAACCAGGGCGACGAAAATCCACCAAGCCCTACAGCAGCCAGGCTTCCCACCAGGCCAATGAAGGCTAATCCCCAAACAATACGATCAAACACCGCTGATTGTATCTGTTGCCGCTCATCATTCATCGTGACTTTGCTGATACCTCCAAGCCCATTTGCTTCACCAAGCAGACGCACGGACGGCCAATGATTAGAGTCAGACCCGTAGAGAGGGCATCCCTATGCCCGGTCCCTCTCCCGTAGAGAGGGCTCCCGTAGAGAGGGCATCCCCATGCCCGATCCCCCTCCCGTAGAGAAGGCATCCCTATGCCCCCGATCCCCCTCCCGTAGAGAGGGCATCCCTATGCCCGGCCCCCCTCCCGTAGAGAGGGCATCCCTATGCCCGGTCCCTCTCCCGTAGAGAGGGCTCCCGTAGAGAGGGCATCCCGATGCCCGGTCCCCGAGGGATACTTGCCCCCAGTGATGAAGTTTGGTCAGACTCCTTGTGGTTGTTAAAGAGCAAAATAGGATTATATCCACATGATAAGTTACCACGAGTAGCAGGCTAAAATCAATAGCCAAATGGGGGGAGGGAGGAGGGGAGGGAATGGTGAATGGTGAAGGGTGAAGGGTTGGTTGGGTATGTCACGCTATGCGTGAGCGACGATAGGAGCGAAGAATCCCCAGTTTCGGGCTGGATTTGCCCTTGTTGCCGGAGATTCCTCGTCGCTGCGCTTCCTGCGGCACTCCTTACGGTCGCAGGACAGGCTCTCGGAATGACATTTTTAGGCAAATATCAACAGAACCTGGTGGTCCGTTTCAAAAGTTTTTAGGGTAAAGCCTGACCACATCATTTTGCTCGAAGCAGGTCCATCCCACAGGGAGGCTTCGCACTGACCTGCGTCTTTACCGAGCCAAGACCGCCAGGTTACGAACCTGGCTAGAGCAAGAATGCCCCTAAAAACTTATAGGATGCACCTCTAGAGGGGAGGTTATTCAATGGCCATCCCCCAAAGTAAACTCATCCGCATCTTCAACGCTGCCGGCCACGATATTCTTCTTGTCGAAGGATTCAGTGGGAGCGTAGCTTTTATCCCCGATTTTGATTCTTTTCACCCGCTTGATATCCTGCCGGACGATATTTTTCTCTTTGAGGCCGGCCTGTTGCAAGGCCGTGACCCGCCGGACCAATTCATTGAAGAAGGCTTCGTCTTCAATTAAGGCCAGCAGCCTTTGCTGCACCTGGGCTTCGGCGGCGGGAGACTCCGGGGCTGTGTCCAACTCCGGGGCATCGTTGATAAAATAGGGCCGCGCCCATTGCCAAAAGCGGCTCAACAGCTCCTCTTTAGCCCGGTCGGCGGCCTTACTTTGGGCCGCGCTCTTTAAGATGTAGCCGGCGGCTGTGACTAAAAAAACGGTGATTGGTTCCATGATGTTTTGCTCCTTTATGATTTTAGCTTATTTTGGATGGCCTGATAGATATGGCTGACCACGGCAATATTTGGATGCCCGGCCGGCAACCTGTTTTTGAAAATAGCCAGCGCTTTGGCCGCCAGGGGCAGGGCCCCCTCATAATCCCCCAGGTCTTTCAGCACGGTCGCCAAATTAGAATAACGCACCGCCGTGGTCGGATGGTCCGGGCCAAAGTTTTTCTCATCTGACTGCAGCGCTTTTTCCAGCAGCCCTTTGGCCCCCTCATAATCCCCCAGGTCTTTCAGCACTAAAGCCAAATTAGAATAACGCACCGCCGTGGTCGGATGGTCCGGGCCAAAGTTTTTCTCAGCGGACTGCAGCGCTTTTTCCAGCAGCCCTTTGGCCCCCTCATAATCCCCCAGGTCTTGCAGTCTTAAAGCCAAATTATTTTGCAGGGTGGCTATCGAGGCGGTCGTTTCGTGGGGAAAATGGGCCAGCAGGGCCTGGCCAAACGGAATCCAGGGAAATTTGTCAATGGGGTTGTCTTTGCTCTGGTCAAGGCTTAACAGTTCGGTCAGAGCGGCGATCAGGGGTTCAACCTCGGCCGGGGTGGGGGGGTGGCGGCGGACCGTCACCTCGGCAATGATGCGGTGCATCTTGAAGCTGTCGTTGGCCCGGTTTTGTAACAACCAACCTTTGTCCCTCAATCCGGCCAGGGTGTCGGCAAAAACGGCCCCGTATTGGCTCTTTTCGGGCCGGAGCAAGGCTTGCAACAGGTCGTAGGGGTGATACTCCGGCGGCAGGCAGGCAAACTGTTTCATGAGCCAGATTTCAGCTTCGGACAGGTCGCTCAAGTTAAAGACCGACTCCAAATAGGCCCGCACCTTTTCAATTTTACCGCCGGCGTGGCCCACGTTAACGTTGGCCGGTAAATCATCGGCCATGGCCCGCTGCAGCCGCCCGGCCGGCAGGCGTTGGCGCTGGGCCGTTTTGGCCAAAATCTCGACGGTCAGGGTGTGGTAATCCACCTGTTGGACCAGCCCTTTGATGGCTGCTTCGGAAATTTGAGCCCGGGTGTAATGCTTCGAAAATAAGGCCATGGCCTCGCTTTCGCTTAAGAAGTCCAATTCCTTCAGCTCAAATCTGTCAATCCGCTGCCGCGACGTGACCAGGATGTGCCAGTGGGGTTGGCGAGGCAAATAATGATACAGGCGGCTCAAGGTAGGACCAGCAGCATTGTCGATGACCAGCAGGTTGGGCCGGTCCTCAATCCGCTTCAGGCCGATGATGATCTCGTGGAACAGCGCCTCCTGCTCCTTGCCCCGGCCGTCGATGCCCAAACTGAGCAGCAGCCCGCCGGTATTGACCAGGTCGGCCATGATATTATCCGAAATCTGGCTAATCCAGGCGATGTGCCGGTACCGCTCGTAACAGGTGTCAACGTAGGCCTGGGCCAGGGTGGTTTTGCCGATGCCGCCCAGGCCATTGACCAGCACCACCTGCTTGTTGTCGAACAGGCGGGCCTGCAAATCGGCCAAATCTTGCCGGCGGCCCACCATCGCCTGGGCCGGGGTTCTGGGGATGAGGCTGGTCAACTCTTTGGGCAGGGCGGCGGAAACGAGGTAGAAATGGTAATGGCGTTCATCCCCAATCCGCACCTGCTCCACATTGGAAATATTCCCGCCGACGATGTTCTTTTGGGCCGCAAGGCCGGTCAGCAACGTTTTGAAGTGGGGGTCGAGCGCGCCGGATTCTAGCTCGGCAATCTGTTGCAGGGCGGCCAGGTGGGCCGGGGCCAACCTGTTCAGGGTGGGCAGCAAGGTCTCGGTCTGGTTAGGGTTGATCTTGCTCCCATCCGGCAGGGTGATGTTGCCGTTGTTGTCTACGGTGATCTGGCTTGCGCGTGACATCGCGGCTCCTTGGTCCATAACGGTTGGGCCGGCCATTCTATCACCCCGATACGGGTGAACAGGTGGGCAGTAGGCCGATAATATCCTACAAGTCTATCATAATATTTTACCATCTTAATTAAAAAAAGGCTACAGTTTATCGAAAACGCGGCCCAGCATTAGGCCGTTAACCTCATGTGAGGTAGCCAAGCTCAAA
>DAOUMU010000497.1:0-4084 GCA_034409055.1 Anaerolineae bacterium
CAGAGGTAAGACTTAATTCTTTCCTATTTCTTCAGAAATTTCGGTGCTTTCGGCCTAAAATCTTGTCTTTTTGCCTTGTTGCCCTATTTATTACCCTGTTCTTACCATCTTTTGCGATTTGTGCCCGAATTGACCTGGCACGGATACCTTCATGGGGTCGATATTACCCCTATGCATATTGCTTCGGGTATAGGGTTCGTGGTTACTCAAATCACGCTCTGGACATTCGAGGATCATAATAGTAAGTGCATCCCAGTGCCAGATGTCACCGGAGAGAATCGGGAGGATGCCAGGGGAGTATTGCAACAAATGGGTTTCAATGTGAAAGAGATCGAGAATTACTCGACTGCTGAACGAAACCAAGTGATTGCCCAATATCCAGGGCCGGAGAGACTCACGAAATGCATTCTGCGTGGCAATACCGTTAAGATTGAGGTGAGTATTGGCCCGAAGCCAACTGAATATGAATTGTACGAGGTGGGGGTGACCGGCGAGAAGACAAAAATTACTCAGTGTGACGACGTCACCTTATGGATGAAAGGAACCAACCACCGCATAGACCCCTTGACGGTCAGCTATAGTTGGAATACATACGGCCCTGATGGCCAGCAGATTGGGACGTTATCCGAGAGTGATAGGGAAGTAGAATTAGAACCATACAGGGTGAATTATCCGAAATTAGAGGGACCACTACCCGCAATTATTGGTGAATATACATTTGTGGGTTCGGCTACATTCAATTCTAAAAAGGACGGAAGTAAGATTACAATAGAAAGATGGGCATACTTCCAGGTTAGCGACGGTCAAGTGGAACCTATATCGCTCCAGGACGCCGTGACCTGCAAAGGCGTTGATCCAAATACTTGGCAACCAATTTATGAAACTTTTGTTTTCAACACAGATGACTATGCTGTATATGCGTGGAGTCTATGGGAAAGTGCAGCCGGAGGTCACTCAGTACAGTGGAGCTGGTATATGCCTGATGGCTCCTTGTACTTCTCCCATACATATGAATTTAGCGAAATTTATTGCACCAATTACTACACTTGGGGTTGGATTTACATTGCTGGTACACCTGCGGCTGAATACCCTGGCAACTGGTATGTAGACATCTATATAGATGGCCAGCACGTTCGCTCTCTCAATTTCACCTTGGTTTCAACAGGCGGAAGCAACAATAATACATCGTTTGTCACCAGTGAGAAAGGTTCTGGTTTAGGAAAGGCTCCCGGCCTTGTTGAGCCTTCCCCTGGCTCTGAATTGAATGTTCAACCGCGGCCATAGCCTCCTCGATTGAGGTCTCTTATCTACCTGCCAGTGGTGCTCAAGCTTTAATCACTGCTAAGAAACAAATCTTTGCTCGCGGCGGATAGCCATATCCGCCGCCTGAGAGTCGCTGGATTTGGCAACACTTGCACCTGCGTATAAGTGCAGGTGTCTAGCGGGAGCGGGCACTAGTTCTGAACATGAGCCAGGTTGTATTCCTGCTGTGATTATGATACTATAGTTTCTCAGAAAAAGACTTTGGATCTAGGGGGGGCGTCGAGGCTGCAGCGGGTCAGAGGCGGGCCAAAACCGGCTAAAGCCTCGACTCCGCTCAAAAACACACAGTGCTGTGCATTGTCTGAAGGTATCACGAACAAGATGCGACTCGCTCTGGCTGGCGTTGGCTTTACCTCGATCATTGCTCAGATCGTGCTCATGCGCGAGCTGGTGGCTACCTTCTATGGCAACGAACTGCTCTTTGGCCTGGTGCTGATGGCCTGGCTGGCCTGGGTGGCCGGGGGGTCGTGGGGGCTGGCCCGGCTGGCGGTCAGCCGCCGGGTGGGCATAGGAGGCTTCGCGGTCGGGTTGGTGCTGGCCGGGGGGTTGCTCCCGGCGCAGATCATTCTCGTGCGCGACGTGCGGTCTCTGCTGGGGGTTACGCCGGGAGCTTTCGTCGAGTTTGGGCCGATGGTGGGAGCGGTGCTGGTGATCCTGGCGCCTTTGTGCCTGCTGACCGGCTTTCTGTTCACCCTGGGCACGCGGCTGACAGTGGCAAGCGGCGGGGTGGCCGGCCAGGCTTACGTCTGGGAGGGTGTCGGCGCTGTGGCCGGGGGAGCGCTGTTCAGTTTCTTCCTCATCCGCTGGCTCGACCCTTTCCAAACCGCCTTACTGGTGATGGCAGTTAACCTGGTCATCGCCGCAAATTTCTGGCTGCCCGCTCGCCGTCTCTCCTCGCTCCGGGCCCATTTCCTGCTCCTCTGTGCCCTGGCCCCCCTACTCCTTGGCGCCCTTTTGCTGGGCCACTCGCTCCACCAGGCCACCCTCCGCTGGCAGTGGACCGACCTGGCCTTTGCTGCCGACTCGCCCTATGGTCGCCTGATTATTCAGGCCCGTGACGGGCAGCGTGTCTTCTTCGAAAACGGCCTGCTGGCCTTCGAGACCCAGGGCACGTTTCCCGAGGAGGTGGTCCATTTTCCCCTGCTGGCCCACCCCACCCCGGACCGGGTCCTGCTCATCGGCGGAGGGGTGGCCGGTGATCTACGCGAAATTCTCAAGCACCCTGTCGCCAGCGTGACCTACGTCGAACTCGACCCCCTCCTGATCGAGGCCGCCCAGACGCATCTCCCCCCCCCGGATGCCGCCGTCCTGACCGATCCCCGCGTCAACCTGATCCTCACCGACGGCCGCTTATACGTCAAGCAAGCTCCACCCAACCGCCCCTCCACCCCCTTCACCATCATCATCCTCGACCTGCCCGAACCATCCACCGGGGCCTTAAACCGCTTCTACACCCAGGAGTTCTTTGCCGAAGCCCGGGCTATCCTCGAGCCGGGCGGTGTCTTCGCCTTGGGCTTGCCTTCGGCCGAGAATTACTGGAGTCCAGAACTGACCCGGCGCAACGGCAGCGTTTACCACACCCTGCGGACCGTTTTCCCGGAGGTGCTGGTGCTGCCCGGCGAGCATAACTTCTTCCTTGCCTCCGACACATCGCTGCCGGCCGATCCGGCTGTCCTGGCCGAACGGCTGGCCGGGCGCGGTATCGAAACCCGCTGGGTGACGCCAGATTACATCGAGTACGTTTTCACCACCGACCGCTTTGCCGGGGTACAGCGGGAACTGGAAGCCATCACAGAGGTGCGACTGAATAGGGACCTGACCCCCATCTCCTACTACTACGACCTGGCCCTGTGGTTATCCCGCTTCTATCCCAATCTACGCGGAGCCTTCGAGCGGGCCGGCCTGATCTCAGCCCAGGCGCTGGGCTGGGTGGTTGTGCCCCTGGCCCTGGTCGTGGCTGTGGCCCGCTGGCGGCGCAACTGGGCCATCCCGGTTGCTATTGCCGGCATTGGCCTGGCCCAAATGACCCTGGAGGTGGTGATCCTGTTTGCCTTCCAGGTGCTGCACGGCTACATTTACGCCGAAGTCAGCCTGCTTGTGACCGCCTTTATGGCCGGGCTGGCTTTGGGGGGGGCGGTCAGTAACTGGTTGTTGCGGTACGAATCCCTTTTGCCATCCTTTTTTTCACCGGCCCGCCTATTGCGTACTGCGTACCGCGTACTGCGTAAGGTGGGCGGAATACGCAGCACGCAAGACGCAGTCCAAAAGGAAACAGTCAGGTGGACTCTGATTGCCGTCCAGGTAGCCATCATCCTCTACACCGCCCTTTTACCGCTTATCCTCTCATGGCCCATTCCGGCCCCAACGCTGGTCTTTCCTCTACTGGCTCTGCTGGCGGGCCTCCTGACAGGGATGGCCTTTCCTCTGGCCGTGGCTCTGGTTCAAGGGGATGTAGGCCGGGTGGCAGGGATGCTCTACGGAGCCGACCTGGTCGGGGGCTGCCTGGGAGCGCTGTTAGGGGCGGTCCTCCTCATCCCCGTGCTGGGCATTCCCCAGACCTGTGTGGTGATCGCCCTGGTGGGGTTGGCGGGGTTGTTAGTCCTGGGGTGATCCTGCTCCCGCTTCATATTGGTCAGGGCACAAATCGCAAAAGATGGTAAGAACAGGGTAATAAATAGGGCAACAAGGCAAAAAGACAAGATTTTAGGCCGAAAGCACCGAAATTTCTAAAGAAATAGGAAAGAATTAAGTCTTACCTCTG
>DAOUMU010000498.1:0-5597 GCA_034409055.1 Anaerolineae bacterium
CTAGTGTTTTGTTAAAAAAATTATGATGGGTTAATATAGCACTGAGTTATCCTGAAATGTGATCCAGTTTAGGGTAGAAACGTTTGAACTTATCACGGGCGAGTGCCGGTGTAAATTGCCAGTTAACGGTAGCGGATACCTCATTACGTTGCTGAGCTAAGGTCAGCACTTCTTGTTCAAGCAGTTGCCTCGAATCGAGGCGGCGATTGAGACATTGACGAGCGATGACCGAGAGTTCAATTTCAACCATGTTGAGCCAACTGGCGTTCTTGGGTGTATAGTTCATCTCGAATTGTTTGGCCATGGCTAAAGCCTCGGCCGGGGGCAAAATTGTATAGAAGGCACTGGGCCGATGGGTATTGAGATTGTCTTGCACAATCTGCAAAACATCGGCCTGTGGATTATGAACCGTCTTAAGCCTAACCATAAATTGAGCATACTCCTTAGCCGTGCGGCGGGGCGTGACTTGAACCACGCGCTGACCGGTGTGGGGCTGAAAAGCAATCAAAATATTGCAGACCCCCTTGCGTTCATAATGGTGATCGTAGCGCCATTTTTTGCCCGGTTTCATCGGGATCGGCACCAGAATATCACCCAGCAACTGGCACGGTCGTTCATCAAAACACCACAGGGGCCGCTTGGGGTCGTAGGGTTGGCCATACAGATCCAAGATCTGCTCCATCCGCCAGATGAACAAAGGGGTCAACTCCCCGATGCACCACTGAGTTTTTAGATGGGGCTGCAATTCGTTTTTTTTTAGAATATTACGCACACTTTGGTAAGAGATGCGATCTATGTATTCCAATTCGACCACTTTATCGGCCAGCAACCGCAAGCTCCACTTGCTTCTGCCGGCTGGCGCTTTGGTGCAGGCCAAAGCGGTTATCTTGGCTCTGGTCTGGACACTGATGCCGATGGGTCTGCCGCTGCGTGGTTTCTCATTGATGGCCGCTTCCAGTCCTGCCTGGGCATATCTTTTCCGTATCCGTTCCACCGTACCCACGGAGACATCGACCCGCGCTGCAATCTCTTGGTCCTTTTTGCCCTCATCGGCTAGCAGTAGCAGCTGGGCTCGTTTCACTTTTCTTACTTTTTCGGTCCCTTGCCTGGTCAGCTTTTTCAGTTGGCTTCGTTCTTCATCCTTTAGTTTTACTTTGTATTGCTTTTTCATGGCCTCTGCCTCCTGTTCCTATCTCTTTATTTGGCAGAGTTTAACCCTTTATAACTTTTTTAACAAAACACTAGAGATACACAGAGAAAATATAATGGCAGTTCCGAAAAAATACCTGTGCCCGGTACGGGTAATTGTCCCAACTCCGTGAACCCACAGGGCAAGTGACGTGAAGCGTGAAACGTGATGTTTTTACGCCATAAACCCTCACGTTTCACGTTTTACGCTTCACGTCACCGAAAGTTTTGGGATGATTTAAATTTCGAAACTCCCTAAAAAGTTCCTCTGTGCCCTGTGTCTTCTCCGTGTTTTCTGTGTACTGACCGCTCTAAACTTTGCACTCCACGCTCCACGCTTGACGCTGTGACGTGTTGCCTATTGCGTAATTAAACTTCATGTTTCACGTTTCACGCTTCACGCCACTTGCCCTGCGGGCTTGCCCTGTGGGTTCCCGCTCTCCGCTTTCCGCTCCCCGCTCTACGCTTAACCCGACTAGGCCAGGTTACTCAAGCCGTGCGACACCTCTTTCAAGGCCGGATAGAGGGCCCGATATTGAGCATAGAACGGCTCGTATTTGGCTACGGTTTCCGGTTGGGGCGAGGTTGAGCCGGTTACTTTGACGCAGGTCTGGCAGGCGGTGTCCACGTCGGGCCAGGCCCCGGCCCCAACGCCGGCCAGCAGGGCCGCGCCATAGGCTGCGCCCTCAGTGGTGTTGACCGTAACCAGCTCCACGTCGAGCACGTCGGCCATAATCTGCCGCCACAGGTCGCTCTTGGCCCCGCCACCGGATACCCGGACCTGCTTGATTTCGGCCAGGCCGGCTGACTTGATCAGCTCGAAGCTGTCCCGCAGGCCAAAGGATACCCCCTCCAGCACCGCCCGGGTCAGGTGGGCCTGGCTGTGCCGCACGGTCAGGCCGACGAATGCGCCCCGGGCCAGGGGGTCGGGATGGGGGGTGCGTTCGCCGGTCAGGTAGGGCAGGAAGAGCAGGCCTTCGCTGCCGGGTGGGGCCTCGGCGGCCGGGGCCAGCAGCGCGTCGAAGTCGACGCCGGAAGCCAGGGTGTCTCGATACCAGCGCAGGCTGCCCGCGGCCGAGAGCATAACCCCCATCAGGTGCCAGCGACCGGGCACGGCGTGGCAGAAGGCGTGCAAGCGCCCCTCCGGTTCGATAAACGGCTCGCCCGTACTGGCAAAGACCACGCCCGAGGTGCCCAGGGTCAGGGCGATGATGCCCGGTTGGACGGCTCCCACGCCCACGGCCTGGGCCGCCTGGTCACCCCCGCCGCCGACCACGGGGGTACCGGCTTTTAAGCCGGTGGCCTCGGCCACTGCGGCTGAGACCTGGCCGGTCACTTCGGGACCTTCGTGGGTGGGGGGCAGCCACTCGGCCGGGATATCCAGGGCCTGCAACAGTTCGGCCGACCAATCCCGGTCGGCCAGGTTGAACAGGAGCGTACCGGCCCCGCCGGCCCGGTCCGTGCCGTAGCTGCCGGTCAGCTTGAAGCGGACGTAATCTTTGGGCAGCAGAATCTGCCTGGCTTTGGCAAACAGGTCCGGCTCATTTTTCTGCACCCACAGAATTTTGGGGGCGGTGAAGCCGGTCAAGGCATCGTTGCCGGTGATCTTGATCAGATTTGCTTTACCCAACCGCTCCCGAATGTCGTCACATTCGGCGCCCGTGCGCTGGTCGTTCCAGAGGATGGCCGGCCGCAAAACCTGGCCCGCTTCGTCCAGCAGGGTCAGGCCGTGCATCTGGCCGGTCAGGCCGATGGCGACTACCTCGTCGCCGGAGATGCCGGTCTCCTTCAATACTTGTTGGATACTGTTGACGGTTCCGTCCCACCAATCGGCCGGGTCCTGTTCACTCCACAGGGGCTGGGGGGTGGACAGGGCCAGCTCGGTGGTGGCTGCTCCGGCCACGCCCCCTTTTTCGTCAATCAGCAGGGCTTTAACGCCGGTGGTTGATGCGTCGATGCCTAAGAAATAAGCCATGATTTAGCTCCTTTTGTGGGATCTCTATTCAAGATAGGGCAGAGATGGTTGCAGTTTTGACACCCCGTAGGACAAACTTAAGTTTGTCCTACGGAGCGGCTCCTTTTGTGGGGCAAGACGGACACTTGCCCTACGATTTTCCCATCAGGGCCCGGATGATTTCCATTTCCAACAGTTCGTAGTTGCGCTCGGCAATCAGTGCCTCCAGACGCTCGGTGTTCAGGCCACGAACCAGGTCGAGCAGGGCCAGGAAGATTTCCCGGCTGTTGCTCAGGTGTTGGCTGGCCTGTTCGGCTTTTTGGGTGCGCATGGCTTTGACGTCCAGGCCCACGAACTCGCCGTTTTGACCGTAGCCGTTGCGATCCAGCACCCAGACCTGCATGAAGGCCCGTCGCAGGTCAACCGAGCCAAAGGCTTTGTCCTGGTCGAACTTCAGGCCGTTTTGATCGTTCAGGTGGACGCTCCACAGTTTTTTGTGGGCCAGGGCGTAAGCCATTTCGTCTGACGGGTCCAGGCCGGCCAAAATGGCGTGGGCCGACTCGACCAGGCTGCCGACCCGGTTCGGGTCGTCGGTCAGGTAGGCCAGGCCAATAGCGTGGCCGATGGTGGGGATGTAGGCCAGGTCCATCGGCTCGTTCGGTTTGGGTTCAATCAGGATTTTAATGTTCGGGTCGTGGGCCAACATCTTGTTGATGGCCGTGACCAGTCGCTCTACGGCCAGACTGGCGTCTTTGGCCTCGCGGATGTAGGTTCCCTCGCGGGCCAGCCAGAGGACGATTTTGTCCGTGTCGAGCACATTGGCGATGTCTATGGCCTGCAGGCTGCGCTCCAGGGCGTATTGGCGTTCGGCCTCGTCGTTGGCGGTGTAGCCCCCATCAATGGTGCGCGGGTCTTCCCACAGCCGGGGGGCGACAAATTCGGCCACCAGCCCCTCGCCATCCAGTATGCCCCGCATTTCTTTGGCGGCCTGCTCAACTTCGGCCCCGGACAGATCGTTCAGATTGGGCACGGCGTCGTCGTCGTGAAACTGGACGCCGTCGAAGCCCAACTTTTTGTACTGAACCAGTTTTTCGGCAAAGGGTACGCTGGGCCGGACCGGTGGCCCAAAAGGGTCGGCCCCTTCGTGGATGTTCCACGGACCGAATGAAAAACGAAAGGTGCCTTGCATGGTTGAAGCTCCTCAGAATTGTAAGTTTGATGGTAACTTGATCGCTTATTCGGCTCCCAGAGATTTGAGATATTCGTAGCTCTGCAGCAAGTTGTCGTCCCCGGCCACTTCCAGGGTGGTGTATTCCAGATTGGGAGCATCTTTTAACACCTCGAAGACGCCAGCGATGTCGATGACGCCCTGGCCCAGGGGCACCAGGCCCATGCCGCAGCCCCACATCTTACCCCGCTGCTCTTCCCACTCGGCCGGCAGGTCCTTCCAATGGAGGTGCTGGATGCGGTCCTTAAAAGCCTTGGCCATTTCCACGGGATCGGCCCCGCCCAGCCAGGAGTTACCGGTATCCATGTTCACGGCCAGATGATCTGGCGCGCCCAGGGCATCGATAATGGTCTGCATGCCCTCGATTGAGTCGGTCAGCGGACCGTGCGGCTCCAGGAGAACGGTCACGCCCAGGTCTCCGGCCAGGCGCACCGGCTCGTACAGTTTATCGGCAATAACCAGCACACTCTCCTCGGGGGACAACTTGTGGGCCCACTCGGTCTTCGGGTGACCCTCCGTGGTAATAACGTGCTTCACCCCCATACTGGCGGCCAGCCGGATGGCCTTGATGATTTCGCTGGTCCCGAACCGGGCCGGCGAGACCGGGTCCAACAGGGTGGCGTGAGCGCACACGCTGGTAATCTCTAAGCCGTGTTTCTCAAACAGACGCCGGACGTCCAGCGGGTTATCGTCCAGGCTGACCGTGGCGGCGAAGCCGTAATCCCGTCCCAGCGAACTGCCGGGATGGCTGTCGGTCACGTCAGCGTACTTGAAGCCCATATCGGCGATACGCTGCAATTGATGATCGAGCGTTTGGAATGGATCGATTAAAGCAAAGCATCCGACTTTCATGATTATTCCTCTCCTTAAAATATCTATAGAAATTTTTTTCGTAGACTCCGCATCCCCCTGCGGGGCCGGGCATAGGGATGCCCTGGCTACGAGCGAGCTAAATACTATAGAAATTTTTTTTCGTAGGCCCCGCATCCCCATGCGGGAGCCGGGCATTAGGGATGCCCTGGCTACGAGCGAGCTAAATACTATAGGGATTTTCTTTTTCGTAGGCCCCGCATCCCCATGCGGGAGCCGGGCATAGGGATGCCCTGGCTACGAGCAAGCTAAATACTATAGAAATTTTTTTTCGTAGGCCCCGCATCCCCATGCGGGAGCCGGGCATTAGGGATGCCCTGGCTACGAGCGAGCTAAATACTATAGGGATTTTCTTTT
>DAOUMU010000499.1:0-18282 GCA_034409055.1 Anaerolineae bacterium
CAAAAAGCCCAAAAAAGGCCAAAAAGTGCCTGTAGCGGTCTGAAATCCGGCCCAATTATTCAATTTTTAAGCTACTTTTTTCTACTCGGTCATTACCGAGCTATTTGACTTTGTCCAAAGTCCAAAGCGATAGGCGATGGAAATAATGAGATCGCGAACCATAATGGGTTCCCAAACCCAGGGACGCTGAAAATTAGGCAAAGCGACTTTGTGTTTATGAATACTTGAGAGGATATCTGCCAAAGGTTCAGGTTTGGCGGTAAAAATACTGCTTTCGCTGGGTAACACGTTGTTCATAGATATCTCCTTTGATTTGAATGATGGCGTTGTGTTGCCAGAACAAAATGTTTCCCTCCATTTTTTTACATCATCAGTTGTCCAGACGGATCTGACCCGTCATTAACTCCTCTAGCGCAGTCCGGAATAACTCTTCCAGCAAGGCCGACTCCCGCTCCATCGCGGCGATTTTGGTGTCGCAGATACGGAGGGCGTTGGCGATTTTCTGCTGTTTGGCGGGGTCAGGTAAAATCACAGGCAACCCCTTGAGAATTTTCGTATTGAGATTTGGCATAATCGAGCCGGTGGAGTTTTGCTCAAAATAATCTTGGACTACCCCGGAACTGATCCACATGGAAAAGAAATAGTTGTTGACTTGCGGATTTTTTAACCGAATCAAAAGGCAACCTATTCCGCATAACCAGTTGGCCTGCTTCTCTGTGATATACGAGTAGCGACTGAAGTCTTCCCGAGGGAAAGTTGTTTGGCTTTTGTGTGTATGTTGTTGGGTTTGTTTTTTGTGGCCAATGTTTAGGTTCCTATCGTTGCCTGTCTTTCAAGCCATACTATGTTTTGATTATACCACTACGCTCATTTTTTAACTTTCTCAAGGGCTAGCTGACGACCGAGGAAGCCGTCGGGGGAATGTCTGAAACAGGAAATCAGACCAGGTTCCAAGCTGTATCTGTTCGACCGGTCATTTAATACGGACGTCTTGTCACTTTATTTACTTCGCACCAACCCAACGGTTTACAACTTGTAAACTTCTACGAGGCGCCGTTCGGTTTCTCCCTCGAGGCGGGCTTCAACTTCGACGTAGGGGGCCAGGGTTGAATTTTTGAGCTTGCGCTTGAGCAGTTCGTCTACCTGGAAAATACCGGCGGAGTTGCTCAGGCGAATGGCCACCCGCACCGGCCGTTCAACACCCGGCTCGATTTTCACCGCCTCGACGGCCAGGGCTGACACGGAATGGATGTTGACCTGGCCAGCCTCGAACGGGATGCGGGAGCGGCCCTGGGTCATATCGAGCGCATCGGCCACCTTGAGCACGCCCGCTTCCAGAGTAAGTGTGCGCACGTCCGCCCGATGTGAGATCACGGCGTGGAGCACTTCGGCCACCATAGTGGTCAGGGCTGGTTCGTCGTAAAGACCGGTCAGTAGTTGGCGGGCCTTGGGATAAGCCAAGATCAGGCTGTAACGCTCATGGTCATCCCGGTGAACGGCAATGCCCAGGTCGTGCAGGCAGGCGGCCAGCACCACGATAATCTCGGCATCGTCGGTGGTCAACTGGTGGTGGGTAACCACGCTGGGCTCAATACCCGCTTCAGTCAGCAGGCGCTGGATACGCAGGGCCGCGTTGGCCACGATCCGGATGTGCACCTCGCCGTGATCATTCATGCCGCATCGATCCACGGTGTTGACGTTGGCACATTTCCAGAGTTGCACCAATTCTGCGTCAGCATTGATTCGTTCGACCAATTGTAGTAATTTGTCGTTGTGCCGAGTTGGCACTTCTAAAACCATTTTTCGGTCCTCCAAAGGGGCTAACGACCGGCCTGACCTCAAAACGGCAATCCCGCTGCTTCGGTGAGCATGGCCCGAAACCAATCCATACCGCCGATGATCAGAAACGAAGCGGCCAGACCCATTGTGATCGGTAAAGCCACATCGCCCCAGGTACGGGCCATCCCTTCGCGGCGAGTCAGCAACAACATGAACATCGTACAGACGATACCCAACATCAGCATGACCCCCGCCGTACTTAAAATAGCCAGGGGATAGAGCAGCAGCGGATGCTGTCCCAAAACGATCAAAATAACAACCGCCGCCCCAGCCAGAAAGAGGAGTAACTCTTTGAAGTTTTTGATGACCGGCTCATTTTTAACGTAGTTGGCATGCCATAAACCACCGTTGATGATCGGAAAGACGATGGTACTCATGGCCAAACCATGCAGGGTTCCGGTGGTCAACCGTAACCAGTTTTGTGGTTCATAGAGGTGGGGCGCATTCGGAAAAAATGTAAGGTAAGAGTTAATACCATCAATACCCATCAGGCCGATAAAACCAACCAGGGTTAGCAGTACAAACGTCGGCGGTAATTCAACAGACCGGCGCCGCCCTAACAAGGTCATCCCGACGAAACCCATCAGTGCTCCCAGATAAATGCCGGTACACCGGGCACATAAAGGTAGAGGTGTCCCATTAACGTGAAAGGTTCTGGCCGGAATTTGGTGACAGATGGCATAACCAATGGCATGCGTTTTATCCAGAATGGTGACAGGCGGAGAAAGGAAAAAAACGGCCAGAATCAAGATCGAGACGGTTAGCATCAACAAGTAGTATTTATTAAAACGTGGGGAGGGGGTGGTCTGTAAATCTGTCATTCGCACTCGCTCTCATCATCTATGACCGCAAATAGCTGGCTCCGTTTACGTCCACAATGCCTCCGGTGACAAACTCGGCCCCTTTGGAGGCCAGACAGAAAATCACGTAGGCCACTTCTTCGGGGCGAGCCACGCGCTTGAGTGGACTTTGCCGGCGAATGGCCTCACCAGCGGGGCCGTTAAGTATATCCCGGGTCATGTCGGTTTCAACCCAACCTGGCGCCACCGCAGTGACAAAAATATTGTAGGGAGCCAGGTGTTGGGCCAGGGATTGACTGAAGGCATTGAGGCCGGCTTTGCTAGCGCCATAGGCCGTCGCCGTCGGTTCACCCCGAAACGCACCGCGCGAGGTGACGTTGACGATGCGGCCTGTTCGACGCTCGATCATATGCCGGGCCACACAGTAGGCCACATTGGCCGCCCCCATTAAATTGACGTTAATTGTCCGCTGCCAGACTGTTTGCCAATCCTGATAGCTGGTGCTATCCAGAGGATGTTCTTCGTAAATGCCGGCATTGTTAACCAGAATGTCAATTCGGCCCAAGTGGGTAATTGTCTCGGTGACCATCTGGGCCACAGCCACCGGATCGGCCACATTGGCTTGCACCAAGATGTGCCCGGAACCCGCTAACGAGGCTCGGACCCGTTCGGCGGCCTCTGGTTGCTGGTTGAAATGAATCGCTACCCGGGCCCCGGCCTCGGCAAAGGCGATGGCCGTTGCCTGGCCAATCCCCCGCGAAGCGCCGGTAATCAATACGTTTTTTCCGTGAAAATCCATTAGCTCACCGGTAATTTCACTTCGATGTCAACCCCCAGGTCATCCCCCACTTCAGTCAGCTTCTGCCGCAACTGGTTGAGCGTGACTTCCGGGGGGACCTGCACCACAGCGTACATGGAAAAGATGGGCGTACCGGTATTAGGGGCCTTGGTAATATGGGTATCCATTGTTTCCACCTGGATACGCTCTGAAGCCAGATAACGGGCCACGCTGTACACGATTCCCTCGTGGTCAGCCCCGGTTACCGAAATTTCATAGGGAATAAATCCATAGAATCTTTCTAACCGGGACAAATCGGTTTGCCGGCTAATAATTGTTAAGTTGTGCTCTTTTAAACCATCAAGCGCCGTTAATAGTTCCGCCCGTTTTTCACCCGACAGAGAGAGTAACATAATCACGGCAAATTCTCCACCCAGGCGAGCCATACGGCTCTCTTCAATATTGGCATGATGGCTGACCATCACTTGGGTAATTTTTTCAACCAGTCCCCGCCTATCGGGCCCAACGGTGGTGACCACCAGGTATTCCTTTGCCATCAAATTTCTCCTTCATTATAATAACCGCAAACTTCGGTCGTCGTTTTGATTATTGTAACACAGGCCAACACCTTATTACAAAACAGGTCTGGAGTTATTTATGGGGGTAATTAGCTTGAGAAAAGGGGGACAAATTTCTTCTTGCAGCCTTGGTTTAAGAATGCTATACTGTTGTTTAGAGTTAATCAAATTATGGAGGGTAAGTTACTCTCACTTGCCCGTAGCGCTGTAGACAAGTTAGCAGCTTGCGTAGTGCAGAAAAAGAACCTTCCTACTTATATCCAGTTAAACAGGTCGATCAATATCCAGGTCATATCCAAACTAAAGCGTAGGGGTCAGGGATGGACATAAAAATCCGCCCCATTAATACATTAACCGATTTACGAAAATGTCATGAAATCCAGCGCATCACCTGGGGCTTTACCGATTTAATGGTATTTCCTTACACCCAGCTTATCTCGTCGGCGCATAATGGTGGGGTGCTTTTAGGGTCTTACGATGGTCCTGATCTGGTCGGGTTTGTTTACGGCTATTTGGGAATGTCCGGGACAAAACTGTATCTCTTCTCCCAGCGGATGGGGGTTTTGCCTCAATATCAAAGCAGGGGCATTGGCATGAAATTAAAGTTGGCCCAGCGAGACCAAATGCTTCGGCAAGGCATTGACTTGATTGTATGGACCTATGATCCCTTGTTGGGTAAAAATGCTACGCTCAACATTGAAAAGCTGGGCGGGATCGTCCGTCACTACGCTCGTGACATTTATGGTGCCGTCAATAATCCCTTGCAAGTGGGCTTATCAACCGATCGCTTTTTACTGGAGTGGGAATTGATGAGCACCCGGGTGCGAGAGCGTATTCGCAGTACAAAATCACGCCCTCGGGCCGAGGATTGGTTGAAGGAGAATAAATATCGTTTTGTCAATTACGCTGCCTGGGAAGGTAATTTGCCCCGGCCGGTCGCCTCAGACCTGGAAATGGACGACGATGTACTGTTGGTACAAATCCCACCCGACCTGAATGCAATTAAAAAAGTTGATTTGAACATCGCCCGTGGTTGGCGCGAGTCCACGCGCGACATCTTTGAAACCTATTTCCGGCGTGGTTATGTATTGATCGGCTTTGCCCGTAGTACAAGCCCGCAAATGCCCAGTATTTATAAAATGGAGCGAATTATTTTACCCACGACTTCAGACTTTTCCTCTTGGGTAACCGGCGTTCGCCCCGAATAAAAGTCATCTTTGGACCTTTTTGTAGGTCTTCTAAAATTCTCTAAATAATAATATTTAGAGAATAATCAGCAGGAGTTTTGTTGCTATGGAAAAAGATTTTGTTAGTGAAACATTTGTTGTGCCAAAACAGCATGTGGTCAGGTTTGCTACCCATGCTGATCTACCCCAGATTGCCCACATTGCTCGTATTACCTGGGATACCACGTACAACAAAACCATCGCTGATGAGAATCGACACGAGTTTTTAGAGCGAGCCTACAAACCTAAAAATCTTGCCCCGGCTATTGATGCTCCGGGACAGTGGTTTTATGTAGCCGAGATAGACAAAGAACTGGTCGGTTTTGGTCATTTTTTGCAGCGATACCACCCCACCTGTCCCCGGGCCGAATTGGTGCGTTTTTACGTTTTGCCCGACTACCAAAACATGGGCATTGGTACCTCCATCCTTAAAACCGGTTTTGCCGCCCTGGCCGAGGCCGGCATAGAGCAGTGCTTTGTTTCGGTTCAGGCCAGCAATACCCTGGCTCGAAAGTTTTATGAACGGCATGGGTTTACCTATCATCGTAATCACGGTCAATTTTTGGGGACGCAAATTGTAACTTTGGTAGAATATGTCCGTCCGATAGGGAAGGTGGAAGCAAGCCAATGAGTCAAATCCTGTCCTATCTTAAAAGCCAACAGACCACAATGATCCATATGTTGG
This sequence comes from Anaerolineae bacterium, assembly GCA_034409055.1. GTDB lineage: Bacteria > Chloroflexota > Anaerolineae > 4572-78 > J111 > DAOUMU01. The sequence goes on from DAOUMU010000499.1 coordinate 5,907, forward strand.
AACAATGGGTCAACCAGGATTCTCCAACGACTAACAAACCGGCCGTGGACGTGATGGGACAAATGGTGGTCAATGCCTTTGTCGAAGCGGGAGGCACCCTGGCTGCCATCCACCCCCAATCAGAAATGGGTGACCATTACACCATGACCTATGGCCAGGGCGACCGTCAAATTTTGGTGTTGTGCCATTTTGATACGGTCTGGCCTATGGGCGAAGCTCAAAAGCGTCCCTTTACCATTGAAAACGGTTACGGCAAAGGACCCGGTATTCATGATATGAAAGGCGGGACCTTGATGGGCCTCTTTGCTCTCAAGGCCATTCACTACCTCCAATTGAAACCAGGCCACAAATTAGTTTATCTGTTGACCAGTGATGAAGAAGTCAGTAGCCCAACCTCACGGGAATTGATCGAAGCAGAAGGTAAAAAGAGTAGCTATTGCCTGGTTCTGGAAGGGTCCCGGGGAGGACCGCTGACAACCTGGCGCAAGGGGATCGGTCGCTTCCAGATGGAAATTACCGGCGTGCCTGCCCACGCCGGCATGGAGCCACAAAAAGGAGTCAGCGCCATTGCAGAACTGGCTCACCAGATTCAGGCTCTGCATGCCATGACGGACTTTGAACGGGGCGTAACCGTTAACGTGGGGGTGGCTTCTGGCGGGGAGCGACCTAACGTTATCGCTCATCAGGCCTACGCCGGTATTGATTTGCGCGTGATGACCCGGGCCGATGGCGAAGCGTTTAGCCAGAAGATTCTGGGCTTGCAGCCACAACTACCCGGTTGTCAGGTACGTGTTTCTGGCCAGATGACCCGTTGGCCTTTTGCGGAAACGCCGGCCGGCTTGGCCCTGTTTAAAAAAGCGCAGACTATTGCCAGAGAATTGGGTTTTGAGGTGGATAAAATCGGTTCCGGTGCTGGCAGTGACGGTAATCTGGTGGCAGCCTTGGGGGTGCCCACTCTGGATGGATTGGGCTCTTTGGGCGGTGGGGCCCATGCTTTAACCGAGTATACCGTTTTGGATGCCTTACCCCTGCGAGCAGCCTTGCTGGCCGAGTTGATGGTCCAACTGTAGGCCCAGGGGCAAGTTAGCAACTTGCCCTACAATCGGGCTGAAACGTACCCATTTCGTAACTACCTAAACCTTGGGGATTCTTCACTCGCTGCGCTCGTTCAGAATGACATGGTAGGTAGTTACCCCATTTCTTTTAACGGTCTATAACTCATCCGATGTAAGGGACAGGGGCCGTGCTCGGTCAGGGCAAGCCGATGGACCGTGGTGCCGTACCCCTTGTGCCGGTCAAAAGCGTAACCGGGATATTCGGCATTGAGTTGAACCATCAAGCGATCTCGGGTAACTTTGGCAATGACCGAGGCAGCAGCCACGCTAAGTGAGATCGTGTCCGCTTTGGGAAACGCCTCTTGAGGTAAATTGACGGCAGGCAAACTTAGATGATCCAGCAGAAGATAATCCGGGGGCGGATTCAGCCTGGCCAGGGCCTGTTGCATGGCATAACGCGTGGCTTCGACCACGTTCATTTCATCGACGATGGCCGGCGAAGCCCGCCCTACGGATATTGCCACGGCCGTTTTCTGGATCAACTTAAAAAATTGTTCGCGTGCCTTTTGGCTTAATTTTTTAGAATCATGCAGGCCGGTCAGAACCTCGGCCAAATTGGTGCGGGTGAGCGGCAAGATCACCGCCGCGGCCACGACCGGCCCGGCCCAGGCGCCACGCCCGGCTTCATCCAAACCGGCTATAAAACGATAGCCCTGCTCGAGCAGGGCTATCTCTTTTTTCAGGGTGGGTAAAGTCTCCCACTTGCCGGCCGGCAATGATTTCTCCATTACACTTTGAGCAGTGACGGAATCAACATCCAATCGGCCACTTACGAGAGCCGCTTTTCTTTCAGGCGAGCCGACTTACCACTGCGCTGACGCAGGAAGTAGAGCTTGGCCCGGCGTACTTTGGCGTGACGTAAAACCACGATTTTTTCAATACGCGGCGAATGGTAGAGAAAAGTTCGCTCCACACCGATGCCGTGAGAGGCAATACGACGCACCGTAAACATTTTATTGATGCCACCTCCCTTAATGCCAATAACCACTCCCTGGAACACCTGGATACGCTCACGGCTGCCTTCAACGATGCGGACATGAACATTGACCGTATCGCCGGGCTGAATCTCCGGCCGGTCATCTGTAAGCTGTTCAACGGATTGCATTAAATCAATTGCATGAGCCATCTTCTACATACACCTCAATTGGCCTGAAAACCTGATTTCTGGATCAGAAATCTTACAGGTCTGTTTATAAAAAAGTGCTGGCTTTTACCGCCAGCCACAAATCGAAATTATACCATAAATTTTACGAGTTGGACAAATCGGGGTTGAAATTTATGTTTTTTGTATCAACGGTCGTCCGCCGTCGGCGGTCTTGTCTGCAAGCTGGCCAGATAAGCCCGGTCGGCTTCGCTTAGGTCGGCTTCTGCCAGCAAATCTGGACGACGCGCCAGGGTACGAGCCAGGGACTGGTGTCGCCTCCATTCTTCTACCTTGGCGTGGTGACCAGATAGGAGGATGTCGGGCACACGATAGCCCCGATACTCAGCCGGGCGGGTATAGTGGGGATGCTCCAGCAACCCGGCGGAGTGGGAATCCTTGCTCGTAGCGGCCGGGTCGCCCAACACGCCCGGGATCAGACGGGTGAGAACATCCACCAGGACCATCGCCGCAATCTCCCCGCCAGAGAGTACGTAATCGCCAATAGAGATTTCATCCGTAACCAGGTATTGGCGAACTCGCTCATCAACACCTTCGTAGCGACCGCAAATCAAGAGCAGCCGCTCATACGCCGCTAACTCCTGGGCTATTCTCTGTTTGAGGAAACGCCCCTGGGGAGTCAGTAAAATGATAGGGGGATAGCCGCGTGGCAACAGGCGGGCATAACCTTCAGGCGGGATTTCCACCCTCAAAATCCCCTCCACGGCATTAAAAATGGGCTCTGGCTTCATAATCATCCCCCCCCCACCACCATAGGGGGTGTCGTCGGTGACGTGATGTTTGCCAGGAGCGTAATCCCTAATATTATGCAAGATTATCTCCACTTGCCCCGTCTTGCAGGCACGACCGATAATCGTGGCGTTAAAAACGTCCTCAAACATTTCCGGAAAGAGGGTCAGAATATCGAAGCGCATAGGAAAATTATATCATATTGAATATGGGTGAGCAAAGCCCTAAAAATTCAATAATGAAAATTCCTATTGCAATCCAAATTAAGTTGTGTTAAACTATTTCTATCTTTGGGGATGTGGGAAATATGACGAGCGACAAATCCGTCGATATCAACGAGAAATTACGCCTGGGAATTGATGCAGCTCGCACCGGTCGCGAGAAAGAAGCCAAAGAGCATTTGATTGCGGTGCTCAAACAAAGCCCGAATAACATTCCAGCCATGTTATGGCTGGCCTTTGTTTTACCATCGCCCCAGGATACGATCCGCCTGCTTAAGCGGGTGTTGGAACTGGATCCAGAAAACGAGCGAGCCAAAGCCGGTATCCGCTGGGCTGAAAGGCGCCTGGGACGGGAACCAACCGAGGCTGCCTCGGTTGAACCGGCTTTAACCGAACCGGCCCAGCCCACAGCAGCCAGCCCTGCGCCTGACTCCACCGATGATTTCCCTGATGATTCTGCCAACGATGTTTCCATTCGCCAACAACTGCTTTCTGGTGAAATACAAAAGCAAGCCAAGAAAGGCGCCCTGGCGCAACGGGCTCGCCGGACAATTAATCCCTTACTGGTGATCATCTTTGCGGCCGGTGCTTTGGGTATGATGTCCATCGCCCTGGGCGCGCTGGTTTTTGTGCCCCCGGACACGCTGGCGGCCTGGTTCCCTGCCCCGACCGAAAGTGCATCGGTTGACACCGATTTTGGCCCGATTGTGCCCGTAGCACCTCCGGCTCACTCAGTCATCGCCCCCTCGGTTGCCGCTAAAAGTTTTACCTCTCAGGCCGATATCCTGACGGTAGAAGCCTCCCAACCGGTTGAAGCGCCGGCGCCCAAAACTGAGCCAATGGTCCCCCCCGTTGAAGCCGAACCACCATCGGCTATGCCCCTGCCTATCCCCGCTGCTGAAACAAATCCGGTTCCGGTTGAGCCGTCCAGTTTGATTGGCCCGGAATTCCCCTCAACTGAGGTGACAGAGGCTGTACCGGTTGATAATTTGCTGTTGGCTCACCAACCAGCTTACCCCGGCGAGAAGTGGATAGAGGTCAATGTAACCACCCAACAGGTCACTGCCTGGGAAGGTGACGTGCCGGTATTTTCATTTACTGCCTCGACGGGCTTGCCCAATACGCCCACGGTGCTGGGTGAGTTCCATATTTACTGGAAGATGGAATCGGCCTTGATGGTCGGCCCTGGTTACTATTTGCCGGAAGTGCCCTATACCATGTATTTCTATGGGGGGTATGCCCTGCACGGTACCTATTGGCACAACAACTTTGGCCAACCGATGAGTCACGGTTGTGTCAATTTGGAAACCGGCAATGCCAAAAAATTATTTGAGTGGGCCGATCCAGTGGTCTCGCCAGGCCAAACGCAGGCCGTGGCTACCGCCGATAATCCCGGTACCCTGGTGGTTGTACACCAATAATCTTGGCAGATATAATTTCAATAATGAGCGCCATTTCAAAATGGTCCCCGATTTGCGCGTGCACCGTCCCTACTAACGGAATAGGTCAAACAGCTAAGCGGGTGGCCACTCACGCCACCTGCGGATTGGCGTCCGCGACCAATTCTGCCGCGTGAGACTCAGTAGATCCAATTTTCAAGCTCGGAGCAAATTTGGATGTACTGACTAATTTTTCTTACTTCGACAACTCGTAAATTTCTGGTACAATATCTATCTCAATTTCATAATTAGGAGTGAAAAACATGTTAAAACAATACCTGCCGCGCCGTTCCCTGGTGGTTTGGTTGGTCGGTCTACTTTTGTTGAGTCTGGTCCTGGCTGCCTGTAGTGGTTCTACCGGATCTGTTTCCGAAGAGCCCGCTGCTACCACCGAAACAGAGGAAGTTGCCAGCCCGGCCAAGGAAGAAGAAGCGGCAGAAGCCCCCGAAGCGACGGCCACGGAAGCGGTTGCCGTTTCTGAGGAAACCGAAACCGCCCCACAGGAAAGTTTATTGACCCCAACAGCCACTGAGGTCACGTGCCAATCCGTAGCCATTCCGGATAATGGTCTCATTGCCGCCGTGTCTGATAGTGATTGGACCAAGGGACCAGCCAATGCCCCGGTGACTCTGATCGAATACGGCGATTTTCAATGACCGGGCTGCGCCGGTATCTCTCCCGTGGTGGAGAGACTCAAAGCAGATTACGGTGATGAACTACGGGTGGTCTATCGCCATTTTCCCTTGATTACTATTCATGATAAGGCGCAACTTACGGCTGAGGCAGCCGAAGCGGCCGGAGCCCAGGATAAATTCTGGGAAATGCACGATTTGTTGTATGAACGTCAGCGGGATTGGAGTTCACTGCCCGAAGCGGACATGATGGATGTCCTGGTAGAGTACGCTGAAGAGATTGGCCTGGCGGACCTCAAACAGTTCAGGGACGATCTGGAAAATGATACCTACGCGGATAAAGTACTGGCCGATTATGAAACAGCGCTTGGCACTAACTTAAACAGTACGCCCAGCTTTGTTGTTAACCGGGTTGATTACCCGTCGCAGGCCTTTGGTCTATCCTATCAGGGCCTGGATATCTTTATTAAATTGATGAGATTACGGGACGAGAATTGGTATGAGCAACCGGAGCAGGTCATCGACCCGGCCAAAGAATACATTGCCACCATCGAAACTGACAAAGGTAACATTGTACTGGAACTTTATCCCGATACCGCTCCGGTGAACGTCAATAGCTTTGTCTTTTTAGCCCAACAAGGCTGGTACAAGGGCGTTACGTTCCATCGAGTCTTGCCGGGCTTTGTGGCCCAGGGCGGCGATCCAACCGGCACCGGCGTTGGTTTTCCGGGCTACCGTTGTGGCGATGAGGTCACGCCCACCCGAACCTTTGATGGGTCAGGGGTTGTCTCCCTGGCTAACAGTGGTCCTAACTCCAACGGGGGGCAATTCTTCATCACTTATGACGCCACCCCTCAACTAAATCCGAATTTCACCATCATTGGCCGGGTGATTGAAGGTATGGATGTGGCCGAAGGCCTGACCCCGCGTGATCCCCAGGCAAACCCAGATGCTGCTCCTGGCGATAAAATCATAGATATTACCATCACCGAGAAAGGTTAGTCCTGGAAGAGGAAAATCGTGAAGAATATACTGGTAACTGGTGGAGCCGGTTTTATCGGCTCTAATTTTGTGCATACGATGTTGGGTAAATACGACAACATTCGGGTGGTCGTGTATGACAAATTAACCTATGCCGGCAACCTGGATAACCTGGCCCCGGTGGCCGACGACCCCCGCTACCATTTCCATCGAGGTGACATCTGCGATGCCGCGGCCGTAGAAGCAATGATGCAGCGCTACGACATTGATACGATCGTCAACTTTGCCGCCGAAACCCACGTTGATCGTTCCCTGATGGAACCGGGCAGCTTTATTCAAACCGATGTCTACGGCACCTACGTGTTGCTGGAAGCGGCCAAAAAGTATGAGATCGAACGTTACCACCAGGTCAGTACCGACGAGGTGTACGGCCAGGTGCTGGCAGGTCGTTCCACTGAAGAAGATCGCTTGCACACCCGCAGCCCTTACTCGGCCAGTAAAGCCGGCGGAGATTTGATGTGCCTGGCCTACTATACCAGTTTTAACCTGCCGGTGACCATTACCCGGGGCAGCAACAACATTGGCCCCTATCAATACCCGGAGAAGGTGGTCCCCCTTTTTGTTACCAATGCCATCGACGATCAACCCTTGCCCCTGTATGGCGATGGCCGGCAAATGCGCGATTATCAATACGTGCTGGATCACTGCACCGGAATCGATGTGGTGTTACGTAAAGGCGAACCGGGTCAAATCTACAACCTGGGTACCGGCCAAGAACATATGAATATAGAGATGGCCCGTCTCATCTTAAAGCTGCTCAATAAACCCGAGAGCTTGATCCAACCCATTACCGACCGCCCCGGCCACGACCGGCGCTACGCGCTGGATTGTAGCAAGGTCCAGGCCCTGGGCTGGCAAAACCGCTATAACTTTGAGCAGGCCATCGAGGCCACCGTCAAGTGGTATGTCGATAACGAAGTCTGGTGGCGCAAAATCAAGAGTGGTCAGCGTTACCAGGAATATTACCGGCGGCAGTATGCCGGCCGGGAGGTGAGCCGGTAACTGTATTCTCCCCTTTGAAACTTCAAGCTCCGAACTGGTTTGGCGACGATGGATTGGTCGGATAGGCGAATCAGAAATCCGTCCAATAGTGATGGGTGAAATTGATGAAAAATTCATTACTGGTCCTTGGTCTGGGTTTTTTATGGAGCCTTGGTGGATTTGGCCTCGGTATGGCTATTGAAGCACTTTTTGGGGGCCAGTGGATTGTACCGTGCGCGTCACTCAATCTCATTGCCGGAATGATCCTACTTTTATTTGTGACACGTAACGAACAAGCCCGACGCATTTTTTATGAAGGACCAAGGGAAGGTGAGCCCGGCTTACCAGTAATTGGCTTACTGTGGCTAATGCCGTTTGTTTTGCTACTTGTGGGCTTGGTTTGGTGGCTGATTGCGCAACTGCTGAAGTAACAGTCTGACGACTATCTGAATGTCACCCACACAGGAACCGGTATAAAGCAGCAGAATTACCGCCGCTATCCAAACACTCTTATGCCAGGCAGGAGCAACCAGGAAGTAGGTCAGGGGATTGAGGGGATAACTATTTAAAACGTACGTGATCGCCCACAGAAACAGTAAAGCCAGCCCTGCTCCACCAATAACCAGCAACGGAAAGAGTAGGACAAATAACTGCTCCCTTAAGGAACGTGTTTCCAAGGGATGAACGAAATGATCACCAAGTCGATAGCGACACCTTTTGCCAATCAACCGATAGGCAAGCAGGTGTAGCACTTCATGGGGAATAGCCAAGTAGCCATCCATCTTCCAAAGCATACATAAATTGTAGCACAAGGTCGGACTTGGAACAATCTGGTTAATAGTGATGGCGTTAGGAGGATAGAACCACGGATTAGCGGAAATTCGCGGATTTTTTGTATCCTCTTCAAATTTATGGGGAGCGTAGGAGCGAGGCAAGTCGGATTGGGAGTAATCGAAGCAAACAGGCTACGCTCCGACTTGCCTCGCCCCTACTTTTGGAGGGGGTACGATTTTTTTCTCTTTTTAATCTGTGTATTCCTGCCAATCCGCGGTTCTTACGACATTTCACGGCGTAATCACCACACGCACTGCATCACTGAACTGTTCCAGCCGATCCAAAGTGTTATTGATGACTTCCGCGTCGAGCGGTACGGTCTCGGTGATCACCTCTGATAGATTGAGCTTGCCCTGCCGAACCCACTCGATCAGGCGGGGCAGTTCCTGGGCCAGATGATCGGACACGCCGATAATCTCTGCCTCCTTGTTCAACAACTCATCGTAGGGCGCAATGGCAAAGGTCTGGTCGGTCAGGCCCACCAGGGCCGCCCGGCCAAAAATGGCCAGCGATTGCACGGCCTGCTTCATGGTCAAAGGCAAGCCAATCAATTCTAAGGCCACGTCGACGCCGTTCCCCCCGGTCAATCGCCTGATTTCGGCCACCGGGTCGGTCTCTGCGGCGTTGACGGGAACGGCCCCAAATCGTCTGGCCATTGCCAATTTGCCGGCGTTGATGTCTACCGCATACACTGCCAGCGCTCCAAAGGCCTGGGCTAACTGCACGGCCGAGAGGCCCAGGCCCCCCACGCCAAAAACAGCCACCGACTCCCCGGGCTTGACTCGAGCCTTGTACAGGGCGTGGAACGACGTGGCCGAGGAGCACATCATAATCGCTCCTTGCTCAAAGGGAATTTCCTCAGGCAGCAGAAAGGCACTCCGGGCCGGGACACTGATATATTCGGCATAGCCCCCATCCCGATACTTACCCAGCATGGTCCCTGAGGTGCAGAATTGCTCGCTGCCCTGGTTGCAGTAGAAGCAATGACCACAGGTAACCATATAATGCAAGCACACCCGGTTACCCACCTCGAGGGTTGTGACCTCGGCCCCCACCTGTTCGACAATGCCGGCCACTTCGTGCCCCAAGGTTAGCGGCAACGGGTGAACCGGAGACGTTCCGGCCCGATAATGGGCGTCTGAGTGGCAAATACCGGCCGCCTTCACCCGCACCAGGACATCTTTACTCCCCACTTCAGGCATATCGATCTCCTGTATTTCCAGAGGTCGTCCCGGTTCAATTAGTCTGACTGCTTTCATCGCTATTTAAGCCCTCCTTGGCTTAAGAATTTTGGTAACTACCTATCTTCATGTCATTCCGAGGAGCGCAGCGACGAGGAATCCCCGAAACTTTGGCCCAAAAGAGGTCCACTTTACCAAAACCTTGGGGATTCTTCACCTGTTCAGAATGACATGGTAGGTAGTTGCGAATTTTGAACATGTTGGCATTTGGCCTATACTTTGTTACTCGATTTCCGCCAATTGCCCGATGACACGGGCCTGGCAGTGTGATAAACTGGAGAAAATGGCTGCTAATGGAACTTAAACAATATTGGCACATTATCTGGAAACGAGCCTGGATACCGGCCCTGCTGCTGGTTGTGGTGGCCGTGGCCAGCCTGTTGACCGGGCAAACGCCAGCGCCCACCTACAGTACCACCATGCGCTTTACCGTCGGGGTCAAGCCGCAGGAAATAGGCGGCCAATACAATTACGATAGCTACTATGCCTGGCTGGCCTCTGAATATCTGGCCGACGACATGACGGCCATTGTCAGCAGTCAGGCTTTTGCCGCCGACGTGAACAGGCACCTGGCCGAACAGGGCAGCCCGGTCCAAATACCGCCTGGGAGCATCGGCGGCGTGACCATTGCCGAAAAACAGCACCGTATTTTACGCCTAAACGTGAGTTGGGGCAATGCGACCGAACTGGCTGAGATTGCTCAGGCTATTGTGACGGTTATGCAGGAGGATAGCCCCAAATATCTGACCCAGTTAGGCACGCCCGGTGCGCTCATCAAGGTCATTGATGAACCCGTCCCTCCCACCCCCAATTCACTCTCGCTGACCCAACGGCTCGATTTACCGGTACGGCTGCTGCTGGCCCTGGGGGCCGGGTTGGCGTTGACGTTTCTACTCGATTACCTGGACGATAGTGTACGCGGTAAAGCGGAGTTAGAGGCCATGGGCATCACGGTGCTGGCCGAAGTGCCGAAAAAATGATTTGTACGGAATCTATCCGAATCTGTGGAGTATGGTAAAATAGTGATTTATCAGCAAGAGCATTCGAAAAGGGAAGAACGCTGTGGAGATTAACGATTATATCAGAATATTACGCAAACGGGGCTGGATTATGGTTGTGGTGGCCATGATTGCCGCGGCCAGCGCTTTCGGTTTTAGCAAACTGCAAACCCCGGTCTATAGCGCCAGCGTCCAGCTCAGTGTTAACCCGGCTCGCCTCGATTGGGGGCTGAGCAATACGATCAAGGATTTATTGCGTAACTATGCCACCAACATCCGTACCCACACTATGGCCCAGGAAATCATCGACCGTCCCGGTGGTAACGTCGGCCCCCTTGACATGAAATCTGACGAACTGCTAAACAAGTTGTTCGTCAATCCCGATGCCTCGACTTTTACCCTGCAGATTGAAGCCCGCGACAAAGACCCCCAGGTGGCCATGCACATCGCTCAAACGGCGGCTGAGGTGTTTGTGGAAGATCGTGATGCCTGGAATCAACGCCAGGATAAGCGGGACCGGGTTGAAGTTTCCATTGTGGATAACGTCTACAACCTGGGGTACGAACAGTATAGACCCAAAACCAAGATCAACACCCTGGCCGGCGGTCTATTTGGAGCCCTGGTGGGCGTTCTGGTCATCTTCTTTTTAGAGTGGCTGGAAATGGACATCATCCGCACTTCAGAAGACGTCGAGCGAACCGTGGGCGTCACCGTTCTGGGGACGATCCCGCCGGTTTCCAGTGATATGACCCATCCTGCCGGTGAAAAGCGTCGCCAACTTATTCCACGCCTGCGAGGCACCCATTAGAGCACTAAAAAACGATAGTTTGGATAACAATTATGCTTATGTTTGCAAGCAAATCCGTACAACGTAAGGTATAAAACGTTATGATTTTCCGGCAAATAGTCCTTACGTTTTACGTTTTACGCTGTATCGTTGCTCGACATCTCTGTAAAAAAGTGTTACCTCATTTTTAAACTACCCTGGAAAGCAGAACACTATGCCAAACGATGCCATTATTACCTTAACCGATCCCCGTTCGGCCGCGGCCGAAGCCTACCGGACCTTACGCACCAACATAGAGTTTTCCAGTCTGGATGAACCTCTGCATACGTTACTGGTCACCTCGGCTGCCCCGACAGACAACAAAAGCGTGGCCGTGGCTAACCTGGCTGTGGCTATGGCAGACGGTGACCGGCCCGTGATTCTGGTCGATGCTGATCTACGTCGTCCCCATCAGCACACCCTGTTCGGTCTGACCAACGACAAAGGTTTTACCAACCTCTTTCGAGATAACCAGGCTTTCAACCAGCCGCCCTGCCAATCTGTACCCAATACCAGCCTGCAAGTGCTGACCAGTGGCCCGCTGCCGCCTATCCCCGGCCAACTGTTGGCCTCAAAAAAGATGGACGAGGTGGTGGCCCATCTGGCTACCCTGGCGGAAATCATCATTTTCGACGCGCCCCCTATCATTACGGTTAATGACGCCTCGCTACTGGCCTCAAAAGTTGATGGGGTCTTGCTGGTGGTCAAAGCCGGAGACACCAAGCGGGAGCACGTTAAAGCGGCCAAAGACCGCCTTGACAAGGTCAACGCTCGCCTGATTGGGGCGGTATTGACCAACGCTCAGATCGATGCCGCTTTACAGTATGCATGATAAACAACAGCATTATCGGAAATAAGCAAAATAAATAACCTTGGGCATGTCATTTCGAGGAACGAAGTGACGAGAAATCCCCAAGGGCGTGTCTTAAAACCAACCTGTTTGGGGATTTCTTTTTCCGTTACGCTCCATTCGTTACACTGAGTTCGGTTACACTGAGTCGGAATGGATTTGCGCCTGGAAAAGCCCCCCCGGCAGGGCAATCGTAGTTGTTATGTCAAACTAGTCAGGATTTCGAGCAAATATTTGTTATCCCAGCCGGCTCTGAGACGTTTGGTTTGAGTGCCCCGTTTATCGGTTTCTTCGTGGCGGAGTAGGT
>DAOUMU010000500.1:0-15626 GCA_034409055.1 Anaerolineae bacterium
TATGAAAGAATAGTCACCTACCTCTCAAGACTATCAGGCCGTCTAAACCGGACCCTGGGCCAGCCCGGCTACACCACTGAGAAAGAAGTAGAGGCCGTCATAAAAAGGGAAAAAGCCCTTATCCCGGCCAGGCTGCAAAGGGAAAGGGAAGCAAAAGAGACCCCAAGACCAGAGCCTACCGCAAGATCACCCCAATACCACCAACTCCTCGAATACACCGAAGATTACTTCCAACGCTACCGAAAGTCCCCAACCTTTCGAGAAATCTCCAGAGCCCTCAACATGCCAATAGCAGTGGTACAATACTACATCGACCAACTAATTGAAGACGGAAAACTACACAAATCCCCCTCATCCCACCATAGATGCTTACGACGCGGAAAAAACAAAGTTAAACAACTAACATTCAACCTCAGACACAGTTAGGTTGTAACTACGCCGCTACGTAGTAACCTTAAGTTTTTTTAATACCTATTGCATCTAAATGGAAAATATGATATACTACTTGACATATCATGTATTATTAGCTTAACATAAGATATTATTAGCATCAGACCTCATTTGCCACAGCGGAGCCTGCTGGGCTTTGTTGATTGTCGCTTGAGTGGGGAGGGAGGCGTTCAATATGCTGACCAATTATGCTCATCCTCAGCCCCAAATTTCTCTAACTCATCTCATTCTGCAAGGTCAGGACCAGGGATTTGTCACCCAGAATCAAATCTTTGAAGCCTTTCCTGAAGTTAAAGACAATTCAGAACAATTAGAATCTTTATACTTTGCCCTGCAAGAAGAAGGCATCCGCATTACCAAAACAGCGGATGAAGAACAGGACAATCATGAGGAACAAGAGGAACTTCTGTTTTCGGTATCGGAAGAAACTGAGCCCAGTTTTGACGTTGGGGATTCGATAGCCCTGTATCTCAAAGAAATCAGTCGCATTCCCCTGCTAACCGCTGCTGAAGAAGTACAGTTAGCCAAGGCCATCGAGCGGGGTAAACAAGCGGCGATGCGCCTGGCCCGATCCCAAGTTGAAATCGACGTGCAAACGCGCAAGCGTTTACAGTGTAAGGTACAACGTGGCCAAGAGGCTCGTCGGGTGCTGATCGAGTCCAATTTTAGACTGGTGGTCAGTATTGCTAAAAAATACATTGGGCACGGTGTTCCCTTTATGGATTTGATCCAGGAGGGCAATATTGGCCTGATCCGGGCGGTCGAAAAGTTTGAATACCAACGTGGCTTCAAGTTTAGCACCTATGCCACCTGGTGGATTCGTCAAGCGGTCAGTCGGGCCCTATCGGACCAGGGGCGCACTATTCGAGTACCGGTGCACATGGGCGAACGAATCACCCAACTGACTCGTGTATCTCGCGAGCTGGTGCAGAGAAATGGACACGCTCCAACTGACGAGGAGATTGCTGACGAAATGGGCATTAGCCTGCGGCTCCTGGAGCGTATCCGGCAGGCCGCTCAATTTCCCCTGTCGTTAGAGATGGAGATAGGCGACGATACGGATAATACCCTGGCCGATTTTATCGAGGATGATAATAACATCGCGCCGGATGACACCACCTACCATAAGCTATTGAGCGAACGCATGGAAGATGTCTTATCCTCGCTCACGGCCCGTGAAGGCCAGGTGTTGCAAATGCGTTTTGGCCTGCGCGATGGACGGGCCTACACCCTGGAGGAAGTCGGGCAAAAGTTTGGGGTGACCCGTGAACGTATTCGCCAGATTGAAGCCAGGGCCTTAAGCAAACTACGTCATCCTCGCCGCAGCCGGCGTTTACGTGATTTTCTTGAGTAGGTACCTAAACTTCATCCCCAAAAGGGTAAGTTGCTAACGGCAGTTCCGAAAAAATACCTGTGCCCGGTACGGGTAATTGTCCCAACTCCGTGAAACGTGAAGCGTGAAACGTGATATTTTTACGCCATAAACCCTCACGTTTCACGTTTTACGCTTCACGCCGCCGAAAGTTTTGGGATGATTTAAATTTCGGAACTCCCTAACTTGCCCGTAGCGTCGTTGACAAGCTATGTCAGGCAAGTTGCTAACTTGCCGTTTCCCTGGCCCGCTCTCATAAAGAGAGACGGGTTTTTTTATGAAAAACGGAGGTTATCATGTCAAGCGAGAAAACAATGGGAGCATTTTTAGATGAGTTAGCCAGTGGTGCCCCTACCCCTGGTGGCGGCGGGGCGGCAGCGGCGGCCGGGGCTATGGGCGCAGCTCTGGTCAGTATGGTTTGTAACCTGACCATTGGCAAAGAGAAGTTTGCCCATGTCGAAGATCAAATGAAGACGATTCTGGCCAAGTCAGAAGAGTTAAGAGCCCAACTGACCAAAATGATCCAAGCGGATGCGGAGGCTTTTAACCAGGTCATGGCCGCCTATCGTATGCCCAAGGGTACGGACGAAGAAAAAACCGCCCGGCGTGCGGCCATTCAAGCAGGGACTAAAACGGCCACCCTGGTACCCCTGGCTACGGCCCGGGCTTGTGCCGAAGTGATTAGCCTGGCTCAAACTGCTGTTGAAAGAGGTAACCCCAACGTGGTCAGCGATGGCGGCGCAGCCGTACTCTGCGCCCAGGCCGGCTTGAAAGGAGCCGCTCTTAATGTCCTCATTAACCTGGGAATGATTAAAGACGAAGCCTTCGTCGCCAAGCATCAAGCTGAGTTGGCTGAAATCTTAGTCAAACACGATGCCCTGGCCAACGAAATTTACCACTCGGTAAGCATAAACCTCCCGCAGGCTTGATTTTAGGCCAAAATCGCTTGATAAACCGGGCAAGTTGGCTTTGAGTCAGCCTGCGGGAGGTTTAACATGTTGTTGCCCCCTACACAACTCTAACCTTTTTTATAGTTTTTTCTTACGAAGTTTTTATTGGTCCTGTGATAAAATGTAGCCATAAGGGAGCAGGCTTGTGGGTTTTCTATTTCAAGTCCTGCTTGCGCCTGCGCGTAGTGCAGGTGCCTGCGCGTAGTGCAGGTGCCTGCGCCTGCGCGTAGTGCAGGTGTTAATTTCCAAAAAGGAGTCTTGAGAAGCAAGCGATGCTTAGAATCAATGTCGCTAAACCGGACTGTTGTCCAATCTGTGGCTACTACTTGACCATTATTGAAAAATATGCTGGTTCGCGCTGCCTGGATCCCGCTCACTGGCAAGCGGCTGGATTACTTTCCCCAACCGACTTTTATCCAATGGCCTGCATCGCTGCTCAGGCAAATGCAGAACAGAACCGACGCCTGGAAATCAAAACTTGTCAAGTATCACTTCCAGTCCCATTTTCCTGATACCTCCCCAAAACTAAAACCACATTTTGGCCGCCAAAGCCAAAGGCATTGACCAGAGCCAGATTGATATCGTGCTGGCGAGCCTCGTTGGGAACATAATCCAGATCACATTCAGGGTCCGGAGTCTGGTAATTGATGGTAGGACAGACAATACCCTCCTCAATGGCCTTGACTGCTGCCAGTGCTGAAACTGCTCCGGCTGCGCCAAGCATATGACCGACTTGTGACTTGGTACCGCTGACCGGAATTTGATAAGCTCGCTCGCCAAGGACTTTTTTAATGGCCAGGGTTTCGGCCACGTCACCAAGGGGGGTGGCGGTCCCATGGGCAAAAATGGCATCCACTTCCTCAATAGATTTTCCACTGGCAGCCAAGGCACCAGTGATGGCCGCTGCCGCCCCACTGGCATCGGGTTTGGGGGCAGTCAGGTGGTAAGCGTCGGAAGTTAAGCGCCCGCCCAGGACCTCCGCGTAAATCCTGGCGCCACGGGCTTTGGCATGTTCCTCAGTTTCCAAGATAAAAGCGACGGCCCCTTCCCCAAAGACAAACCCATCGCGATCTTTGTCGAAAGGCCGGCTGGCAGTTTGGGGATCATCATTGCGGGCAGAGAGAGCACCCATCCGGGCAAATGAGGCAAAGATCAAGGGAGAAATGGCCGCTTCTGTCCCCCCGGCGATGATCACGTCAGCCTCACCGCGCTTCATCATGTGAAAAGCATCAACCAGGGCATAATTACCGCTGGCACAGGCCAGCGCCGAGGTATTCAGGGGACCGGTGGTCCCCAACACAATTGAAACCAGACAGGAAGCGGCATTATTCATCACATTGGGTACCAAAAAGGGCGAAATCGACCGGGGTCCCTGTTCCATCAGTTGGATCTGACCTTCTTCCATCGAGCTAATACCACCGCCACCGGTATTGAAGATGACCCCCACCCGGGGGGAGTTTTCTGGCGTTATTTCAAGATTGGCGTCAGCCAGCGCCTGTCGGGCCGTGGCGATTGAGAAATGGGTCGAGCGGGCCAACCGCTTGGCCATTTTTCTATTAATCCAGTCTGTGGCCTTAAAGTCTTTTACTTCGCAGGCAATGCGAATAGAATGCTCGGTCGCGTCAAAAGCACGAATGGGTCCAGCCCCTGAAACACCAGCTTTCATATTTTTCCAAAAAGTTGGAGGATCGTTGCCAATAGGGGTAACGGCCCCCAGGCCGGTGATAACTATTCGAGACATTTCTTCTCCTCAAGATGTTATTGTGCTCAAGATTGTATGTATCTTGAATAAGCCAGTCAAATCTTCATTCAATCAACCTGCGCCTGCGCGTAGTGCAGGTGTTTGTGAAGCTTTTCTTAATGTTCAACACCTAACTTGTCTTTAAGTTACGTTGTTTACCGTTCCAATTGCTAATTTTTTTAAGCCATCTTCAGCCAGAGTAGGGATTCCCAACGATTGGGCCTTGGTCAGCTTGCTGCCAGCCTTTTCACCAACAACCAGATAATCGGTTTTTTTGGACACGCTGTCGGTGACCTTGCCTCCGTGCTGTTCGATAAAGGCCCTGGCCTCGTCGCGGCTCCAGGTCGGTAGGGTGCCGGTGATGACAAACGTTAACCCGGCCAGTGACAGTTTGGATTGGGAGGTATCCTCTTCTTCGGTCGGGGGGACGGCTGCAGCCATGGTGATGCCGGTCCGGCGGAATTTGTCAATGAGATTCCGGTTAGCCGGCCGGCTGAACCATTCGACAATCGACTCGGCAATACGCGGGCCAACCCCTTCGATGGCTTCCAGCTCTTCTTTCGTCGCTTTTTGTAACGCCTGAATGGTGGGAAAAGCTGTAACGATGAGGCCAGCCACCACTCGCCCCACGTAGCGAATGCCCAGCCCAATGAGGAAGCGTTCGTAGGGTTGTTGTTTACTGGCTTCAATAGCCGCCAGCAGGTTGTCCGCTTTTTTCTCGGCAAAGCCTTCCAGCCCCAGTAATTGTTCGCGAGTTAAAAAGTAGATGTCGGCGATATCTTGAATCAAGCCCTCCTTGGCCAGTTGCTCACCGATTTTAATCCCAAAGCCATCGATATCCATGGCCACCCGGGAGACAAAATATTCTATCTGACGGACCAGTTGAGCCGGACAGGCGGCATTGATGCAGAACAGGGCCACATCGTCACCCAACCGGACGGTTGGCTCATGGCAAACGGGGCAGTGGGTCGGAGGCTGGTAAGGTTGCGAGCCAGGTGGGCGCAAGTCCAGAATAGGCTTGACCACCTGCGGAATGACATCACCGGCGCGCTTGACAATGACCGTATCACCCACGCGGATGTCTTTCCGGGCCAGGTCATCGAAGTTGTGTAACGTGGCCTGGCGAACCGTGACCCCACCGATGTTGACCGGTTCCAGATTGGCATAAGGAGTAATCTGTCCCGTTCGCCCCAGGTTGGCCTTGATTTCCAGTACTTTGGTGGTGACCTCGCGAGCAGGGAATTTATAAGCAATGGCCCAACGCGGCGCATTGCCCACGACGCCCAGATGCTGCTGCAACTCAAAATCATCTATTTTGACCACCACCCCGTCGGCATCATAAGGCAACGTGTCACGACGTTCCATCCAGGCATGAATGAACTCCAGCACGGCCTCAAAATCAACCGTGTGCAAAATGTCGGGATTGACCGGAAAGCCAAGGGCCTGTAAATAAGTCAGGGCCTGCTGCTGGGTAGAAATCTCAGCCCCCTCCACATAGCCAATGGCATAACTAAACATAGCCAGGGGACGTTGTCCGGTCATTCTGCTGTCTAATTGGCGCACCGAACCAGCCGCTGCATTGCGCGGGTTGGCAAACACCTTCTCCTCTTTTTCCAGTTGCTGCTGATTAAATCGATTGAAATCGGCAATGGGCATGTAAACTTCACCGCGCACTTCAACCCGGGCCGGTGCAGATGGACCATCGGGCCTGGCAGGAATGCGGAGGGGAATGTTCTTAATGGTGCGTATGTTGGCCGTTACATTCTCGCCCACCACCCCGTTGCCCCGGGTAGCGCCCTGGACAAGCAGGCCATCTTCATAGGTCAGGGCAATGGCCAGACCGTCGATCTTTGGCTCGACGACGAACTCCAGGTCAGCCACGGTGACGCCATCCGGTAAGAGCCGTCCCACCCGAGCCAGCCAGTTACGCATATCCTCATCGTTAAAAGCATTATTCAGGCTGGTCATGGGGACGGGATGGGTAACCTTTTCAAAGCTGTCTAGCGGTTCTGCGCCAACGCGTTGGGTGGGAGAGTCCGGGGTAATTAACTCAGGATAATTGGTCTCAAGCTCCCGCAACTCCTGCATCAGTTGGTCGTATTCGGCATCACTGATAATCGGATCATCCAGGGTGTGGTAGCGGTAAAGATGGTAATTTATTTCTGCGCGTAATTCGGCCAATCGTTTTTCGATGTTATTCATATTTATTAACCTTGCCCAGATAAAAAACGCCGCTTAACCTAAGCGACGCTCAATTATAAATGGAAATTTATTAATTATCAACCTGCAGGGCAGGAGTTATTCATCGTCAGCTATTGAGACTCCGGCGGCAGGCTGGGCTCTAGAAAATCTTCCACCACCCAACCTTCCACCCCATCGGCATCCCTGACAAACCACCAGATATAGCCTTCCAGGTTCTCATCATCTCTGGGACCATCCAAAAGCAGCAGGATACTGTCCTCTGGAGCTACAGCCAGGCGGGCATTGTTCGTGCCGGGTCCGGCTCGCATACTGACGCCAGCCCCCTCGGTAGCGATGACGCGAGCATACAGGCTGGGAGCCAGCTTCTCAGGCGCAACAGGGATGGGAGTTTCGGTGGGAGTAGGGGTGAGGGTCGGCTCCAGGGTAACCACCGGCGGAATGGTGGGCGTAGCCACCGGCTTAGCCTCGGTGGTCTGGGCAATCGGTTGGGTAGGAGCTAAACCGGGAATAACCGATGGTGTTGGGGTAATCGATTGCTTGCGAACAATATTAACCACCCCTAAGCCTATCAGACCAATCACCAGTAAACCGGCCAATGCACCAACGACCACCCAGGCAATGGGAAATCCTACCTCGACCGTGCTGGATTCTTCAATCCGGCGGGGACGGCGAGTTTTACGGGTTTGCCAATCTGGCCTGTGCATGTCTTTCATTATCTATATTACTCCCTCCAATTTTCTGTAGTCCTTAGAGCCCTAAACTGCTTTTGTGACCAAAAGGGTTAAATCGTCTGGCTGTTCTGCCCCATTTCTGAAGTCGTCGACGTCTTCGACAACAATATCCAGCAATTCCTGGGCTGAATGACGACCGTGTTTGACGATGGTTTCTTTCAGCCGTTCCAGGCCATACATTTCGCCATTGTCCAAGCACACGGCATCGGTCACACCATCACTGTAGCACACCAGCACGTCTCCTGGTTCAAACGTCAGGCACGCTTCCTCAACAATTAAGTCGGGCAGTAATCCCAGAAAGCGCCCTGGTGGAACCAGGAGGCTGATTTGGCCGGTGACGGCATGGTAGTAAATAGGCGGGTCATGGCCCCCCCGAATGTACCTCATCTGCCGGGTGGCGTAATCCAGGATGGCATAAAAGGCGGTGACGAACATCTCGGCCGTGGAGACTTTCATCAGCAGGTTGTGAACACGGTGGGCGGTTTCGGTGGGCGAGGAATCGGCATTGGTTTCACTTAAGAATAACGTTCGGACGACCGTCATGTAAATGGCCGCCTGCACGCTTTTACCAGAGGCATCGGCCATCACAATCCCCAGTTGGTTTTGGCCCATATCTAGCACGTCATATAGGTCCCCCCCAATTTCACGCGTCGGGCGGGCCAGCGCAGCAAATTCAAAACCGGGGACATCGGGGAAGGAGGTCGGTAGAATGCTTCGGTGAACCTCGGCCGCAATTTCCAGGTCACGCTTTAGACGCTCACGGCGAAGCAACTCGGCCTGAGCCGCCTTCAGGTTTTCCAGGGTTCTGGCCAGTTCATCATTCTTAAGCTGCAATTCAGCAATGGTAATTCGGTCGGTGTCTCGAATACTACGGGTGATGCCTCGCATAATCGCCCGCGTGACCGAAGGGTGGCGGGTCATGATGGCATCTAGCGTGTCTTCATGGATCTCGATGAGGGAACAATCCGAGATGGCATGCACCGTGGCCGCCCGAGGCGCGTGATCCAAAACCCCCAACTCACCAAAAAATTCGCCTCTACCTGACAGGCCCAAAAATTGCTCCCCGTCAGCCATCTTCTTGGTAAAGGCGACTTTACCCTCTTGAATGATGTAGAAAGTGTGCTCTAACTCCCCCTCATAACAAATAATAGATCCGGCCGGATAATTACGAGTAACAACGGCATTGACCAGCAAATTGAGTTCTGCTTCTGGAAGAATGCCAAGAGCAAGTTCCAGGGTTGCACGGATACTGCTCAATTTTCCTCACCATCCTTACCACTCGACCACCAACTCGCGAGCCATATTCTCTACTCGAACAGTCTCCATCCCTCGCACACGGCAATCTTCGATAACGCTTTCAACCCGGGCCACCAGCTCATCGGGTGAGATTGGCTTAACTATATAATCAACCACCATTGGGCCACACTCGTAGGCCGTGTTCACTTCCCGGCGCATTCCCTTGGCGCTGAGAAACATCACCGGCAGCTCAGGTCGCTCTTTGGCAATAATCCGGGCTGCGTCATAACCGGTCATCATAGGCATCCGGATGTCCAGAATGGCCAGGTCAACCGGTTCTTCACGCACAATTTGGACCGCCTGAGCCCCATTGCGCGCTTCGTGAACAGCGTGCTCTTTCTGCCGTAGGGCAAAGGCGAACAATTCCCGGCAATCACGATCGTCTTCCGCGTAGAGAATGGTGGACATAGCGCAATCTCCTTTAATTGTTAATTTTACTACTTTATGTGAGGTCGTGCAAAACCCTGCATAGTTTGAGTATAGCACGATTTGACAAACTTTACAATGGCCTTGGCCTGGCTAGATGTTAACATAAAAGCAGTAACCAGGGTCGCTTACCCTGGTTATTGAGTGCTGATCGGCTTAAAATAACTTAAAATTTTATGACAAGATATCCATCATCCTTTACACTTCACAATTTGGCCATTGTGTACTATAATCCGTTGATAATTTTTGGTATCAAAAGTTAAAAAGGAGGACACCCATGGCTTTAGAACCGGAGCAGCGACGAGGGTTATTGATTGGAGCGCTCATCGGGGCTATTTTGGGCGCTGGCATCGCTTACCTCTTAATGGCGGCCCCTGCTGGTGAGAACGAGACAGAAACCAAACCACTCACTGCTAAAGATCTGTTGGGCCTGACCAATACAGCCGCCGTGTTAATACGCAAGCTGGACGACGTTCGCCGTAGAACGTGACCGGTAGCACTTCAACAGGACGATTGACCCCCGCAGGCATCCTGAGTAGCCCGCAAGGGTGTATCGAAGGGTGCCTGCGGCGGAAAGGGGTCACTTGGCTTATAATACATCAAACCAGAATTTGGCTTGCCAGCGGGGTAAAAAGTAACTTCCGCTTGATGTTGCCAGCCAGGTCGTGAACCCACAGGGCAAGTGACGTAAAACGTGAAGCGTAATGACTTATCTATGGCTTGATTTTACGTTTTACGCTTTACGTTTTACGTGGTTGGATGCTCTATGGGGTTGTCTCACCGGAAGTTACTTTTTCATTGTCAATTCTGGTTCTATGTAACCACTTTACCTGCCACCCGGCTACCTTGCGACCCTGCGACCCTGCGACTGTTAATAGAAATTGATCTATATAGGAGAAACAAATGACAAAACAGCAACCAAAACAAATCCAACACCCAACCCCCAAAGTAAAAAAAGTCGTCCTGGCCTATTCCGGTGGCCTGGATACCAGTGTGATTGTGCCCTGGCTAAAGAATAATTATGGCTGCGACGTGGTCTGTATGTGCGCCAACCTGGGGCAAGAAGAAGAAGTGGAGGGTCTGGAAGAAAAAGCGCTGGCTTCCGGGGCCAGCAAATTTTACCTGGAAGATTTGCGGGAGGAGTTCATTAGCCAATATATTCTGCCGACCATCCGGGCCGGAGCGGTTTACGAGCGTAAATACCTGCTGGGCACCAGTTTTGCCCGGCCCTTAATTGCCCGGCGCCAGGTAGAAATTGCCGAACTGGAAGGAGCCGACGCCGTCAGCCACGGGGCCACCGGCAAGGGCAACGACCAGGTTCGCTTTGAGTTGACTTACCAGGCCCTCAACCCTAAATTACGGGTCATTGCCCCCTGGCGAGAGTGGGATATTCGCTCTCGTCAGGATGCTCTCGATTACGCGGTCGAGTATAACGTTCCGGTGACAGCCACTGAAAAATCGATTTACAGCCGGGACCGTAACATTTGGCATCTCAGCCACGAGGGGGGGATTTTGGAAGACCCCTGGCGAGAGCCGGAACGGGCTATGTTTCAGTTGAGCGTTGACCCGCAAGATGCGCCCGACAAGCCGGAGTACATCGAGATTGATTTTCAGGCCGGTGTTCCCAAAAAAATCAATGGGGTGGCCAAAGGCCCCATCAGTTTACTGACCACCCTGAATGAAATCGGTGGGCGACACGGCGTAGGCCGGGTCGATCTGGTCGAGAACCGGTTGGTGGGCATGAAGAGCCACGGTGTCTACGAAACCCCGGGCGGGACTATTTTATTGGAGGCACACCAGGCTCTGGAGCAACTCTGTCTGGATAAAGAGACCCTGCATTATAAAGAGTTGGTCGCCCACAAATACGCCGAGTTGGTCTACAACGGCCAATGGTTCACTCCGCTACGCGAGGCCCTGGATGCTTTCGTGGACGTGACCCAGCGCAATATGACCGGCACCGTTCGCCTGAAACTGTACAAGGGGAACGTGATCATTGTGGGCCGTAGATCGCCCTACAGCCTCTATCGAGAGGATTACGCCACCTTTGGCGAGGAGGACGTTTACAACCAGCAGGACGCCGAAGGGTTTATCAAGCTCTTTGGTTTGCCCATGAAAGTGCAGGCCATGCTGGATATTGAAGGAGTCAGGCGTGGTCTACACGAAGAGCCCGACTACAGCAAGTTTAAGCGAGACTAGGGCGCGTTGACATTTCGGATTATGTCATTCTGAGCGACTAAAGGGAGCGAAGAATCTCCTATTTCACCTTGAATTTGTCCTCGTTGCCGGAGATTCCTCGTCGCTGCGCTCCTCGGAATGACATTTTTGGACAAATGTCAACAGAACCTAGTTTCCAGTGCAAAACGTAGGCAAGGCATAAGGATACATCTATGATCAAGAATATTGACGATACCACCATTTTGCCCAACGACGTCAGAATGCCCTGGCTGGGCTTGGGTGTCCTGTACACGCCGGAGGGTGAGGCCGTAGAAAACGCGGTCCGTTGGGCCATGGAAACCGGCTACCGCAGTATCGACACGGCGGCCATTTACGGCAATGAAGTTGGCGTGGGCAAAGCCATCAAGCAGAGTGGCGTGCCCCGTGAAGAAATCTTTGTGACGACCAAAGTCTGGAACCGAGACCAGGGCTACGACAACTTCGATTTCTAAATGGGCCACCTGTGACGATTAACTAATTCACTTTAAGGCAAGAAGTATGACTCAACTATGGGGAGGCCGCTTTAGCGGCTCGACCGACGCACTGATGCGTAAATTTCATGACAGCATCTATTTCGACATCCGGCTGTGGGAAGCAGACCTGGACGGCAGTATGGCCTATGCCCAGGCCCTGGCCCGAGCCGGGGTCATTACCGAAGCAGAAGCGGACATCCTGCAAGATGGCCTGGACGAAATCCGGGCCGAGTTTAGCCAGAACCGCTTTGAACTCAAGGCCGGTGATGAGGACATCCACACCGCCGTCGAGCGCCGCCTGGGCGAATTGGTGGGTGAGGTGGCCGGCAAGCTGCACACCGGCCGCTCCCGCAATGACCAGGTAGCCACCGACACCCGCCTGTGGCTCAAAAGACAGATCGTGAAACTCAGAGCACACCTGGTCAACCTGCAAAAAGCGATCATGGCCAGGGCCGAGGAACATAT
Organism: Anaerolineae bacterium; assembly: GCA_034409055.1. Lineage (GTDB taxonomy): Bacteria > Chloroflexota > Anaerolineae > 4572-78 > J111 > DAOUMU01. The sequence goes on from DAOUMU010000500.1 coordinate 12,321, forward strand.
GAACGTGATCATGCCCGGCTACACCCACCTACAGCAGGCCCAGCCGGTCCGCTTTTCGCACTGGCTGCTGAGCTACGGTTGGATGCTCCAGCGGGACAAGGAGCGTCTGGATGACCTGACGCGGCGGGTAGACGTGCTTCCCTTGGGCAGCGGCGCTCTGGCCGGGAACCCCGTGGGCATCGACCGCCAGTTCCTGGCCGGGGTTCTGGGGTTTGCCACCATCTCGCCCAACAGCATGGATGCCGTCAGCGACCGGGACTACCTGCTGGAGTTCCTCAGTTGGGCGGCCATCCTGCAAGTCCACCTCAGCCGCCTGGCCGAGGATTTGATCATCTACAACAGCCAAGAGTTTGGCTTTGTCGAACTGGACGATGCCTATGCCACCGGCTCCAGCCTGATGCCCCAGAAGAAAAACCCGGACTCCCTGGAGTTGATTCGAGGCAAAACCGGCCGGGTGGTCGGCTCGCTGACCGGCTTGCTGACCGCCCTCAAGGGCCAGCCCTCCACCTACAACAAAGACTGCCAGGAAGATAAAGAACCTGTCTTCGACACGGTCGATACCCTCAGCATGACCCTACCCATTGCGGCCGGCGTCATCAAGACCCTCAAGGTCAACGTCTCGGCCACTTACGACACCATGGACAGCACCATGCTGGCCACCGAACTGGCCGACTACCTGGTCGGCAAAGGTATGCCCTTCCGCCAGGCCCACCACCTGGTCGGCCAGATTGTCCAGCAGGCCCTTGCCCTGGACCAACCCCTCTATTCTTTCCCCCTGGCCGCCTACCAGCAGTTTAGTGACCTGTTCGACCGTGATGTGCACGAATGGCTCACCTTCAACCGGGCCGCCGACCGCCGAGACAGCCCCGGCGGCACCGGCGAAACCGCGGTGAGAGAGCAACTCGAGGCATTGCGCCGGTTGGTGGAAGAGGATGGCGAAAGTGAAAACAGGAGACTAACCGATGCAAATACCACCTTTCAAAATTGAACGTTATTTTGCTAAATACGAATTCAACGTTGAATACTTATTGTGCAGTTCCGATTGTGAGTCGGTCACTATTCAGGACTTGCTTGCGCTTGAACCGGACGCATCCGACCGGTTTCAGCAACACTGGCTTGGCTACACCGAATCGTTGGGTAGCCCCTCGCTCCGGCGCGAAATTTGTGGCCTGTATGACACGATTCAACCGGAGCAGGTGCTGGTGTATAGCGGCGCAGAGGAGGCCATCTTTCTGTTTATGCACGCCGCCCTTGACGCCGGCGACCACGTCATCGTCCACTGGCCCTGTTATCAATCTCTGGTTGAGGTTGCTCGCAGTATCGGCTGCCAGGTGACATTATGGCAGGCGCGGGAGGAGAATGGCTGGGTACTGGACGTGGCTGAATTACAGGACCACCTTCGCCCCAACACCAAAGTCATCGTCATTAACACGCCCCATAATCCGACCGGTTACCTGATGTCTCCCGAGACCTTTCGCCAGGTCAATCGCATCGCCCAGACACACGGCCTCCTCCTTTTTTGCGACGAGGTTTACCGGGAGTCGGAGTACCGGGCCGAGGATCGCTTGCCGGCCGCCTGTGATGTGGGCCAGAACACCGTATCGCTTGGGGTGACCTCAAAAACCTACGGCTTGCCGGGGTTACGTATCGGTTGGATTGCTACTCACCAGGTAGACATCTACAGGGAAATGGCCAGGCTAAAGGATTACACGACCATTTGTAATAGCGCGCCGAGCGAATTTTTAGCCGAACTGGCCTTGCGCCACCGGCAAACGTTGGTGGAACGCAACGTAGGCATCCTGACTGATAACCTGGCTGTGCTGGATCAATTCTTCGAACGCTATGCCCACCAGTTCGAATGGCAACGACCGCAAGCCGGCCCAATTGCCTTTCCCCGCTTGATCGGCGAACGAGTCGAGTCGTTCTGCGACGATCTGGTAAAAACAGCCGGGGTGTTGTTATTGCCGGGCACGGTTTATGACGACCCCGGCAATCACTTTCGTATCGGTTTTGGCCGCAAAAACATGCCCGAGGCCGTAGGCCGATTGGAAGCGTACTTGCATCATCTCAGACAATGAGAATGTAAATAACGAGTTATACTATTGAGCTTCTGCCTCGGCGCCGATGCCCAATATGATCGGCAGTTGACAACTGATGCGGATAGACTGCCCCTCGGCAGGTGGAGCAGGGTTCTGGGTCAGGACTCGGCCAACCAGGGCCTGGTTTCCCTCCACATCTACAGTTTGAGTAGTGACGTTGGTAAAACTCAGGCTTTGCAGCCGGGCCAGGGCCGAAGCCTGGGGCAGGTCTATGACACTTTCATAGGCACAACTACCGGCCAGCGGGATAAGCTGCAAGTCGGGTAAGTTGTAGAGACGAGAGTCGGTTTGGTCTGAGGTCAAGGAGGTCGGTTGGTAGCCATCGGCGGTGATATTCAGGGTCAGGGCACCCCCATCCCGAGCCTGCCCATTGAGCCAGAACTCCCCACTGATATCGGTCACGCTTTCAAGACGAACGGCCTCTGTGCCCAAAATCGCTTCAATCCGGGCGTTGGCGATCGGCATCACCGTCCCGATTTCGGTCACCCGTCCGGAAATCGTCCAGGTAACCAGGGGAACTTCCAACCGGGCCAGTTCAATGGCCAGAAAATTGTAGACACGAGGCGTAGCCGGTCCAGCCGTAATCGTCTGCTGAATGTAGTCCTGAGCCGTCACATTCAGCACCAGGCCACCATCGTCGTGCGCTTGAGCGACAATGGTAAACAGGCCGTTTTCATCCGTGGTGGCCGTTAAATAAGTGCCATCGTTGCCCAATTTGGCGCTGACAAACGCTCCGGCGATCGGCTGAGCCGGGCCCACCTCGACCACCTGACCCGTAACCGTCCAACGAACCAGGGGAGGCGGCGGGATCACAGTAGGCGGGGGGGGGGGAATAAAGTTAGGCGTGCGTGTGGGTGGGGGTGGGGGCGGCGGCGGTGGGTTGACCCAGGGTACATTCTCCACGTTGTAGGCCGTGGTGTAATTGGCGTAAATCCAGCCCTGTCCATAAGGATCGCCGGCAAAAGGGATGAGCCACCACAATTCGCCCTCGGCTGAGTACTGCTTACCGATAACTTCCACCACCGCCTTATTATCGTATGCTCCCAACAGGGGATAAATCCGGCCGGGACCGGCCCTGACATTCAGAAGGCTACCGGGGCTATTGATCACCGCGTGGGGCGTAGGTAACGGGGTGGGGGTGATCACGATCAGGACCGGGGTATGGGTCGGCGATGTGGGTGGAGTAACTGTGGGGGTAGGGCTAGCC
>DAOUMU010000501.1:0-2767 GCA_034409055.1 Anaerolineae bacterium
GTTGTGGGCTGTCCGTAACTCCGCACCAACTGCGGTTTAGCTGCGCCACGTTGTTGCTCAATGCCGGCACGCCCACGCATAGCGTGACGGTGCAGCGTATCTTGGGGCATCGGTATGTGGAGACCACGTTGCGGTATGCGCGGCTTTACGAGAACACGGTGGCCGGGGATTATGGCCGGGCGATGGCGGGGATTGAAGCACTGAAGCACTGAAAACCGCTGACTACACCGACTCTTTCAGTGAAATCAGTCCCCTCAGTGTAATCAGTGATTCTGTCACCCAGGCAAAGAACAACCGCAGATCACTGGCATAGTGAATATGGGTGCTGGTGAGGGGCTTTTTGCAGCGCAGCCAGCGGGTGAATTTTGTGATTTCTGTGCGCATAAGTTGCCTCCTGATGGATAGAATTGGTTTATTCTACCACCAGGGGTAACTTTGCCGAACGAGGCACACACAAAGGCGCAGCCAAACAACTTGGGTTTCGCTGCGCCTTTGACACTGAATTTGAGCGGCGGGTTTCGTTTCCTCAACTCGACTTACGAACTGCAACTTGCAGCCGCTTTGAGAATCTACGAGTTTTACGTCCTACGGCTTGTTTGCCGCTTCTTGAAACCTTTCGTCAATAATCTTTAGCAACCGCTCTACTTCTGACCAAGGGACTACGTTAGCTGCCTTTGCTGTTACTCCAGTCACTTCTTCATCTTCGACAATCGTGACAAACCAAGAAACAACGTTACCATACCGAGCCCAGACTTCATACTTGTAGCCTACCAATCCTGCAAAATTTTCCTCGGGGGAGTATATTATCTGGAACTCATTTGCCACGGGGCTGGTATAAGCATATTTCTGTGGTGGTGTAAAATCTTCTTGTTGTATCCCCATAGAAGTAGCAATTTTTCTCGTTAGCTCCAATTCTATCTGGTATTCTGTTTGTAAGTATCTCGTAGCTTCTTCAACCTCATCGAAAACTATAATATGGTGTGCGATTAAACTGTTGGTGGCAAATGTATCTGGAGCAGCATCATAAATTACAAACGCGCTTTCAGCATTTGGAATAGCTCCTTTTCCAATATCCTCCAGTTTCCATCCGGCTGGTAAGTCGCTCTCTAGAATGAACAGGTCAACGATCTTTCCAGTAAAATGCCAATCGGTGTCTATGCGTGGAGAACAGCTTATAGCAAACAACAAGAATAGGACAAAAATTAAAATTAAAAAGGTACGGCTAGCTGTCATCATTAAGGATGCTCCATTTGTGGCATACATACCGGTGTGGAGACAAAAAGTAGATCTCCTCGAATACGACCATTATATATTTCATAGGTATCAATGAAACGACAGTGAAGTTGTAACGAACTTTGACGAGCAAGTTGTATTAATCCCGCAGGCGTTCTTGCCGCACCGATGTACTTTTTCATTGGTAGACCGGTTACTTGCAAAACCCACGGTTGAAGTCCCCTATCGATATCGATAACATCCCAAAGAGTAACGGCTGACAGATCAATATTTCGGCTGTTGCTGAATTGCATGCCAACACCATGCCCAGCCCGCCCTGCGGGATCACCACCCGATATTTCCACTGTTACGGAACCCGATCCAAATTCAATTTGTCCACGTCCGATTTTGAAATCTAGTCCACTATATACCATACCTGAAAGTTCACCTGTATCATTGTCAATCGAGGTTTCCCCTCCAATCACTGGTCCGGCCCCATATTCACCGCTAATATTTGTTTGATAAGTTGTTTCAGACTCGAATTCGTTTGTCAAATCCCAGGATAAGATGCGCTCTTCCTGAACATTTCCTCGGCCTACTCCAAATTCTGCGCTTCCACCTATTGTAGCACTGTAGTAGAATTTGACAGAACCTGGTTTTACGTCGTGTGACACAAGAAGCCACCAGTTCCGCTCGCACTGTTTTAATATTGCAAGATGCTCTGGTGGAATTCCTTGGATCATCAATGGTGGATCGGGGGTGGGATCAGGTAATAACTGTCCTAGTTTTTCCTGTTCATATAATAGCTGTTCGAACTTCCGTTTTTCCTGTTCTTGTAGGCGACGAGCCTGTTCGGCCTGGCGCCGACGCTCTCGTTCAGGTTGTCTTATAATATCAAGCTTGGTTTCAAATTCTTCCCACATTTCACGTATGGGTTGCCAAGGGTCACAAAGCGGCACTCCTGGAGGACATCCCCGCTGTTTACCTGAAGGATCTACAAATCGGATTGGATTACCCCGCACATACGCATAAGGCGGTTCACTCTCCACCGGATCTCGACTCAAAAACGTCCCCGTCCCCGGCATCAGCCACCGCGCCCTTAAGTGCAACAACTCATTGTAACCCTCCCACCATTCTCCGGTAAAACCATAAGGCTCACCACCATTATTGCTCACCGGATTGCCGTAGGGATCAAACTCGTGGTAGGAGACAACCTCGCTATTCTCATCTACCGCCTGGCGGATGCTGCCCAGGCCATCACTCAACAAGTAGCGAGTCTCTCCCTCGGCGCTCTCGGCCACGATCACACCGGGTAAATGCAAGTAGGCGTTGCCCTCGCTGGTGTAGATCACCTCCGGCAAACCACCGGCCACGTCCAGGGCAAAGTAGGTCGTGCTAACACCCACCGTCTGGGCCACCCGGTCACCTGTGCCGTTGTAGACCGGTTCCAGGGTGTACCCAGCCCGTTCCGTCTCCACGAGCCGGTTGGCCGCGTCGAAGGTGTTGGTCAGGAGGTCGCTCTGGGTCAGGTTGCCGCGAAGTCCCGCGTAGTGAA
>DAOUMU010000502.1:0-40023 GCA_034409055.1 Anaerolineae bacterium
GTATGCTCGTTGCCACTGGGCTGTTCACAAGTGGTCTGATTTTTGTGACAGCGTCTTAACTTTTGGTCTTGCTCCTCTGTCACCGGCTAAATTATGAAATTTACCATCTTTTGCGTTTTACACCCAACCAGCGGGCAGATGGGCCCACACGTACATACTGGCCTGCGGCAGCGGTGTCTGCCAACCCACGTCGTTGAGCGCCTGGATTAACACATTTCGTCGCATTTCAAACACGCCTGCCGCCCGCCGAGTCTCGGCCCGGGGTTGGTTGATGGCGGCGATGGCTGCTCGTTGAATGCCCAGATATTGGTTAAAATCAACGGCTCCTTTGACCTGGGCCAGGGCCTGGATGGCCTCCGGGTTGCCCGCCGCCCAACCGATCCGAAAACCGCCCATGTGGTAACTCTTGCTGCAAGAGTAAAACTCGACGGCCACGTCCAATCCGCCCGGTTGGGCCAGGACCGAGGGGGCTTCGTAGTCGCCGTAGACCATATCGACGTAGGGAAAGTCGTGAATCAGAAAGATGGCGTTGGCCAGGCAAAAGTCGATGGCCGCTTGCAGAAAGCTGGCCGGAGCCACCGCCGCCGTGGGATTGTTGGGATAGGATAGGGCCATGACCCTGGCCCGCCGGGCTACCTCCGAGGGGATGGCCTTGAGGTCCGGTAAAAAACGGTTCTCCTCCAGCAAGGGCAGCGTGACCAACTCTAACCCGGCCAGGGCAATCGCCCCAAAATAGGAGGGGTAGCCGGGATCGGGGGCCAAAATCAGGTCGCCGGGATCGGTGATGGCCAGGAGCAGGTGAGCGAACCCTTCTTGCGAGCCAATCAGGACCAACACGTTTCGATGGGGATCCAGACTGCGTTGATAGCGTTGCTGGAACCAGGTGGCTGCTGCCTCACGGAGGGGTTGTGTACAAGAGTGTAGACAGTAGCCGTGTGTCTCGGGTTGCCGGGTGGCCTCACGCAGGGCAGCCATGGCCGCCTCGGGGGCCGGCAGGTCGCTTGAGCCGAGGGACAGGTCAATGATCTCCAGCCCTTTGTTTTTTGCTTCGCTCTTGGCCGCGTCCATCGTGTTGAACATGCTGACGGGCATCCTTTTGACGCGTTTCGATGCCCAGCGGTTGTGTTTCATAGTTGTATCCTCTGGTTATTGGTATGTTTTAGTGGCACTAAATATCCTTGTTACCAATCAAATTGTAACATGCAATTAGCCCTCAAACAATTGTCTGCCAGGCCATTTTGTGCTACCCTATCGGTTTGGAGATGCGAAGACAGATTAATCGAGGTGCAGTATGACCTTTGCCCAACGTAAACCCCTGCCCCAGCCAGAAGCGGGACAGACGATATTTTCCGGTCGAGAAAAAGAGATTGGCCTCTACCGGCTTCATTACCAGCGCCCCAAAGACGAGCCCCAGGTGCGGTTGATTACGGCCATTTCCGGTCCTGGTGGTGTGGGCAAAACACGTTTGCTGGATGAATTAGAATGGTATCGGCCGGCTGAAACCATCTACAGCCGTATTGACGACAGTGCCGGTTTTGGACACGACGCCACCCGCCTGATGCGAGCCATTGCCGATGGCTTACACCGGGAGGGAGAACCTATTCCCACCCCTCAATTTGACCGGCTTTTCAAACGACGGCAGGCATTATTGGAAAAAGCCCTGGCGCGTAACAGCGATGCCAAGCAAGTCCGCCGCCATTTCTATCGCCCCGTGTTATTAGGCCTGGAGCCAACCACGCCGCCCTTTCAACCCGATTTGGAATCATTTGCCAACCTCAACTGGAGCCAGGCTGATTTTGATCTGGCCTTTGAGAACCCGATTGGCCTGATGACCCAGGCCCTGGTGGCCGACCTCAATCAGTGTGGAGCAGGCAGCAAAAGAGCTGCACAGGGCAGCAAAGTTGCACAGGGCAGCCAAGCTGCACAGGTGAGTAGGGAGAAGGGAGTAGGGAGTAGGGAGAAGGGAGTAGGGAGTAGGAAGAAGGGAGTAGAGAGTGAGGGGAAAGGAGAAAGTAACACTGTAGAAGAATCTCCAAACTCAAACTCCAATCTCCAAACCGACAAAGTGGTGTTGATGTTTGACCGCTTTGAGTGCATCCAGCCCGTGGTGGGCGAGTGGTTGCTGATCTACTTGCTGGGCCAGGCCCGCGAGGCCATCACTTGCGACCTGCGTCTGGTGATCGCCGGCCGGGAGGAGTTGCTGGCCACCGACGAACGCTGGCAACAGTGGGGCGATTGCCTCCTTTCCCTGCCGCTGCAACCTTTCACCCCGGCCGAGATGGCCGATTTTTTCCAGAAAAATACGTATCTGACCGACCCGGCTGATATCGAACGGGTCGGCCGGGTTACCGGTTGCTTACCTTTATGGCTGAACGTGTGGGTGCTGAGTGGGGCCACGCCCCAGGTGTCCGACCTGGCGGATGCTTTTACCGGCCCGCAGAAAAGCTGGTTGGAAAAGGCCGCCCTGGCCGGCTCTTTTGACCAGCAGCGACTGACCACCCTGGTTGGCGAAAAGGAGGGGCGGCCGGCTTTCACCTGGCTGATCGGCCAACAAACGCTGGTGCGGGCCAGCAGTGTGCCGGGACAATTTGTCTTGGATAGAACCCTGGGGGAATTGTTCCGGCCCGGCAATGAGGCTGAGTTGACCGGCCTCAAACAACCACTTCTCAATTATCTGGACGAGCAACTGGCTTTACTGCGACCAGAACTGTTGGGGGCCACAACCTACAAAATGCAGGCCGATTACCAGGCGCTGATGTTGGAACGCCTGCACCATACCTTAAGCTCCCGGCAGGCAGGCCAGGCTGCGCCGGACGCTGAGAAGTTTTTGCGGGCCAGCTTTATCGAGGCTCTGAATGAAAACCCACCGCTTATGTTTGACCTGCTGGCTTTAACCACGGGCAGCGAGCAGAGGAGCGGAGACGTAGTTGGTGACATTGACCATCTGAAATCCGAAATCCAAAATCTAAAAGCCCTGGCTGAGGCCTGGCTGGCCGGCCAGTGGAAGCAAATGCGGCCGGTGTTAGATAACTTGGCCAGCGATGAGCAGCTTTCCGAGAGACAGCGAGCGATTGCTTACAATTGGTGGGGATACAGCTATCAGGCGGCCGGGGATCAGGCCAAGGCGATAAAAATTTACGATCAAGGCCTGGCTCTGGCGGCAGAGCATATTCCCCTTTACGTTGATCGCGGTCTGGCTCACTTTGTTCAGGCCCGCTATGCCGAAGCCATTGACGATTTTAGCCAGGCCCTTAACGTTAAACGGGCCATGGCCAACGCGCAACGCTCAATCATCTTCTATACCCGTGGTCTGGCCTACGCTCGCATGACTGAGTATCCCCTGGCCATTAACGACTATAATCAGACCCTGCGGCTTGACCCGGATAACAGCGCGGCTTTCAATGATCGCGGGCTGGCTTTTGCCCGGGAAGGGGATTACGAACGAGCCATTGAGGATTATAATCAGGCCATCAAGCTCAATCCGACCGATGCCGTGGCTTATTTCTATCGCGGTTTGGCCCACGCGGACCAAGAGGAGTTCTCCGAGGCGGCTCAGGATTTCAGCCGGGCCATCGAATTGCGACCGGTCTACGCCGAAGCATACTACCATCGCGGGCTGGCTTATATGGGCCAGAATGAACTGGCCCGGGCCATCGCCGATTTTGAGCGGGCCATCGAGTTGAACCCCCAGGATGCAGCCAGCTACCGGCAGCGGGGTCTGGCCTACATTCAGCAAGGTCACTTTTCCCAGGCGATTGACGATTTCGACCAGGCCATTCACCTCGACCCGGCTGATGCGGTGTCCTACTTTAATTTGGGGTTGGCCTATGTCCGGCAAGGTGACCCGCTGCGGGCCATCAGGAACTTTGATCGGGCGCTGGACCAGGAGTCGGACAAAAAGCCCGACTTTCAAGCCACTGCCTTTTACCAGCGCGGGCTGGCCTACACACTGCCTCCTCTGGCAGATTACGGCCGGGCCATTGAGAATTATGATCGGGCCATCGAGCTCATTCCGAAAGACGAAACCCTCTTTTATCAGCGTGGCCTGGCCTACGCTCAGCAGGAAAACTATACCCGGGCGATTGAGGATTATAATCAAGCCATTCATCTGAATCCGGAATATGCCGTCGCCTTTTACCGGCGGGGTATCGCCTACAGCCGTCAGGAAGAGTTTTCCCGGGCCGTTGAGGACTTTGACCAGGCCATTGAGTTGACCACGGCCGATGGTGATAAGAAGAAAAAAGAAGCGAAAGATAAGGGGGGTGATAAAGACAAACGGCGACGCGCTGAGGCCGTCGCTATGCCGATGGCCATCCCCTCGTTCGAGCCGAATGAGTTGAGCAATACCTTTAGCGAGCGCGGTTACGCATACTTGCGTCTGCAAGAAACCAAAAAGGCCATTCAGGATTTTGAGCAAGCACTGAAACTGAATGATCAAAATGCCGTGGCTTACAGACATCGGGGCCGGGCCTATTTGGCCGAAGCTGACTATCCGAGCGCCATTGAAGATTTTAACCGGGCCCTGGCCTTGAACAGTAAAGATGTGGCGGCCCTGAACCAACGCGGCCGGGCCTTTGCCGCGCAGCGTGATTTTACCAAGGCTCTTGAAGATTTCAATGCGGCCATCAAACTCGATCCAGAAAATGATACGGCCTTTTACCAGCGTGGCTGCGTCTATGCCGATCATATTCCCCTGGGTTCTCCTCCGTTAACGGGGGGGACAAGGGAGAGCCACTACCGGCGAGCCATCGATGATTTTAACCAGGCCCTTTTCTTAAACCCCAAAAATACCAAAGCCTTTCATCGACGCGGGCTGGCCTATTTAGAATTGAAAGATTACCGCCAGGCGGTGGAGAATTTGGACCAGGCTCTCGAACTAAACCCGGATGCGGCCACCAGGGTCAGTGCCTTCAAACATCGTGGCCTGGCTTACCTTGAGCAAAAGAAATATGCCAAAGCCATCAGAGATTTTAATCAGGTGATCAACCTTGATCCCAAACAGGCCGGCGCCTACTACAACCGGGGCCGGGCTCGGGCCGACCAGGGGGATTACGTCCGGGCGGTTGAGGACTATAACCAGGCCATCGCATTGGCGCCCAAAGCGCCCTTTACCCTTTACCATCGCGGCCGGGCTTACGCCGGTCAGGGCAAATTCGAGCAGGCCGTTAAAGATTACCATGAGGCCATCGAGCTGGATGCCGGCCAGCCGGCTTTCTTCTACGAGCGGGGGGTGGCCCTGGCTGCCCAGCAAAAATACACGGAGGCCATTGCCGACTATGACCGGGCCATTGAGCTTGATCCCAAGGAGGCCCGCGCTTTCAATAAACGGGGACTGGCCTATGCCGAGTTACATGAATTTGAGCAGGCCCTGGAAGATTACAACCAGGCCATCCGCCTCAGTCCCCAGGAGGCCGAGATTTTCTTCAACCGGGCCAACGTTTTCGCCGATTCGGTCACTTTGCAGAAGTATGCCCGGGCCATTGAGGATTACAACCAGGCCATTCAATTGGACGACCAGCAGGCCCGCTTCTTCTATCGGCGCGGGTTGGCTTACTTTATGCAGGCCGACTATCCGCAAGCCATCAACGATTTTAGCCAGGCCATTGTCCTGGATAATCGGCTGACTCCGGCCTTTAAGCAGCGCGGCCTGGCCTATACCCGGCAAGGCGAGCCACTCAAGGCCATTGAAGATTTCAATCGGGTCATCAAGCTGCAACCTGACGATGCGACCGTTTTCTACCAGCGCGGCTTGATTTACAGCCAACAGGATAACCAGGCCAAGGCCATTGAAGATTTTAATCAGGCCATCAAACTAACCCCTAACAACGCCAACTTCTTTGCCGAGCGGGGCTTCTCCCACGCCCAATTGGCCAACTATCCCCAGGCCATCGAGGATTATAGCCAGACGCTGAAGCTGGATATTAAGAATGGGCCGGCCTATTTCAATCGGGCCATGGCTTACGTGGCTCAGGATAACGACGAGCGGGCTATTGCCGATTTTAACGAAGCCATTCGCCTCATCCCTGATCATGCGGAGGCCTACACCCAGCGGGGGCAGGCCCACCTGCGCCAGGGCCATCTTGAGCAGAGTATTGCCGACTTTGAACGGGCCATCGAACTCAATGCTAAAAATGAGGTGGCTTTTGCCCAGCGTGGCCTGGCCTTTGCCCAACAAAGTAACTATGCCCGGGCTGTGGAAGATTTCAACCAGGCCGTCCGGCTCAAGCCGGATCAGGCTGACATCTACGCCCAGCGGGGACTGGCCCTGTATCACCAGGAAAATTACGAACGGGCCATTAAAGATTTTGACCAGGCCATCACTTTGACGTCGGAGGCAACCGAAGGTATGGACGGCGAAAAAGCTATGTTTTATAAATACCGGGGGCAGGCTTACGCCCGTCAGGGTGAAACCGAAAAGGCCCTGTCAGATTTTGACCAGGCCGCCGACCTTGTCCTGCATCGAAGCGGCGAAGAGGCGAGCCTGGGGGCGGTGGGGCCGTTCTTAGAGGTTGAGCGGGGCGCACCGGCCCAGAACGTACAGGCCAGTGAGATTTTTGTCCAGCGCGGGATGATCTATGCCACCGCCGGGAATGTTTTACAGGCCATCGATGATTTCAACCAGGCCATCAAACTGAATCCGCGTGATGCGCAGGCTCTCTACCAGCGCGGCCTGGCTCATGCCCGGCAGAAAGATTTTAGCCAGGCCATTGCCGATTTTAACGAAGCGATTGTCTTGAATCCCGAATCATCCGATTGCTTCTATCAGCGTGGCCTGGCTTTTGCCCAACAGGAAAACTATCGCTACGCCCTTGAGGATTATAACCAGGCCCTGTTACTCTCTCCCAACAATGTTGACATTATCTACCAGAAAGCCCTAGCTTACGCTCAGTCAGGCCAGACCACCGAAGCCATCGAGACTTTGAACCTGGCCCTGCGCCTCGACCCGACCCAGGCGGCTGCTTTCTACCATCGGGGCCGGATCTATTATCAACAGAATGATTATACCCAGGCCGCCCAGGATTTTAACCAGGCCCTCTCCCTCAAGCCCGATAACCAGACCCGGGCCCAAACGCTTTATTATCGTGGCCTGACCTTCTCTCGGCGAGGCGAGTATGGGCGGGCCATTAAAGATTTTACCCAGGCCGTCGAGCTTGAACCTGAAAACGTGGCCTTGCTCAATGAACGGGGCCGGGCCTACTCCGGCGCCGGTGATTATGAAAAGGCGGTCGAAGATTTCAACCAGGCCCTCCAACTTGAGCCCCAAACACCGGCCGAAAAAGCCCAGATGGTCGAAGCTTTTGCCAACCGGGGGCTGGTCCACAGCCGGCGGGGCGATTACGTCCGGGCCGTTGCCGATTATGACCAGGCGATTGCCCTGAACAGGCCTGACCAGGATGAGGACACTCCTCCCTCCGATTCGGCCCGCCTCTTCCGCTATCGCGGCCTGGCCTTTTTGCGCATAGAGGATTACGTCAAAGCGGTGGATGATTTCAACCAGGCTCTGCGACTGCACCCGGAAGACGCCTTTACCCTGAACCAGCGTGGATTTGCTCAATACGAATTAAAGAACTATCCGCTGGCTTTGGAAGATTTTGACGAAGCGTTGAATCTTAATCCCAAACAAGCCGATGCTCTACACAATCGGGGCTGTATCTACCTGGACCAGGGGGACCCGGCCCAGGCCATCAAAGATTTTAATCAGGCCATTCGTTTGCGGCCCCAAAATGCCGAAACCTTCTTCAGCCGGGGCAAAGCCTTAGCCATGCAAAGCCAGTATGCCCGGGCCATCAACGACTTTACCCAGGCCATTCAATTAAATCCCGACCAGGCCACCTACTACTACCAGCGCGGGTTGGCCTATGCCTATCAAAATAATACCAGCCGGGCCATTGAGGATTTCAAACAAGCTCTCAAACTGAACCCCAAGGAAGCCGAAATGTTTCACAATTTGGGCCTGGCCTTTGCTCATCAGGGCCAGTATGCGGAAGCCCTGGAAAACTATAACCAGGCCATTCAGCTCAAACCGGATGACGTGGAGATGCTGCAAAACCGGGGCCTGGCTCACGCGGCCCTGCTCAATTACGACCAGGCCATTGCTGACTTTAGCCGGGCCCTGGAGCTTGACCCCGATAAAGCGGCTACGTACAACTATCGCGGCAGTGTTCACGCCAATAACCAGCAGTACCAGCAGGCCATCGACGATTTTACCCAGGCCGTCTTACTCGATCCTAAAGATGCTTCCTTCTACCACAACCGGGGGATTATTTACATGCAACAGGGCGCGATGAGTGCCGCCATTGAGGATTTCAACCAGGCCATTCGCCTCAATCCAGAAGATCCGGCCATCTATAACAACTGCGGCAATGCTTACTTTAAGCAGGGGGATTATCTGCGGGCCATCGAGGATTACAACCAGGCCCTGCGGCTCGATGCTAATAATGCGGCCACCTTTAAAAATCGAGGGCTGGCCTACAACAATTTAGGTAATTTGCAGCAGGCCATCAAAGATTACAGCCGGGCCATCCGCCTCAATCCCGACGACGCTGGCGCCTACAATTACCGGGGGGCGGCCTACGAAGCCCTGGGCGATTATCACCAGGCCATCAGAGATTACGACCGGGCCCTGGCCTACGATACGGATAATGTGAGCGCCCTCTATAACCGGGCCTTAGCCTACTACGCCCTGGACAATTATGACCGGGCCCTGCACGATTTTAATAAGGTCATTGAGTTGGATCCCAATGATGCCACCACTTTCCATAATCGCGGCCTGACCTATTTTAACCAGGGTAGCTATACCCCGGCCCTGAAAGATTTCGATCAGGCCATTCGTCTTGACCCCGACGACGCGGATGCGGTCTATCACAAAGCCTGTGTCCTGGGCCTGATGGGCCAGGATGATGCCTGCGTCACCTGGCTGACCCAGGCCATTGAGTTGGATGAGGAAAAACGTGACCAGGCCCGTAACAATCCCGATTTTGAGAATTTGTGGTACAAGCCGGCCTTCAGGCGGTTGTTTGGTTACCAATAAAGGTTAAAAAATTAATTGGGGTAGGCCGGGCATCCCCATGCCCGGCCATCTTATTCCCCGATTATTTTCTTAACTCATCCCTCCTCAAATCCGTAGTGCTCAAACTTTAGGGTGCGGCTGTTCTCGCTGATGGTGCGGATGGTGCTTTCGTCGAAGCCCTCCGGTCGCCTGGCGTTGATTTCAAGCGTAATCTCTACCTCGCAGCCAACCTGGCTGGTGAGCCGCTCGATCACTTCCTCGACGATTAAGCCGATATCTTTGTTGACTCGTTGGGCATCGATCCCAACTCGGCCATAATAGCGCAAAAGTACTTTCTTTGGGGGGGCGGGTTTGTCGATTACCTCTTCACCACCGGGAATCTCTACTTTTTCCGGCCATTCAGTCGTCGTTGTCTTGACCTCCGGCGGCTCAGCGATATGATCGGGATGCACCAGGAGACTGGTATCGTCAAAGTAGACCGGCCCAATCTGGCGGATGACCAGTCCGGTGTGGTGATTCTCAGTGCTCTTGCCGGTGGCGTAGGCAAACGGGGCATCCAGGCGACCTACGCCATCCCGTACCGCTTTCACCAGCACCTCCCGGTCAAACAGGCGGGGCAGGTAACAATACTGGGCCAGGTATTCCCAGAGCTGCTTCAGGCCCACTTCCCAGCCGCGCTCGTCGCTCCAGATGTAGCGATCCAGTTCCATCCGCAGAATGTCGGGCGACCATTCGTAGATCAGCAGGCCATCATTGCGCAGCTTGCGGGCGGCCCGGTCGTAGAAGTTGTCGTCGCCGCTGATCTTGCTGGCCTGAAGTTCAATCGCGCCCAGGGGATCAGGTTGGCCGGGCACCAGCAGCCAGTTGTAGGCCGAGCGCAGCCGCAGGTCTACGGTTTCGTCGGCCTTCTGCTGGCTACTTTCCACCTGCCGGCGCTGCTGGACATCCAGGTTCAACTCTTCCCGCTCGTCGTAAATGGACTGCCAGGCCAAAAAGTCGCGGACGGCCAGCCGGAGGGCCTCGGCCTCGTTCTCGTCCGGGGCAACAAACACCAACATATTTTTGTACAGCCGCTGGGCCGTCCCCCGGCTTTCCAGAAAACGCCGGGCTTCTTGCAGGGCCGGGGTTGCGCTGGTGGAACGCTTGTGGGTGAAGTTAGGATGCAGCACCACCAGCCTGGCTTGGGCTTCATCTACCACATCGGAAGTCTCAGGGGGAGCGACGTGGAAGGCGGCAAAATCTCGATTCTTGGGCACGCGCCGCAGTCGTTGGACGATCTCAGCCTCCACTTCTTCGGCGGGGAAGCCCTGCGCCCGATCCCGGGCCAGCTTGTTCACGGTGGGCCGGGTGTCGTACCAGTAGCGGCTGCCGTCGGTGTAGAGGTAGGTCAGTTGCCCGCCCATCCGGCGCAGGGCATCGCCGAAGACCGCGGCCGGTTCGCCGGGCTGAGCACAGCCCAGGCGGATGCGGATTTCTTCCAGCCCCCGCACCCGCTGCTCGGTCACGGAGGGCGCGCTGCCGATGAAGATGGTCCGGGCCACGCGCCGGGTGGCATTGTAACGGCCCAGGGCCGGCACTTGACCATCAATGGCCAGGGGGCGAGACTCGGCCCCATCGATGTCCGTCTCAAAAACGGCGGCCCAGGTATCCGGCAGGTAGCGCAGCAGTTCGTTGCGTACCGGCGTGGTATCCAGGGGCAGCGTGCCCGGCATAATCAGCAGGGCTTGATCGCCTCGCGTCCACAGTTGGTGGATGACGGCGGCCATCAGTCGCAGCACCCCGCGCGTCCGCTGGAATCGCTCCAGGGTGGACCAATCCTGGTACAGTCGGTCGAACAGTTCCGGGTGGATGGGATAGGCCGCCCGCAACCGCTCCAGGTAATCCCGCTCGGCCACACCCGAGGGGAACTCGCCGGAAGCGTTGCGGTACATATCGCCAAAGGCATTGACCACCGCATCCCGGGCCGCATAGTCGATCTCTGTGGCAAACAGACGCCGCCGCACGATCTCAAAGCTCTCGGTAGCGGTGACCGGCTTCCAAACCGACTCGATCCGGCCGACGATGTGGGCTAGCGTTTCCAGGGCAGCCTGGCCCGCCTCCCCGCCAATCTCGATGTCCGATTCGGGCAAGGAGATCAACATCATCGACTCCTCCGAACCCTTGACCGCCTCGGTCAGGGACTGCATAAAGGTCATGATCGACTCAAAGGTGCCGGCCGGCAGCCGGTCCACCCCGTACAGGTTACGGGCGTAGGCCACCAGCTCGTCAATCATAATCAGGCAGGGGCCAAACTGGAAGAGCAGTTCTTTGAGGGTGTTGGAGCCGGGGCTGACCCCTTTCAAGTCGGCCTGCTCCACCATCTGGTAGCCGGCCAGCCCGCCCAGTTGGTAGGCCAGCTCGCCCCACAGGGTATGGACGGTGGCGTCGGGGTATTCCTGGGGGCGGGAGGGGTCCAGGGCGGTGCCGACCAGCACGGCGATGTTGGCTTCGGGCAGGTCGGCCTGCTCAATTTGCCCGGCAATCTTTTCACCGCCAGGGATGTCGCTGAGCTTGAGCTGACCCCCGGCCAGATGATACAGGGCCAGCATACTGTGGGTTTTGCCGCCGCCAAAGGTGGTCTGCAACTGCACCACCGGGTCGCCGCCCTGGGCGGTGAGGCGCTTGATGCCCGTGACCAGCAGGGCCAGCAGCCCCTCGGTCAGATAGGTGCGCCGGTAGAACTCCAGGGGGTCCTGGTATTCCGCTTCGGCCGTACCGGCCAACACCTGCGACAGGTCTGCCGCAAACTCGGCCTGGATGTAACGACCGCTGGCCACGTCCGGGTGGGGCTGCACCACCGCCCGCCACGGTTTGAGTCCGGCCAGGGTGGTTACTGCCTCGGCTTTGAGCGGGCCGGTCTCCTTTTTGGCCTTTTTGGCCTCGGCTTCGTAGCGCAACCGCAGCAGCTCCCGGCCCATTTCTTCTACTTGAGCCGCAGCCTGGGCCGCGTTGACTGCCTTCAGCAAGCGGGCGGCGGTATCGGCTATGCGGTAGGCCTCGTCGTTGCTGAACGCCCCCTGGTGGGCCCAGTTGTTGCGGGCCTCGATCATTTCGCTGACGTAGGAACGGGCCACGTGGCCCAGTTTGTCCTGAAAGACCTCGTTCCAGCGCCGCCACATCAGGTGCAGGCAGGCGTGCGTGTCCAGTTCGGCAATCAGAGCCGCCGGGGTAATCCGGGCTTCGGCGGATAGACCGGGGTGGCTGGGGGTGACCAGGGCCGCGTCTATTTCGTCAACGGCCCGCTCACCGTAACGCTGCCGGTACTCACGCAGAATAAACGGCGCCAGACCCGCCTTCAGGGTCTCCAGAATACGACCTACACGTTCTCGATTGCTGAGTGCCATGCTTTCCTCCAAATATTCGGACGCAGACTGCGAAGCGTGCAGATGAACGCAGATTTTTTTCTTTTTTTATTTTTATCTGCGTTTATCTGCGTTAATCAGCGTCCCTGCCTATCCATTTCATTGTGCCTTTGCGCTGGTTGTCAAAGGCTTTGCGTTTGATTTCCGGTTTCGGGCCAAAGTTGAGCAGCAGGCCGACCTCATACGGCGTCGCTTTGAGGTAGTTGAGCAGTTGGGCCTCGTGTTCGTCGGCCAGGTGGCGCATCGCTTTGAGCTCAACAATGACCGCCTCGGCCACCAGCAGATCGGCAAAATACTCGCCCACCACTTCCCCTTCGTAATAGACCACGATCGGCGCTTCCAGCCTGACCTCCAGCCCCAGTTTACGCAGCTCGATGGCCATCGCATTCCGGTAAACCTTCTCCAAAAACCCGTAGCCGAGCGTCTTGTAGACTATGTAAAAAGCCTTGATGATCTTCTCGGTAATCTCGGTGTGCTTGTAGTTCATCACTTTCCCTCTTCATTTGGACGCAGACTGCGAAGCGTGCAGATGAACGCTGATTTTTTTTATTTATTTTTTTATTTGCGTTTATCTGTACGCTTCGCAATCTACGTTCCTTTCATCTTTTCTGGATGCAAATTTATGGGGACGCAGACTGCGAAGCGCGCAGATTTTCGCAGATTCTTTCTTTTTTATTCTTTATCTGCGTTCATCAGCGTTCATCTGCGTCCTATTCTATTCAAAAAGCCGCCCCTGCTGGTACTGCTCCCGGAACGCCTGCGCCTGCTCCTGGCTGGCGCTCCAACTGATGACCAGGGCGTTGTAATCCCGGGCATGCTCGGCCCAGCCCTTCCGCTCGCAGATGCTGTACAGGCGGTAGGCCAGTTGGCGCGCCTCGGCGGCCAGGTCCGGCGGCATTTTGGCCAGCAGCCGGGCCGCGCCTTCTTCCCCGTAGGTATTGAGCCGCTCGATCAGGTGGTGGGTGGCCTCCCAGACCGTCACCCGCCGGTCGGTGGTCGGGTCCCAGCCCGGCTCCAGCTCCGACCAGTGATACAACTGCACCTTGCCCGCCCCGGACCGCAGCACCCCGGCGTTGGCCAACCCCTCGACGCTGGTATTCTTGGCCCGGGCTAAAACATCCGCCTGGCCGAAGCCGCCCTCCTTGAAGCCGAACTGCTCGAACCAGGCCACGGCAAAGCGGGAGTCCGCGTCAATATCCCCCTCCTGCTCGGCCAGGTAGGCATCCAATTCATAGTTGATGAGCTGCAAGGCCGTGCGCACCGTCAGCCGCTCGCCGTTGGGTTCCAGGACCTTGCTGTAGCGGCTGTAGACCGCCATCCCCGGCCCGATGCTGGCCTGGGCCAGGTCCACCGGGGCGATGTTGCCGGACTGCATCTCCTTTAAAGCAGCGGGCAACTCTCTCCTTAAAGCGTTGACGAATTCATGGCGTGAAGTTATCGAGGCATCCTTTGACCGTGGACGACAGCAGAACACGACCGAAGAAGCGAGGGCGTTTGATGCAATTGCCCTAAGTCTTGCAGCTTGCTCTGTTTTTATTGGCCAAGTACCCGTTATCAGAAAGCCTGCATTTATCAATGCTTCGAGCATGGTCTCCCAACCTGTTGAGGAATAGGCGGTTTCTAATTCACTTATCGAGAAACGCTCAGTTTCCTTAAACGCATAATAAATGGTAACTGGGTAACCGGGGTCAACCACAGATGAGAGAGTTTTGAAGGCTTTTTGAATTCCTTCCAAGAAGTGGTTTTCTGCGGCGGCTTGGTCGCCGTTATACAGATGATTTGCTGCAGTAAGCTCGGATTGCTTTGGGGACAAGAGTGTACCAAATATATCTGGATATATATTGCGAAGTGTTCTACGCAACCAGATGTAATAGAAATCAGATAGATCCGCATATCCAATATTGTCGAAGTAAGGCGGGTCGGTCGATACTATTGGTGCTCTTGGGAGAAAATCTGGTTTGACTGTTGCATCGTATTGAAATGTTTTTGCTGTAGTCTTGCTAGAGCGAGGAAATGATCGAAACGAGGATAGTACATTTGTGAGTGCCGCTTGCCAACTTCCAACTGATTTGCCAAATACGTTACCCTCCGAAAATTCCCACACCATTGATACAATTTGTCGGTCGAATGCAGGAGTACCCTTTGAAGTTCCAGTTTTACGAACAAGCCAGCGAACCAATGTGTTATTAGTTTGCGCCAACCTGTCTACGACAAGAGCTAAGAAAGTTGCAATTGCGTCGGCGTATTCACCGTCACCACCGGAATCGCTAATTACTTTGTCATGAACTTCGTTAATAAGGTCAGCAAAGGTTGTTAGTGCCACTAATTGTCGAGGTGTAAATAGATCGCGGTGTTTAGTTATTCCATATCCTTGAACTCTGAAGCCTAGTGCCTGTTCTGGTAGGTCTGTTTCAGGTCTCCAAGAAGGATTGGCTGAATTCGCAATAGTTTTGTGATCACTTTCTGGAGGCAAATACTTACGACCTTGCGGAGTATCTACGACAATGCACATTAATTCATGGCCCATTTCACCCGCTCTTCCCATATCTCTAATATAGCTAAAAGGAACAGGGGTGTTGCATACAATACAATTTGCACCTGTTCTGGTAACTGTGCCTTCTGATGGTGAACCATCTTGTACGATTTCAAAATGAACAGTTTTCGAAGCAATATCCACTATCGGTTTTACCCAAGCTGTATTTCCCTTATGAGTAGATACCCAAAACTTCTTAATCAAGGGCATTTGAGTACCGCACACAGGATTCTTACATTTGACAGTTCTAACCCAAATCCAAGCTATGACTTCTTCGTTATTTGGGCCTTTGGGGTATAAGTGTCCGATACGGTCTTGAGCCTTTTCAAGCACCCAATTGCCATAGTATTTAATATCTGCGATAAGACCTTCTGCCCCAGGCCAATCCATACTTCCAAGTAATTTATTGCTATCATCGGGATTAACAGGGTGACAGTTTAGAAATTTCGGCACAATCTCAATCATGGCCTTATTAATGATGACGGAGACAGGATTAAGATCCGTAGCATATGTTTCTAAACCGAGACGAGTCGCCTCTAAAGGTATAGAACCACCTCCAGCAAACGGATCGAGAAAAGGAGGAAGATTATTGTCTGTAGCTCTTAGAATCTCTCGATAGGCAACATCAAGCAGAACCTCATCATTTATGCTATTGGGATAGACAAGACGACGAATTATATTAAATAGCCGAGTTCGCTCAATCTCTATTTGCTCTTCTGATAACTCTGGATTCGAACTGGGGTCATCGATCATGGATGCAAATATGATTGCCCTACTGGCCGCAAGAGGCTTGCGTGACCACCACGTGTGTAAGTTAGCTGGTAAACCTGTATGAATATTCTTTTCCTTAGCAGAAGCATCGCTAATCGCCTCCAGCGGCAGGGCCACTTCGATCAGTTTTTTGCGGGTCATAGCTTCTCCATTTTTATAGGACGCAGATGAACGCTGATGGACGCAGATTGTTTTTTTAATTCTTTTGATCAGCGTGCTTCGCGGTCTGCGTCCTATTTTGATTGGGGTTCATCGGTGTCGGCTACATCGGTGGCGCCAGCCTGGCGCAGAGCAAAACGGTAAGAGGGATTGCTGACGACAATCATAATCGGCCCAACTCACGCAAGGTGTTGATATCTTCCTGCAAATCCGTTTCATCATAATGGGGCGAGATGCGCCGCGAGGCTAACAACTGGCGGAACTCCCACAAGGACATGTCGGCCAACTCGCGGGCCTTGCCAACGGATAGACGCCTCTGCGCATACAGATGGACGGCCAGTTCCACCTTTAATTCGGCCACGGTGAGACGGGCCGAGTCTAAAATCTCCTGGGATACCTCAAGTATGTTCGATGCAGTATTCATCAGAAACTCCTCGTTTACCCAAAGCCTGATAGCGCATGAGTTCTTCGTAGGAGATGAGCACGGCTTCCAGACGGCTGCCTCGGGTGAGCACGTAAGGCACGTGCTTTTCGACCACTTCGTCAAACACCGCCCGGAAGCGGCGCTGAAGTTCGGTCACACCAATAATTCGTTGCATTGTCGTCTTCTCACTTTGTAGTAATATATATATTTTACTACAAATACCGGGCATTATCCAACCGGCCTAAAGACTGCTTCGCCTACGGCTCGCAGTGACATGTCATTGCGAGGGCGCAGTCCGAAGCAATCTCCAGGCAACAACGTCGGGGACTGCTTCGCCTGCGGTTCGCAGTGACATGTCATTGCGAGGGCGTAGCCCGAAGCAATCTCCATAGGCGTATGTAATCGTTGGGGGAGCGTTCCAAATCGGTAAACGGATAGGTAACGGCGACCGCAGGCGACCGTAGGGAGTGCGGATGCACCTGCGATTTACGGCCAGTATCCGCTAATCCGCTACTTATCCGCTTACCGATTGGCTTGTTTCAAGGTTCTTGCCCCACAATGACGAAGCCCCCCCAACCTTTACATACGCCCAATCCCCATCTTCCACACGGGGATTGCGTCGTCGCTATCGCGCCTCGCAATGACGGCTATAATGTCACTGCGAGCCGTAGGCGACACAGTCTCCTCACCGGATTGGGGATTGCTTCGGGCTATGCCCTCGCAATGACAAAGTAACACTTTGACATACTTGAATAGGACGCCGCTTAACACAGATCAAAAAACAAAAATTTAAAAAAGAATCAGCGTGTATCAGCGTTCATCTGCGTCCCATTTTTTACTTCGGGCCAACAGTTCACGCAGGTTATAGTTCACACTGGTCACCCCAAAATCCGGCTCTTTGCTAAAGGGTTTAGCCACGTAGCGCGGTGGCCGGGCCTGGCTATCTTCTACCTCGACCAGCGCCAGCAGGTACTGCTCCGGCGCGTTGATGGCGGTTAAAATCTCGTTACGGGTCACCGTCACCGTGTCGGCCCCGGCCCGGCGACCCTTCACCTCGATAAAGCGCAGTCGACCGGTGCTGGGGTCCAGGCTCTCGATGTCGTAGCCCAGGTTGTCCTGGCTGACGTCGCGGGGGTGGTTGTTCAGGGCGGTCTCGGCCTGCATCACCGCCTGCATGGCAATGGCCTCGGTGATGCGGGTGTCGATCAATTCGGGCGGGGTCCGTTCCCCCAGCAACAGCCCAATGGGGACCACAATCGCCCCACCGATGATCACCGGCGGCGCGGCGGAGATTTGCCGCTCCAGGGCCAGTTCCTCTTTGCGCCGTTCCAGGCGGGCGGCCAGATCGTCGGCCCGTTGCTGGGCCAGGGCCGCGTTCAAGCGCACGTTGACTCTGCCCTCTTTTTCCTGCTGGCGCAGTTCGGCGGCCCGTTTGTCCCAGTGGTTGATCTCTTTGGTCAGGCGTTCCTGGACCGCGGCCAGGGTTTTGTCGATCAGTTCTTCCCGGCGTTGGCGTACCCGCTGCAAATGGCGCGGCACCAGGTTTTCGATGGCGTAGGCCGCCACCTGGCTCTCTAACGCCTCGCCGGATAGCCACGCCGCGGCCAGGGCAGGTTGTAGTTGGGCCAGCTCCTCGGCGGTGGCCGGGCGATAATCCAGGTAGGGTGCGCTGCCACCGGCCCGAATCTGCCCGGCCTGGTTGATCTCTACAAAATGAACCTCGCGGGAAATAACGCGCTTGTCCCCACTTTGGACCGTGTGCGCATCCTGAATGTTTTGTTCCAGGAAGAACAGCACCTGGGGCGACTGGCCGGGGTCGGTCGGGTCCACCAGCACCGTACCCGAGCGCAGCAGGGGCCGGTGCTTGTCCAACATCAGGTCAATCACCGTATCCAGCAGGGGATGGCCGGGGCAGATAAAATCGGCCTGGCCGAAGGAGCCGGCTTGGTTCACCAGCTCCTTGTCAAAACAAACCCGGTCGTACTTTTCCCAGACCGGCACGGTGGTCCCCAGTTCTTTGGCCCGGTTGCGGATACGGGCCGGCACGTAACTGATGCGGTAGCGGCCCGGTTCCCGCTCGCGGATGGAACCGCCCATCATTTCAAAGGCCTGCCCAAAGAAGGACCTGATGTAATGGGGCTGCAAGCGGCGGGCGGCGTAGCGTTCCATCTCCTCGCGGACACGCATAATTTGGCTGATGTCCATACTATCGGTGACCAACGAGCGGCTTTCCAGCAACTCCCGCACCCGCTCTTTATCCACGGCATGGTCCACGGTCTGTTCCAACCTGGCCCGAACTTCGGGCCGGTCGCCGTAGCGGATGGCCTCGATCAGCAGCTTACGTAGGGGTGTTTGGTCGAACAGCGCGCCCAGCACGTCAAAAACCTTGCCTGCCAGGGCTTTGCTTTCCGTTTCTAGTTTGCGCAGCAGGCGTTCGTACACCTGGCCCTCGCGGGTGTGGCCGGCTACCAGGTTCCACAGGTGGCAGACTTCGGTTTGGCCAATGCGATGGATGCGGCCAAAGCGCTGTTCCAGTCGATTGGGATTCCAGGGCAGGTCGTAGTTGACCATCAGGTGGGCGCGTTGCAGGTTGATGCCTTCACCGGCGGCATCGGTGGCCACCAGAAAATAAACATCCGGGTCGTTGCGGAAACGGTCCTCAATAGCCCGGCGCTGCTCCCGGGGCACGCTGCCGTCAATGTTGACCATAATGTCGTCGCGGCCAAACAGCGTGCCGATACGCTCACAGAGGTAGGTCAGGGTGTCGCGGTGCTCGGTAAAAATGACCAGCTTTCGGCGCCGGCCGTTTTCGTCAACCATCCGTTCATCATCTTGCAGCAGGGTGGCCAGTTCCTCCCACTTGCGGTCGGTGCCGCTTTGCCGCAGCCGGTAGGCCATCTTTTCCAGCCTTTGCAGCGTTTTGATCTCGGCCTTCAGCTCGGCCATGGTCAACGCGGCGGTAGCGCTGTCAATCACCTGTTCTTCGATTTCTTCGATCTCTTCGGCCAGGGCGTCGTCCAGGTCAACCAGGTCTTCTTCATCGTAGTAACGCGGTTCAGGTTTTTTGACCAATCCGGCCGGTTGCGGGGCTTGCATTTCGGCCAGCCGCTTCTCCAGCCGCTCGCGGCGGCGCTGGAGCGACTGGTAGATGGCCGCCGGAGACGAGGCCAGGCGGCGCTGCAGAATGGTCAGGGCAAAACCCACGGTGCCCCCCCGGCGCTTGTCGTCGAGTTGGTCGGCCCGGTTGAACTCCTGGCGCACGTAATCGGTCACGGTGTCGTAAAGCCGATCTTCGGCGGGCGACAGAGGATAACTGACGGTGTAGGCCCGGCGCTCCGGGAAAAGGCGATGACCGTCAAAGCGGTACAAATCTTCCTTGACCATGCGTCGCATGATGTCGGAAATGTCCACTTCGTGCACCCCTTCGCGGAAGCGCCCTTCAAAACGGTCGGGGTCGATCAAGGCCAGGAACAACTGGAAATCTTCTTCCTTGCCGTTGTGAGGCGTGGCCGTCATCAACACAAAGTGACGGGCCACGGCACTGAGCAGCTTGCCCAGTTTGTACCGTTTGGTTTCTTCCAGCTCGCCCGCCCAAAAGTGGGCCGACATCTTGTGGGCCTCGTCCACAATGACCAGGTCCCAATCGGTGCGGCGCAGTTTTTCCTGCAAGTCCTCGTCAC
The DNA here is from genome assembly GCA_034409055.1 of Anaerolineae bacterium. GTDB lineage: Bacteria > Chloroflexota > Anaerolineae > 4572-78 > J111 > DAOUMU01. The sequence goes on from DAOUMU010000502.1 coordinate 19,979, forward strand.
GGGCAATCTGGTCCAGGCGAATAATCACCAGTTCTTTTTCCAAAAACGGGTTTCCGCTGACCGAGGTCTCAAAGGTCTCGCGGGTCATAATCTCAAAATGAACCTGGAACTTGAACCAGAGTTCATCCTGCCACTGCGGGGCCAGATTCCCCGGCACGCAGATCAGGCAGCGCCGCACATCGCCCCGCACCACCAGTTCTTTGATCAGCAAGCCGGCCATAATGGTTTTACCCGCGCCAGGGTCGTCGGCCAGCAAAAAGCGCAGGGGCTGGCGGGCCAACATTTCGCCGTACACGCCGGTGATCTGGTGCGGCAGCGGCTCGATGAGCGAGGTATGCACGGCCAGCACCGGGTCGAACAGGTGGGCCAGGTGGATGCGGTAGGCCTCGGCCACCAGCCGGAACAGTTCTCCATCGGTGTTGAAGTGCCAGGCCCGTCGGGTTTCTACAACCTCCAGATTGGGTTCATCGTGGCGGAAAAGGAGTTGCGTGCCGGGTTGGCCATCCGCCCGTTTGTAGAACAGTTCGACGGCGGTTGAGCCGTGCCACTTGACGTCTACAATAGACACACTTTGTCCCGGAACGATCCCCTTGACTTTAACGCTCGGTTTCAGCTCTTCTAGTTTGGCCATGATATTTGTGGAATGTTATTACCCCATAAATGGTTTTTTGACCCCCAAGGAGTAAGAATTTGACCGGTTACTATTTTATTCAGTATATCACAACTTGCCTTTTGCCGACAACCATTTTATCAAATTGCCTTTTACATATCTTGGTAAAATTGGCTTGTTTGCTAACTTTTTGAGATAAAAAGCAGTATTTGACACGCCTTCGCGATACAGATATAATTACTTTTTGTGTGTGGCCAAATTATTAATGGTCACACTCGTTTTATGTTCAAGCCCTAAATTTCACTGGAGCGGAGACGGCAAGGATGTACGCAGTAATAGAAACGGGTAGCAAGCAATATCGGGTGGCTGAAGGCGACGTGATAGACGTGGAAACGTTGCCTGTCGAAGAAGGTAAAAAAGTAGAGATCGATCGGGTCTTAATGGTGTCTGATGCTGACGGGGTAACGGTGGGTACACCTGTCGTTGAAGGCGCTAAAGTGACGGCCACGATTGAAGGACATGGACGTGGTAAAAAGGTCATCGTCTATAAACACAAAAAGAATTATCATAAAAAGCAGGGACATCGGCAAGACTTTACCCGCTTGCACATTGATGAAATATCAGTGACAGCCAAAGCCGAAGAAAGCCAAGCTGCTGAAGAGGAGAGTGAAGATGGCGCATAAAAAAGGTGGCGGTTCCAGCCGCAATGGTCGTGATAGCCAGAACAAACGCCTGGGGGTCAAGAAATTTGGCGGTGAGGTCGTGCGGGCCGGTAATATTCTGGTTCGACAAAAGGGCACTAAATTTCACCCGGGCATTAATGTAGGTATGGGCAGAGACTATACCTTGTTTGCTACGATTGACGGCTACGTAAAATTTGAGCATATGACCCGCCGTAAGAAACGCATTAGCGTTTATCCCGAGCGAGTTTAAAGTTAACCAATTTTGGTTCTTTGGGATTTTCCGTGGCGCTCGGCCCGGACACGTGCGCCTGCGCGCAGTGCAGGTGTTGACAAATCCGGGCCTATATCTTGTGTGTAGAATAGCTATGCCACGATATGTCGGGGATTTGTCAATCCCCTCCGAGCGATTCCACGGAAATTCCTGAAGAACCCCAATTTTTTCTAAGGAAAGGTTTTTGGGTGATGAAAAAAAGTATTCATCCTACGTATTATCCAGATGCTCAGGTCATTTGTTCTTGCGGGAATACCTGGACGACCGGTTCCACCCAAAAGGTACTTCGCACGGACGTTTGTTCCAAGTGCCATCCCTTTTTTACCGGTGAACAGCGTATTGTTGATACGGCCGGTCAGGTAGACCGTTTTATGAAGCGTTTGGATCGCTATAGTGCGCATCAATCTCAGGCGATTAAACGTCAAAAGCAATCGCGGAAAAAGATGGAGGATCGCTTCTTAAAGCAGCAACTGGCTGCCCTTGATCTCAATAACCGGGTGTATCAGATTTTGCACGAGGCCAACATTGTCACCGTTGGCGACCTGGTCCAAAAAGTTGAAAAAGGTAAAGAAAGCCTGATGGCCCTTGAAGGTTTTGGTCCGAAAGCCTTTGAAGAGGTCGAGACTAAATTAGCCGAGGCAAGAGAAACCTTCTTTGTTGAGGCCGCAAAGTAGAGGTTGGGGTTTTGCTAGAGACCAATTTACAATTTACGACACTGGCCCTGTGGGTTTTGGATTTACGATTAGCTCTGGCAGTGATTTCAATCGTAAATCGGCAATCTGAAATCGGAAATCGATGTAGTCATTAGTAATTCCAATAACCAATTACCAATAACCAATATTCGGACTGAGTAGTTACAGTTGTTTAACGTTTAGGGCAGATTACTTAACAAATCTGCCCCTTTTTTTGGGAGGAAAAGGTAGTGTATCACCGTTACGATGGGGGCTGGATTGAACTCATTTGTGGTAGTATGTTTAGCGGTAAAACCGAGGAGCTGATTCGACGGGTGAAGAGGGCTGAAATTGCCAGGCAAAAGGTGCAGGTCTTTAAACCCGCTTTGGATGACCGGTACCGGGCGGATAAGCTCAGTTCTCACGGTGGTAGTTACTATGAAGCCACGATTGTCGAAAACGCGGCCGAAATTGCCGCGCTCGTGGCCGAAGATACCGACGTGGTGGCGATTGACGAAGTGCAATTTTTTGATTGGACAGTGGCTGAGCTTTGCAATCGATTGGCCAATGAGGGCCGGCGGGTCATCCTGGCCGGGCTGGACATGGATTTTCGGGGTGAGCCGTTTGGTCCGATGCCCTTGTTGATGGCCCAGGCCGAGGCCGTTGATAAGCTTCAGGCCATCTGTATGGTCTGTGGCGCACCGGCCAGCCGGACCCAGCGACTGATTAACGGGCGCCCGGCCAATTACCATGACCCTGTCATTATGGTTGGGGCCAGCGAAGTCTATGAGGCCCGCTGCCGGCGCCACCACGAAGTGCCGCATAGTGACCACCTGTAAATTGTAGAGTATCTATGCCGAACATAAGTATACCCATTACTGGCTGGACGGTTGTTTATGTGGCCCTTCTTATTTTTGTGCTGCGCATCATCGGTAGTGCTATGACGACCCTGCGCACCCTGTTGATTATCCGGGGCAGACGATGGACAGCGGCTTTGCTTGCTTTTCTTGAAGCGCTTATCTTTGCCCTCACCATTGGGGCTGTGGTGCAAAACCTCTCGAATGTGTGGAATCTGTTGGCCTACTGCCTGGGCTTTTCAGCCGGTCAGTTTGCCGGTATGTGGTTGGAAGAAAAATTGGCCCTGGGCTATGCGACCTTGCGGGTTGTTTCCCGCGCTCGGAGCCGGCCCCTGGCCAATGCTGTTCGAGAGGCCGGTTTTGGGGCTACCGAGGACCGGGCCGAAGGTCGTCAAGGAACAGTGGGCGTAATCACGATTACTGTCCATCGCAAAGATGTCGGGACTGTAAATAAAATTATCGAGGCAACCGACCCTAAAGCTTTTGTAACCATTGAAGAAGCTCGGGCTTTACGACGAGGGTATTTACGCCTGGGTGGAGGTAAACCGCATTAGGGGATTACCCCGTCAGCCTAATTGATCTCATCTGCCTCCGGGCGAGGGCCAAGGGTCACTTCAAGCATTTGTTCCTGGCCCTGGCGAATAATGGTCAACGTAACGGTTTGACCGACTTCCCCACGACGACTGAGAAATGAAATCAGATCATCAAAGACATGTACCTCTTCATCTTCGATGGCAATGATGACGTCGCCTCCAATTTGGGTCACGAAGCCGTTTTCCAACTCAAAATCCCGGGTACCGCTACGCAAACCGGCCTTGTCGGCTGGACTGCCAGAAATAATTTGTGCTACCAAAGCACCACCGACTTTGGGTAAATCCATCGCTTCGGCAATTTCTGGCGTAACCGTATTGCCGGAGAAGCCGATCCAGGGATGTTGATATTGGCCGGTTTCAATCAGGCCGGGTACAACCCGTTTGGCCAGGTTGGCCGGAACGGCAAAGCCGACTCCCAAAAAGCTGCGCTCGCCCAGTCCGGCCTGGCGCGGAACAATGGCCGTGTTGACGCCGATGACCTCACCTTGAGAGTTGAGTAAAGGACCACCGGAATTGCCCGGATTAATGGCCGCATCGGTTTGAATAATCTCGGGAATGCGAAAGGTGCCGCTTTCCGTGGGCAGGCTGCGCCCCAGTGCACTGATAATGCCACTGGTCAGGGTGCCGTCCAGACCAAAGGGGTTGCCAATGGCCACCGCTCGTTGACCGACCAATATTTTGTCCGAGTCTCCCCAAGTAACCGGACGCAGACTCTGCGCAGATACGTCAACTTTAACCACAGCCAGGTCGCTATCTGGATCGGCGCCCACCACTTCGGCTTTTACAGTCGTACCGTCGAAAAAGGTTACTTCTACTTTGCTGGCGTCGGCCACAACGTGGTTATTGGTGACGATGTGGCCTTTGTTATCATGAACAAAGCCTGAGCCCTGGCCCTGGGCCGGGAAGAGTCGGTTGGTTTCGGATTCTTCATCATCGACCGTAACCACGATATTGACCACCGATGGATTGACTCGCTCGTACAAATTAATGAGTAAGAGTTCCTCGGCATCGGCCTTGGCAATGGCTTCCGGAGGTAATGGTGTTGGTTCAGGAATCAACGTCGGAGGTGTTTGTAAGGCCACCTGGGCCTCGTTCAGTTCGTCGTTGGACCTGGTGGCGGCTTGCGTCTCAATCACTTCAGGTTTTTCCTCGGTTACAGAGGAGAGAGAAATCGGGGACAAACCACAAGCCGACAAAATGAAAATAAACGTAACCAATAAGATAAGGCGTAGTTGTAACAAGATTACCTCCTAAAAGCTCGGTTTGTAGGACAAGTGGCCAACTTGTCGACGCTGCGGGCAAGTTAGGCCTCTTAGGGTCATCACATCGACAAAAAATTGTCGATCTTACTTTGTAAACAATTTTGCTAGAGACCAATTTGCGATTTACGACACTGGCCCTGTGGGTTTTGGATTTATGATTAGCTCTGGCAGTGATTTCAATCGTAAATCGGCAATCTGAAATCGTAAATCGATGTAGCAACTTACCCTACGTAACAACCAACCAACTAACCAACCAGCCCCCTCACCCCCGTCCAAAGTTGATACAGCCCAAAGATAAACAGAGCCAGAGCCGACACCCCACTCATAATCTTGCTGACTCTGGGGCCAAGCTGGCTGGCGGTGGCGAATAAAATGATAAAGACTGCAAATCCACCGATAAGGGTGCCATAAAATCCCAGGACAAAACTGAGGCCCAACGGCGGTGATTGTCGCCAACTCTCCAGCACAATGGGGCCGGCGATGATACTCCAAAAAAGGTACGGGCCGGGACTGAGCGCATTCATCAGGACGGCCCTGAAAAACCCCTGGCGAACCGCTTCCTGAGAAATTTCAGGCCTGGGACCGACCGTCTTTAAGGCTAAAAAGGCCCCTCTGGCCAGGTACAGGATAAAGAATCCCCCCAAGATTTGCAAAACATTCAGCAACCAGCTCGGCGTTTGGGTCAGGACCAGCAAAACCAGGGCAATAATCGGACCGTCGCTAATCAGGGGAGCCAGGGCGGACGGCAGGGTCGGCCGCCAACCATTTTTTAAGGTTTGGGCCAGTAAAAAAGCCAGAAACGGGCCAGGCGTAGCCGTAGCCGACAGCCCCAACGTAGCCCCTTGCAGAAAATAAATCAGCAAAATCAGACCTCACAACCTCACTACCCGACACGGGGAGAGAAACCAGGTTTTTTGTCGCCTGAACCAAGCTAATCGTTGCTTTTTGAGCATTCTGGAGCCTCAAAAATGCCTTAGCAAGCGAAAAACCTGGTTTCTGATTTCCAATGTCGGGTAATGAACCTCACAACAAGAAATACTGTAGAACCAACCAACAAACCAACTAACAAACCAACTAACCAACATTCTCACTTGTATCCATTAGCGACGTAAGGTAAAATTCAAGATGGTTAGAAAGGAACAAAATTGATGTTTGAGAATATTACTTTTACCGACCCAGGTATGCAAATTATCAGCATCCTGGTGGGCATTGCCGTGCTCCTGTTGGGCCGCAAACTCTTTTGGCTCTTTGTGGGGGCGGTGGGTTTTGTCATTGGCCTGGGCCTGGCCGTGGAACTGCTCAAGGGGCAACCTGACTGGATGATATTAGCCGCAGCCCTCATTATGGGCTTCATCGGAGCGTTGCTGGCTATGTTTATCCAAAAGGTGGCCGTGATAATCGCCGGATTTGTGAGCTGTGGGTATGCTCTGATTTGGCTGGTACAGTTGTTTAGCCTTGACCTGGACCAATTACTGATCTGGCTGATTTTCATTGTTGGCGGCATCATTGGGGCCATCCTGGTGCAATCCTTGTTCGAAGTGGCTTTGATTGTCCTATCCTCTCTGGCCGGCGCAGCTCTGATCACCCAGGTGACCGATTTTAACCCCCTGGTGGCTGCACTGCTGTTCATCGGGCTGTTGGTAGTTGGTATTGTCATTCAAGCCCAGATGTGGCAGGAGAAACCATCTACCTGAACTCTTCGCATCTGGGTGGCTTCGTGGTATAATGCCGACGAGGTTAACTATAGTGAGGCATAATAGATTGTGAAAGTAGAAAAAGTACCCCTCAGTAAAGCCGTTGGTCACATCTTACTACACAATCAGGCTGGGCCAAATGGCCGCAAAGTGCTAAAAAAAGGCCATCGTCTGACCGAAGAAGATTTACCGACCCTACAAGCGTTGGGGCGGGAGCAAGTTTACGTGGCCATTCTGGCGGATGATGACATTCATGAAAACGAAGCCGCTCGCCGCCTGGGGCAGGTGGTTGCCGGTCAACAGATAAAAACCTCCACCGCTACTACCGGCCGTGTCAATCTAATCGCCGCCTCGTCTGGCCTCTTCAAAGTCAATAGCGAGATGCTGTTAACCTTTAATGACCGTAACGGCATCACGCTGGCCACTATTGCCAACAACACCCCGGTGCAGCCCAAACAGATCGTGGGCACCATTAAAATTATCCCCTACGGTGTTCCCCAAACCGATCTGGAAGCAGCCGAAGCCAGCGCACACCGCGAAGGCCCCCTGGCCGCAATCAAACCTTTTGTGGTTCGGCGTACCATCCTGATTACGACCGGCAGTGAAATAGCTCGAGAGAAGGTGGTCAGTAGCTTTACCCCGGCGTTACGCAACAGGTTGACCAGCTACAACACAGAACTGATTGAAGGTCCCTATGTACCTGAAGACGAAAATGAAATTCGTGAAGCCTTGCAGGGGGCGTTGGATAGGGGAGCAGAAATGATTATTATTGCCGGGGAAACTTCTATCATGGACTCGGACGACATCACCCCCCGAGCGATTAAAGCCATTGGGGGCGAAATTGTGCATTACGGGGTGCCGGTAGAACCGGGTAACCTGTTATTGCTGGCGTATCACCACCAAACTCCAATTGTGGGGGCACCGGGATGCGCCAAGAGTAAAAGCTATAATGTGGTTGATATGGTTCTCCCCCGTCTGGTGGCCGGTGAACGCCTGACCCGTCGCGACCTGATTGAACTGGGTCACGGAGGATTGCTTAAATGAGAGGTGGGCATTATTTTATTAGCCCACTCGGCAGGTGGGGATTATTGATTGGCCTGTTGATAGCCACGGTTTTAACGGCAGCATGCCAAACTCAGCCTAACCAGGTTTTTATAGAGGTAGATGGTGGACGTCAAGCGCTCACGACCGAGTCTGCCACCGTGCGTGAGGCGTTGAGCGAAGCAAAGATTGAGTTGGGGCCGTTGGACCGGGTCAATCCTGACCTGTACGTTGAATTGGAGCCGGGGCTGGTGATTGAGGTGACCAGGGTGCGTGAGGAAATAGAAACAAGGCGGGAAGTTATCCCTTTTGAACGCCAAATCATCCCCAACGAAGCCCTGGCTACCGGTGAAACCAGACTGGCCCAATTAGGCGTTAACGGTGAAGATGAAATTTCCATTCGGGTTGTTTATGAGAACGGCGTGGAAGTCAGTCGAACTGAAATTTCAAGAGCAACGATCATCGATCCGGTACCTGAGATTTTGGTCGTAGGACCACAAGGTGAAGATTTACCCTCGGTACCAATTGAAGGCACTGTGGCCTACCTTTCTAATGGCAATGCCTGGCTGATGCGTGATAGGAGCGGCAGTCGCCGGGCGGTGACGACTGAGGGCAACCTGGATGGCAGAGTGTTTAGTCTCTCGCCTGATGGTCGCCAACTGCTGTATACCTCTAAACTGACCGCTGAAATTGAGCTGCCACTGAACGAGATGTGGCTGGCCTCGACCACCATCGTCGGTGAGAAGCCGATCACCTTAGGCATACAGGGTGTGCTTCAGGCCGAATGGTCCCCGGTGATTAGCCAGTCGTTGATTGCTTATACGACTGGTGAGCGTACGGCCAACCCACCCGGCTGGCGAGCCAACAACGATCTATGGCTACTCGACCTGCTCAATTCAACGCCAGAGCCGGTGGAACTGCTACCGCCCAACACGCAAGGCCTATATGCCTGGTGGGGCACAACCTTTACCTGGTCGCCGGACGAGACCCAACTGGCTTACGCGCGCGCTGATCAAATTGGTCTGGTCAATTTAACAGCCAGTAAACCGTTGAGTAATAGTGTCACTCCCCTGCTTGATTTTACCCCCTTAAAAACTTTTAGTGAGTGGGTGTGGGTGCCCGGCCTCAGTTGGTCACCCGAGGGGAAATTTATCGCGGCCACCGTACACGGTTCGCCACTGGCCTCGGAACCAGCCGAAGAGAGCCAAGTATTTGATCTGTGGCTATTTAGCGTTGACGGCACGATTTCGGCCAAAGTAGCTGAGCAAGTCGGCATGTGGGCCAATCCGGCCTGGGGCGAGGCTGGGATAGCTTTTGGAGAAGCTGTCGAACCGCTCCAATCGGCAACCAGTCGCTACAGTATCCAATTGATTGATAAAGATGGCAGTAACAAACGTCAAATTTTTCCCTTTAAAGAAGAGTTGGGCGTGCGGTTTCCTGAAATGGTCTGGTCACCAATAGAGGATGACCTGCTCTTTATCTACAATGGGAACTTATATATGACCAGTAGCAATGGTACCCCGCCCAAACAGTTGACCACGGACGGGCAGGTCAGCCTACCCCAGTGGGTTCCCGAAGCACCAGTGATTACTACTGTCACCACCATTACCGGTGTAACGAGTATCACCCGTAGCGCCTCAATAACAGTCGGTGGTACAATTACAGGTAATGACACCATAAGTACCACCAGGGAGATACTGGCTACACCCGCTAGAGGAGAAATTGAGAGGCAGCTCACAGTGACCCCAACCGTTTCCCCGACTGGTAGTATCACCCCCACCCCCTCCCTTATTGTCAGCCCCAGTTTGGCTACACCTGAAAATAAGGCCACTCCGGCCACCAGTCCCATCTTACCTGATCTTGAAGAAGATAAAGGAAAAAACGAACCGTGAACAAACAGCCTGCTGTTCTTTTAATGGACGAAGACGCAGAAACTCTAGAACAACTGCAAACCGTGTTACAACGAGAAGGATACCAGGTGTTGGTTGCAGCCGATGGTTATGCCGGGCTTCGGTTGACCAGGACAGCAAAGCCCGACCTGATTGTTTCAGACTTATTGCTGGCCGGTTTGGATGGTTACGAAGTGTGGCAAATACTCAGGACGGATGAAAAAACACCTCGTATTCCTATTTTGGCCGTTAGCGCCATGACCATTCCGCCTCGCAATGAACCTTGGCGACCTAATCCCAACGTCGAGTGGCGGCTGCTTTACTACGATGCTTTTTTGCCAAAACCGGTGGACTTGCAGCGTTTTGTCAGAGTAGTCAACAAGTTGCTCCACCCCGACCAAGCTGAAACCATTCCTGGTGGTCCCAGTGTAATGATTGCCATAGAAGATAAGGAAATTCAAAACAATCTGGTCGCTATTCTCAAAGCGCATGATTTTGGGGTTGAAACGCGCGTCTCGCTGGCCAAATCGATGAAATCGGTCAGTGCTTTCCCCCCGGCTATCCTGATCTTGGATTACCGTGATTGTAATGAGTTGGTTAGAAATTTTATCACACAAATCAAAAAATCTGTGCCCGGTATTGTCATTATTCTTGTTACCGCCCCAAGCAAAAAAACAGAACCGGATTTGTTGCAGCAGTGTGATGGTTTTCTTAGCCTGCCCTTGCACCCTACCTATATCGTCACCATCATCAATCAAGTTTCAGAACTCTGCACCATGCGTCGCCGCACCGAAATGCTAAGCAACAAGCTGATGGCAACCAACCGAGATTTACTGGATACGCAACAAGCACTTTCCTCTCAAAACAAAGAGTTAAAACATATCAACGCTCAACTCAGAGAGCTTGACAGCTTAAAAGAAAAGCTCACCGGTATGGTCGTCCATGATCTAAAAGCACCAATGGCTGCTGTGTTGGGAGCCCTCAGTTTTCTATCGACGGACCCTGATTTAGTCCTTTCTAACACCAATGAAAGTTTACTAACCGGGGCTATGGCCGCGGCCAATCAGATGACCCGTCTGATAGAAACGTTGCTGGAGGGACAACGCCTGGAAGATGGACACCTTGAACTGGAAACCGAACCGTTTGACTTCCCCACCGTGGTCGATGTCAGCCTGCATCAAATCTCTCCCCTTTTAACTCTGCATCAACTAAAAATCGAGACAATGATTGCCGATGATCTTCCCCTGGCCTGTGCTGATCCCCAAATCAGCCAGCGTATCCTGGAGAATTTGTTGGATAACGCCATTAAATTCTCACCACCAGACAGCACGATCACGATCAAAGTTAGCCACGAACAAAATTTTATCAAGGTCAGCATCGAGGATAAAGGCCCCGGAATTCCTAAAGAGCAACAAACAGAAATATTCAAACGATACGCCCAGATAAAAAATGCGGCCAAGCCCTCCGTTAGAAGAGGTTTTGGTCTGGGGCTTACTTTCTGTCATCTGGCCACCCAGGCGATGGGCGGCTCCATTTGGGTAGAGAGCGACGGCGAATCTGGCACGACATTCCTCTTTACCCTCCCCATTTATGAGGGCGATTAAGCAGTTTTCCTTTTTTACACTTTAAGCTATACTCATAATTGTGACAACCGAGAGAAATCCTTGGAGTAGAAAAAAGTGCGTGTTTTAATTACTGGGGCTGCCGGTTTTCTTGGTTCGCATCTTTGTGATCGTTTTCTGGCCGAAGGCCACACCGTTATTGGAATGGATAATCTTATTACCGGCAATACCGCCAACATTGAACACCTGGCCGGTCGGGCAGATTTTCATTTCATCAAGCACGACGTTACCAATTACATTTACCTCGAGGGGCCATTGGATGCCGTACTACATTTTGCTTCGCCAGCCAGCCCCATAGATTACCTGGAACTGCCCATTCCAACGTTAAAAGTAGGAGCATTGGGTACACACAAGGCCCTGGGCTTGGCCAAAGCCAAAGAGGCTCGTTTTTTATTGGCCTCTACTTCTGAAGTCTATGGGGATCCCCTGATTCATCCCCAACCGGAGGATTATTGGGGTAACGTCAACCCCATCGGGCCACGTGGGGTTTATGACGAAGCCAAACGCTTTGCCGAAGCAATAACGATGGCCTACCACCGCTATCACGATCTGGATACCCGTATCGTTCGTATTTTTAACACTTACGGACCCCGGATGCGATTAGAAGATGGCCGGGTTGTCCCCAATTTTATTGCTCAGGCCCTGCGTGGCGAGCCACTGACCGTTTATGGTGATGGCAGCCAGACCCGCTCTTTTTGTTATGTAAAAGATCAGGTCGATGGCATCTACCGTCTGTTACTTTCGGATGAAGTTGAGCCGGTGAACATCGGTAACCCCAGCGAAATGACCATCCTGGACTTTGCCCAAAAAATCATTGAATTAACCGGCAGCAGTTCAGAAATCACCTTCGTCACCCCCACTGATATGCGTATCAAGGACGATCCCAAAGTGCGTCAACCTGATATTAGCAAAGCCCGACGTGTTCTAAGCTGGCAACCCCGAGTTACGCTTGACGATGGCCTCCGCGAAACAATAGAATATTTTAAAACCCGCATATAATCACCGTGTCGTCACTCTATGCCAGCGCAGTTCGTAAATTATTAACCCTCACCTTACCCCCTCTGCCCATCAGCCCTGGACGATTCCCTCTTTTCCTGATAGCAGTTCTGATCATTCTGGGGCTGGCCATTGCCTGGTTGCCTACGATAGAAACGGCTTTATTTCTAGGGGGGGCTCTCTTTTTAGTCCTGCTCCTGATAAAGCCCATCCTCAGCTTATACCTCCTCATTCCCCTTATCCCTTTCAGTCCCTTGTTTGCCGTCTCCGTGGGTAGTATCAAAGTTGGGTTAATGGAAATTGTCCTGGCTTCGGGAATCGTCGTCTGGCTACTTCAACGATCAGTGGGACAAGCTACCCCGGGCCAGGGGCTCAAGGCCAAACATCAACCGGCCAAAACCGGCCGGGCCAGTGTCCTGTTGTGGCCATTTCTGCTGTTCTTGGCCGGGATCGGGTTATCTTGGCTCAAGGCCCTATCCCTCGGAGCCAGCTTGGTCGAAACCATTAAGTGGGTCGAGATGTTGGTTCTTTATCTGTTTGTGGTGGCCCTACTGCCGGCCCGACACGTAAAATGGGTGGTAGTGGTATTGTTATTGACAGGGATGGCTCAAGCCCTGCTGGGTCTTTACCAGTTCATTTTCAAAGTAGGCCCTGAAGGCTTTTTACTGTTTGGCGGACGTTTCTTGAGGGCCTACGGTACCTTTGCCCAACCGAATCCATACGCCGGGTACCTGGGATTGGTGTTACCATTGGCCCTCGCTCTAACCATTTGGGGACTGACCGATTTTAGAGTGGAAATATCGGATTTGGGCTGGCGGAACAGGTCCAAAATTTTCATGCTGCTCTTGTTGAGTTTGCCGCTGGGATTATTGTTGATAGCCCTGTTTGCCAGCCAGTCACGCGGAGCCTGGATGGGCTTTATCGTAGCCGCTGCCGTTACATTCACCATCTACAACAAAAAAACGGCCGCTCTTATGACCTCCATGGTACTGGCCGGCACGATTATCGCTCTGGTCGGCGCATTTGATCTGAATCTGCTCAGATTTAACACCTCTTATGACCTTATCACGCAACGCGTTGTGGATGCTTTATCTATCTTTACCATCACTGATGTGGCCACCATCGAGGTCAACGACGCCAATTTTGCTATGATCGAACGACTGGCCCACTGGCAGGCAGCCCGAGAGATGTGGCGTGATCACCCCTGGCTAGGCGTAGGCTTTGGCAACTACCCTGCCGTATACCCGGCCTATGCTGTGGGCCGATGGCTCAATCCTTTGGGACATGCTCATAACTATTTACTCAACATCGGCGCAGAGACAGGGCTGGTCGGGATTACGGTTTACCTGATTTTTTGGATTTTTACTTTTGGTGTATTATGGTTGGCCGTGCAGCGTAGCCACGGTTTTGATAGAGCCGTGGCTGCCGGTGGATTAGGCATTATGGTTCACTTGCACATTCACAACTTATTTGATAATCTGTACGTACAGGGAATGTATCTGCATGTGGCCATCATTTTAGCCCTGGTTTCAGTAATATACCGGCGTCAAACGTCCCCAAACAATCGAACCTTATCACAAACGTGACCGAATACGACTACCACTGAATAGAGAGGAAAGACTCTTGCCAATGCTCGAGAACATCACAAACCTTTACCAGACCCATCCCAAAGAATTCAGCCGCTTCATAAAATTTTCTATCGTTGGCGCGATCGGTGCCGTTATTGATTTTGGCCTGCTCAACCTATTTCTACATCTTTTCCGGGACGTATTTGAATGGAATTTACTGGCGCAGTATTCCATTAATGGAAATCTATTATTAGCCAATACCCTATCGGTTAGCGCAGCCATCGTTAGCAACTTCGTCTGGAATCGGCTGTGGACTTTTCCAGAGTCCCGTACCCGCAAAAAACGAAAACAACTGCCCCAATTTACCCTGGTCAATCTGGTTGGTCTCCTGATCAACAACGTGATTGTGGTCGGTCTAGATGCCGTTTTAGTTTCCTTTGTTGGGGAGCCCTGGAGTTACAACATTGCTAAAGCCATCGCCATCGGCGTGGTGCTTTTCTGGAATTTTGGGGCTAACCGTCTCTGGACATATCGGGGATTATAATCAATTAGTAATGAACAATTAGTAATTGACAATTGTTCATTGTTTTGCTTATCCATTGCACATTGTTCGTTGAACCTTGAAGATTGGCATTGATTATACTGCAGCACTCAAACAAAGCGGTGGCATTGGCCGTTATACCTATGGTCTGATTACGACCCTGGCCCATCTGGATGATAAAAACAGCTATACACTCTTAGCCACTCCTGACGCTCCCCTCAACAATCTCCAAATTTTTCAACCGTATCCAAATTTCACTTATAAAATCTACCCGCTACCAGAGCGGTGGATGACCGTTGGCTGGCATCGCCTATATTTGCCTATTCCGGTTGAGTGGTTTAGCGGGCGGATAGATTTATTCCATTCCCCGAATTTCATCTTACCCCCCACCCAACGGGCCAAAACCTTGCTCACTGTCCACGATCTTTCTTTTATTCGCCATCCTCAGGGGGCTGTAGCCAGTTTGCGGAAATGGCTGAAGAAAGTGGTGCCTCGTAGCCTGGCCCGGGCTGATCACGTCCTGGCCGACTCCGAAAGCACCAAACAAGACCTGATCCAGATTTTTAATATCAGTCCCGAAACGATTACCGTCGTAGGGGCCGGGGTTGAGGCACGCTTTCGGCCTGTTACTGATCGGCTCGTCCTGGAGGCCGTACAGCAGCGTTACCGTCTCCCCCCCTTAGAGAAATTTATTTTGAGTCTGGGCACGCTCGAACCGCGCAAAAATTTTACCGGTCTGATTGAAGCCTACAACCAATCTCCCGTGCGAGAAACACATCATCTGGTCATTGCCGGGGGCAAAGGTTGGCTGTATGATGATATTTTTACTGCCGCAGAAACCTCGCCTGTGGCCGACCGCATTCACCTCATCGGCTTCGTGGCCGACGACGATCTCCCGACCCTTTATAGTCTGGCCGATATTTTTGCCTATCCTTCCCACTACGAAGGGTTTGGCATTCCGGTCATCGAGGCCATGGCTTGTGGCACGCCTGTTATCTGCGCAAACAATTCCTGTCTGCCTGAAGTAGCCGGCCAGGCAGCTCTCCAAATCACCGCCACAGATACGCCGGCCCTGGCAGAGGCTTTACACCGGGTGGCTACAGATCACTGCCTGCGTCAAGAAGCCATCAATCAGGGCTTCCGCCAGGCTCAAAAATTTACCTGGCCGGCAGCCGCAAAACGACTGTTAACCGTTTATCAACGTTTTAGCCATTACTAATAAAATAAGACTTTCAAGGTTTCGCTATCATCCGAATTTGTGCTATACTTCTCATATTCCACGCTAATATTGACGATGATTGACCCATTATGCCCCTGCTTTTATTGAATGAAGACGAACTCAGACAAATTGTGACCATTGCCGAAGCAATAGATTCTATCGAAATGGCTTTTGCCGCCCTGGCCGAAGATCGCTTGAACGTACCGGGAGACTTTGCCTTGAACTTACCAGATGTAAATGGTGAGGTTGATGTGAAAGGCTCTTATCTGCAAGAGGCCCCCTATTACGTCATCAAAGTTAGCAGCACCTTCCACAACAACCCAGAGATCAACCTGCCGCTGTACAGCGGCCTGACCACCGTTTTTGATGCGGCCACAGGCTTTCCCGCAGCCATAATGGTTGACAACAATTATCTGTCCAGCATCCGGGCCGGGGCCGCAGGCGCTCTGGCTGCTAAATATTTGGCCAATGAACAACTGGATTATGTGGCGGTTATTGGTTCAGGTAATCAGGCTTACATGCAGTTAAAAGCGCTGATGACAACCAGGCAGGTGGGCACCGTCTTGGTTTGGGCCCGTTCTCCGATCAGCGCTGATAACTATGCCCGCCGTATGGTCGAAGATCATGATGTAAACATAGAAATTGTTCCTTCTATTGAAGCCGCGGTCAGGCCGGCAGATTTGATTATTACGGCCACCCGTAGTCAGCAGCCCCTGGTTAAGGCCGAGTGGCTCAAGCCGGGCGTTCACATTACCGCCGTGGGCAGCACCAGTCCCAGCCAACAAGAGTTAGAGGTTGAGGTGCTGAAACGAGCCGATGTAATTATCGTTGACAAGTTTAGCCAATGTGCTGTCGCCGGTGAGATTCACCACGGCCTGGCCGCCGGTGTAATCACCAAAGAAAACGTACAGGGTGAACTGGGCGAGTTGATCATCGGCGAAATTCCAGGTCGTACCGCCCCCGATCAGATTAGCCTGGCCGACCTGACCGGTCTGGACGTGCAAAATACATTCTTGGCTACACTGGCTCTGGAAAAAGCCCTTTTTCTGGGGCTAGGCCAACGAGTGGGGGGCTAGCTATGATGAAATACTCTCCGGGTAACCTTGCTATTGCCCCGGATGTTCAATAAACATCAGATGCCCTGGTGGTATTTGGCGGCATTACTGGCCGCCAATCTGGTCCTACTCTTACCCAATGCTTCACCCCTGCGCGTGGCCGGTGCTTTGCTACTGATTGGTCTGTTACCGGGTCTGAGTTGGGCCAACCGCTTGCTGGCTACCTCGACCATGCTGCTGCGCTGGACGGCTGCCGTCGCCCTCAGTTATGTGCTGACTCATCTGGCCACGCTCCTACTCCACTACCTCCCCGGCCCGGCACAAACCTGGTCACTACTGGCCGTACTCAATAGTTTGGCCATCCTACCGATCATCGGTACGGTCAAGGTAGAGGGTAATTTCTCTCTCTTCTCCTGGCTCCCCGGTCCCCCAGCCTGCCTCCTCATCCTCTTCCTGGCCCTCCTCCTGCGCACCGTCAATCTCCCCTACAGCGAATTCCAGGGGGACGAAGCCCTGGCCATGATTACCGCTGCCGAAGCCCTGGAAGGACACGAGGACGCCCTTTTCCTGCGCTCTAAAGGCCCTGGCGAAGTCCTGATGCCGATGGCCCTGTGGCGGCTGACCGGTACCATCAACGAACCGATGGCCCGCCTGCCTTTCACCGTTGCCGCGCTCCTGGCTGTTGTAACGCTCTATCTCATCGGCCAGGCGGTGGACCAACAACGCCTTGGCTGGTTAGCCGCCGTTTTTTTTGCTTTTAATGGCTTTATGGTGGCCTTTGGTCGTATCGTGCAGTACCAGGCCCTGGTCGTTTGGATGAGTGCGATGGCCTTTTTGATGACCGTTCAATGGCGTAAGACCGGCCAGCAGCGTTTTGTGATGCTTGGCGGCTTTTACCTGGGCAGCGGACTACTGGCTCACTACGACGCCATTCTTGTTCTGCCGGCAGTGGCCTGGCTTTTCCTGCCCGGCTCCGGGGAACTGAAGGCTTTCATCGCATCCCTAAAATCAGCCTGGCTATTTCTCATCACTTTTCTGCTGACGGCTCTGCCTTTTTATCTGCCCTACAGCCTTGACCCCCAGGCCAACCGGACCGGCGACTACGTCGGCCAACGTATCGGTAATGAACTACGCAATAACCTGCCTGCCTTTTTCCACTTCAACAGTTTCTACAGTTCAGCCTATTACATCATTTTGACCGGTCTGCTGGTTCTGGGATTGCTGGCCTGGTTTCTGTGGCAAACAAAGTGGCGGTATCGCTGGGTATCAGTGTTGCTTGTGGCCAGCGTCCTGGCCGTTACCTTTAATCCCAATCTGCTGGCTGGAGAAACCCTCAACTTGTCTGTCCTGCCTTTTGTTCTACTGCTGGTGGGTGCATTTTTCAGTCTCAGTAGATCCAATTTTCAAGCTCGGAGCGGACCAGTGCGAAGCCTCCCTGTGGGACAGTCCGCGTTTTGGCCGCTGGACTGTAGTCCAGCTAGAGCAAATTTGGATGTACTGAGTCTCTTCTTTAGTAGTACTACAACGAGACTTTGTTATCAAGCCCTCATCGTCTGGCTGGCCGTCCCCTTTATCGGTTACAATTTTGTCGTCGCCTTGGGTTTAACCCACATTTACACCATCGTGCCAGCCTGGTCACTTCTGGCCGGGCTGGCCTGGTATTATCTTTTTGACTGGCCCCAGCGGGGTTTGACCATCCGTTGGCCGGCCTGGGTGTCAACCGCCTTGCTCAGCGGCTGGTTGATTCTTACCACCGTTTTTTTGTGGAATGCCTTCATCCGCCACGACATCGAATATTGGCAAGATTATCCGGCCGGTAACTTGAGATTTTTTTGGACCCCCTACGACCAGCCGCCCGGCGCTGGCTTCTTCGGCTTTGCCCATCGGGCCGGCTGGAAAGCTATCGGTCAGAAAATTACCACAGGCGAGCTGGCCGGCGATTATAGCAGCAACGAAGAGCCGGACGTGACCACCTGGTACACCCGGGGCGCGCCTCGGGCCTGTGATCCCCAGCCGGAATTCTATTTTCTGGCCACTGATCTGGTTGATCCCCTGGATGTGCCGGCCGAGATGATCGAGTCTAATTACGAAAAAATCGGTCAGGTCACTTTGCCCAATCAAAAACAAATGCAGATCATGCAACAACGGCCCCGTACCGTGGCTGTGGGTGAACTAAATGAGCCTGTCCTGGCCCGCGAATTTGACCGTACCGCCACACCGGCCGTTTTTGCCCGTTCCGCCCGTGGTTCCGTACCGATTGCGGTTAATTTTGGTAACCTGGTACACCTGATTGGCTATGACCTTGACCTTGGCCGCGCCTATCCGGGCGGACGGGTGCCGGTGACGCTCTACTGGCAGGCCGCGGCTCCTATACCGGCCAGCTATCAAGTGTTCACCCATTTGGAAAGTGACCGGTCTGGTTTGGTAGCTCAGGCCGACGGGGTGCCCGTCTGCTGGAGCTATCCCACCGACCTGTGGCGTCCCGGCCAGATCATCGCCGACCAGCATGCCATCCTCATTCCGCCTGATGTTCCGCCCGGTGACTACCCCCTCCAGGTCGGCCTATACCTGGCGGATACCTTTGAACGGCTGGACATCCTGGATGAGGCCGGCAATCCGGCCGGCACCAGCGTAACATTGACCATCGTAGAAATTAGATCTCAGTGAAACTCGGAAAGGAAACATTGCAGACCAAGAACACACAGCCCACAGCCCCCTTCACTCAACAAAAAATCAGCCGTTGGCTCCTGGCCCTGGGCTTACTGCTGACCGGTATCGGGGGGGCTTTTGCGCCCTGGATTTGGCGGGAGGGTGTTGCTCTGCAATTGACCGCACCCGGCCTGGCCGAATTTGTCAAGTTTTTGCCGGAAATACGGACCGGTCAGATTCAAATCGAGCGACTTTTCTTTTTATTGCCCTTATTTCTGGCGATGTTAGCCTTGCCGGTTTTGGCCGAAAACAAGACTCTAGCCTGGCCAACCTGGCTACGTTGGGGCTTGCGGCTGGTGGTTATTCCGTTGGCCCTGGCTTCGCTTTCGCCGGTGTGGACGCCGGCCATTCTCCTAACCCCTGAATTCCGGCTGCAAACCCTGCTGGCAACAGTGGCCATAGGCCTGGCCCTCATTGCCCCCCTCCTCAAAAGTTTACCTCTAAAAATAGGGGGCGTTCTTTTGCTTGGCGGCGGGATCGCTGCCTTGATTTTACCGGGCTGGCAATTTAGCCTGATCCAGCCGGCCATGGTCGAGGCTTACCACGAACCGGTCGTTCTGGGTTGGGGCTGGTGGTTAACAGCGGGGGGAATTGTTTTGAGTATGGTGGGGATCATCTGGGTGGCTGTTTTGCGAGGATGGAACGCAGATACCGCAGATTGAACCGCAGATTTACGCTGATTTTTTGGATTTATCTGCGTTTATCAGCGAGAAATCAGCGAAATCAGCGTTCCATGACCCGATTTCAACCCATTTTCAGTAGCT
>DAOUMU010000503.1:0-17209 GCA_034409055.1 Anaerolineae bacterium
AGTTGACTGCTACCTATAACGCGATTACATCTTACCCGAGTTGTGTAAGATTTTTATTGGAGGAATGCTAATTTTGCATTAGATTTCAGGACGTCGCCACACCCGGTCCGACGTCTGAGTAGTTACCCCAAATGAAAGCGATTGTATACACAGAATACGGGCCACCCGATGTTCTTCAGCTCAAAGAGGTAGCCAAACCTACCCCTAAGGACAATGAAGTGCTCATCAAAGTATTTGCGACGACAGTAACCAGATACGACTGTTGGGCGCGAAGTTGTAAAGCCCATACCGGGTTAGGAATTCTAATGCGAATATGGTTCGGTATTAGAAAACCAAAGAAACCTATACTTGGAACTGAGTTGGCCGGGGAAATTGAAGCCGTAGGCAAAGATGTAAAACGATTTGAGATAGGTGACCGGGTTTATGGATACCCTGGGATGAATTTGGGTGCTTATGCTGAGTATATATGTCTGCCCGAAGAAGCGGTGGCAATAAAACCGGCCAATGTGACCTATGAGGAAGCCGCCGCCGTCCTGCAAGGGGCATTAACCGCATTGTTTTTTCTTCGAAAAGCAAATATCCAGCGCGGACAAAAAGTCCTTATCTTCGGCGCTTCTGGAGGAGTTGGTATTTATTCTGTACAGCTTGCCAAGTACTTTGGGGCAGAGGTTACCGGGGTCTGCAGCACCACGAAACTAGAATTGGTGAAATCTATGGGAGCCGATAAGGTCATTGATTACACCAAAGAGGATTTTTCCAAACAGGGTGAGACCTATGATATTATTTTTGACACGTTTGGCAAGAGTTCATTTTCAAGTAGTAGATCGTTAAAGAAAGAAGGATCCTATCTTTTTGCTACTTTTGGACTGCCGCAGCTTTTTCATATCCTCTGGCTTAAACTGACAAGCAGTAAGAAAGCAATATCCCCACTCCTGGAAGAAACAACAGAGGATCTAATTTTCCTTCGAGAGCTTATTGAGGCGGGGAAGATAAAACCGGTCATCGATAGATGCTATCCCTTGGAACAGGCTGCCGAGGCTCACAGATATGTCGAAGCAGGACACAAAAAGGGAAATGTCGTCATCACTGTGGAACATAATAACAAAACTTAACAAATTAGGAGGAATTGAAATGACAAACCGTATCGCCGATCTATCACTACGCCAAGCTGCCAGAGTTGCAGGGTTCCTGTATCTAATCATCATAATAGCCGGTATCTTCGCTGAATTTTTTGTTCGCCAGAGTCTTATTGTGCCCGGAGATGCCACAGCAACAGCCGATAATATTATGGCTTCTGAGGGACTATTCCGCATCGGTATTGCTAGCGATCTGGTCATGATTATGTGTGATGTCGCCCTGGCCCTGATTTTTTATGTATTGCTCAAACCGGTCAATAATTCACTTTCCTTGCTTGCGGCGTTTTTCAGGCTGGCCCAGGCCGCTATTTTGGGAATCAATCTGCTTAATCTTTTCTTTGTTTTGCAACTTTTAAGTGGGGCCGACTACTTGACCGTATTGGGCGCAGATCAGTTGCATGCGCTGGTGTTGCTATTTCTCAATGGGCATAGCATTGGATATTCTATTGGCTTAGTGCTTTTTGGCCTTAGTCTCTTTGTCCTTGGCTATTTGGTTT
Organism: Anaerolineae bacterium; assembly: GCA_034409055.1. Taxonomy (GTDB): domain Bacteria; phylum Chloroflexota; class Anaerolineae; order 4572-78; family J111; genus DAOUMU01. The sequence goes on from DAOUMU010000503.1 coordinate 1,634, forward strand.
TCAAGTCGGGCTACTTTCCCAGAATTCTGGGCGTTTTGTTGATAGTTGCCTCGTTAGGCTATTTAATCGATAGCTTTGCAAATGTTCTTATGCCCAACTACGAAACCTACGAAGCAATATTTGCCCTGGTTGTTTTCCTGCCGGCGTTTATTGGGGAATTGTCAATGTGCTTGTGGCTGTTGGTGAAAGGTGTAAAGGTACAGCGGACGCAATAGTTGCACAGCAACGCTTTTTAGCAGTGGCGTTAGATGTTGTTTTGGGACAATCTTTAAAAACTACTATCAATCAAATAAGGAGGAAACTCATGAAAGCAATTGTATGCACCAAAAGTGGACCACCGGATGTTCTTCAGCTCAAAGAGGTAGACAAACCCACTCCCAAGGACAATGAAATTCTAGTAAGAGTCCGTGGGGCAACAGTAACAAGAGGGGACGTTTTCATTCGAAAACTTCCTCGCTTGATCGGGCTCCCCTTAGGGATCTTGTTTGGATTCAGTATTAAGAAAATACCAGGGCACGAGCTTGCCGGTGAGATCGAAGCAGTAGGCAAAGATGTAAAACGATTTAAAGAAGGTGACCAAGTTTTTGGAACTACCACCGGGTTGAGTTTTGGTGCTAATGCCGAGTACATATGTCTACCAGAAGAATGGCGGCAAGGGGTGGTGGCGCTGAAACCGGCCAATATGTCCTATGAGGAAGCCGCCGCCGTTCCTATTGGAGGAATGACAGCATTGCAAATTCTTAGAAAAGGAAATATCCAGAAAGAACAAAAGGTCCTTATCTATGGAGCATCTGGATCGGTAGGTACTTATGGGGTACAACTTGCTAAGTACTTTGGGGCAGAGGTTACTGGAGTAAGCAGTACATCGAACTTGGAATTGGTGAGATCAATAGGTGCCGGTAAAGTAATTGATTACACCAAATTGGACTTTGGACAAATTTGATTCAACTATGACGCCTATTTGGCCTCATTTTAGGTCATCGTGAGCCGTACTGCTCAATTATTTTGTCCAAAGTCCAAACCAAAGAGGATTTTACAAAAAGCGGTGAGACCTATGATGTCATTTTTGATGCTGTAGGTAAGATCTCTTCTTCACAGTGTAAAGGTTCACTAAAGGAAAATGGAACCTATCTTACTGTTAAATCTTCAACAAGCGAAAAGACTGAAGATTTAATTTTTCTCAAAGAGCTTATTGAGGCGGGGAAGATAAAATCGGTCATTGATAGACGTTATCCGTTGGAACAAGTTGCCGAGGCTCACCGGTATGTTGAAAAAGGACACAAAAAGGGAAATGTCGTCATAACATTGGAGCCTAATAGCACAACCTAACGCGGCGTTATGTTGCTGCAAAGGAAACAAGAAACCAAACTATTACAACTATCGTCCTAAAAAGACGTATTGTAAGATATCGCCCAAAAAAGAGTACAACTGGAGTATAGTATGGATCAAATAAGGAAGGACACTCATATGAAAGCAATTGTATATCAAAAATATGGGTCTCCCGATGTTCTTGAATTAAAAGAGGTAGAAAAACCTACACCCAAGGACAATGAAATACTGATAAGAGTATATGCGACATCAGTAAATTACGGGGATATTATCGCTCGAGATTTTAGTAATATCACCCCGCGCCAATTCAACATGCCCTTCTTATTCTGGCTCGGCGCACGAATATATTTTGGTCTCAGAAAACCAAAAATAAAAATACTGGGGAGTGAATTTGCCGGCGAAATTGAAGCAACAGGCAAGGATGTAAAGCAATTCAAAGAAGGCGACCAGGTTTTTGGATATCTCGGTCAGAGCATGGGTGCTTATGCCGAGTATCTATGTATGCCTGAAGACGGGGTGGTGGCCATAAAACCCGCCAATATGACCTATGAGGAAGCCGTTACCGTTCCCAGTGGGGGAATGACAGCATTGTATATTCTTAGAAAAGAGAATATTCAGAGCGGACAAAAAGTCCTCATCAATGGCGCTTCCGGAGGGATAGGTAATTTTGCGGTACAGCTTGCCAAGGATTCCGGCGCAGAAGTCACCGGAGTATGCGGTACCCCAAGATTGGAATTGGTGAAATCTCTGGGAGCGGAGAAGGTCATTGATTACACTAAAGAGGATTTTACCCAAAGCGGTGAGACCTATGATCTCATTTTTGACATATTAGGCAAGAGTTCGTTTTCACGTTGTAAAAACTCGCTAAAGCAAAACGGACGCTATCTTTTAGCCAGCTTTAAGATGAAACAACTTTTTCAAATGCTTTGGACTTCAATATTCAGTAAGAAAAAAGTAATATGTGCGCTGTCACCCCAAAAAACTGAAGATCTGATTTTCCTCAAAGAGCTTATTGAGGCGGGAAAGATCAAATCGGTCATCGATAGGAGCTTTCCTTTGGAACAGACTGCCGAGGCCCACCGGTATGTCGAAAACGGGCTTAAAAAGGGACATGTCGTCATAACTTTGGAACATAATAACAAAACCTGACAAATTGGAGGAATACTTATGAAAGCGATTGTACACACAAAATACGGACCGCCAGATGAACTTCAGCTCAAAGAGGTGGAAAAGCCTGTTCCCAAGGACAATGAAGTCCTGATAAAAATACATGCGACAACAGTAACAACCTCAGACTGTAATGTTCGTAATTTTACGTTTGTGCCTAAATTGTTCCTGCTCCCCGCACGACTCATGTTTGGTGTCTTCAAACCAAGAATAAATATACTGGGCATTGATCTGGCCGGAGAGATTGAAGCAGTGGGTAAAGATGTAAAACGATTTAAAGAAGGTGACCAGGTTTTTGGATCACCCGGCAAGGCTCTTGGTGCCCATGCCGAGTACACATGCGTGCCCGAAGACGGGGTGTTGACGATAAAACCGGTCAACATGGCCTGGGAGGAAGCCGCCGCCGTTTTTTTGGGGGCGCATACCGCGTTATTTTACCTTAGGGATATGGGGAATATCCAAGCCGGACAAAAAATACTTATCTATGGCGCTTCCGGAGCTATAGGCACTTTTGCGGTACAGCTTACCAAATACTTTGGGGCCGAAGTGACCGGAGTATGCAGTACCACGAATTTAGAAATGGTGAAATCCCTGGGAGCTGATAAGGTCATTGATTACACTCAAGAGGATTTTACCAAAAGCGGTGAAACCTATGACATTATTTTTGATGCGGTAGGCAAGACTTCGTTTTCACACTGTAAAAACTCGCTGAAGCAAAAGGGTATTTTTCTCCCGGTTTTATTGGGTCTGCCGGAGATTGTTCAAATGATATCGACTTCAATGACAGGCGGTAAGAAGGTCAAGGGCGGGGAAGCGGCCGAAAGAGTTGAAGATCTAATTTTCTTCAAAGAGCTTATTGAAGCGGGAAAGCTAAAACCGGTCATAGACAGGCGCTATCCTCTGGAGCAGACTGCCGAGGCTTTCAGGTATGTTGAACAAGGGCACAAAAAGGGAAATGTAGTCATAACGGTGGAGCATAACGACAAAACCTAATGTAATATTAGGCATCATTATCTGAAAACCGATAAGCAGAAAGAAGGGACACTAAAGGAAGAATTCTTAACCGTACGTTGGAATAATTTGCTTTCGCTGGGGCTGGGACTTCCCGCTCTGATTTATGTTGTCGCCGCTTTATCCACTTCGGTTTGGTCGGGCAGGAGTGGATTGATCGGGCTTGTGGTTATCGGGGCGCTTTACTGAACGGTTGTCGAAGGCCATACAGCCATGCGGTTCGTGCGGTGTCCCATCTCACCCAAATATGATTGATAATACTTTGATGAAAAATCCTCTTTATTTCTATAGAAATCAGTAAAATGTATTAGTTATTCTGTAATATGTTTATTTACTTGTCATCAGTTTTGAAATATCTTTAAACAATCTACAAAAGCTGATCATTTGCGCTGCACCAATTTGTTTTTTTGTATTAATCATCGGCTTCTGACTGATAGTCAAGGGAGTAAAAGGAGAAAAAACATGGGCAAATTAATGAGAATCGAATCTATCTCTCAAATTCACGAGATGATTGGATATGAAAAACCCAAACACCCCTTGATAACACTCATTGAATCAGCAAAGATAAAACCCCAAAATATACCTGTAATTGATCAACAGGTCATCTCGGGTCTATATTCAATCAGTTTAAAGAATGGTCAAGAATGTAAAATAATATACGGCCGGCAACCTTATGATTTTCAAGAAGGAAGCCTGATGTTTATAGCACCGGATCAAATGATCACCCCCGTCAGTGAATCAAAGTATACAGAAACAGATGGCTGGATTCTCTTATTTCATCCAGACTTGATACGAAAAAGCTCGCTTGCTAAAAAGATGAAGGAATATACTTTCTTTTCTTATGATTCTAGTGAGGCCCTTCACCTGTCAGACCGGGAAAAACAAACTGTTACCAGCATAGTAAAAACAATTAAGGAGGAATACAGTCAGAATATAGACGTATACAGCCAGGAACTGATTATTTCAAACCTGGAGCTGCTTCTAAATTACTGCAAACGGTTTTACGGCAGGCAATTTATCACCCGGACAAATGTAAACAAGGATGTGGTCATCAGGTTTGAGGAATTTTTACAATCCTACTTCGACTCAGATAAACCGGGATCCCAGGGATTGCCCAGTGTTAAATACTGTGCAGAAAAAATGGGTTATTCTCCAAACTATCTGGGTGATTTACTGAAAAAAGAAACGGGCAAAAATACTCAAGAACATATATATTTTCATTTGATTGAAAAAGCTAAAACTATGCTCCTTGGTACAGAAGAACCTGTGTATAGGATTGCACATACATTAGGATTTGAGTATCAGCAGCATTTTTCGAAGCTTTTTAAGCGTAAAACTGGTATGTCACCGACTGAATATAGAAACTAATTGTCTGAAGCGTCTTTGATAATAACCCCAATAGACCATAGAACTATAGATAGGAAATCCAAATGAAAGCGACTGTAACCACAAAATACGGTTCGCCGGAGGTTCTTCAGCTCCAAGAGATGGAAAAACCTGCGCCCGATAATAAAACAACCGGAGCATTGGCAGAGCTAGAACGAGGCGTGTATGCCGCGTTAGAGACTTATTCCAATGTCCACCGGGGCAGCGGGCACAACTCGATGGTGTCCACCCATTTATTTGAACAAGCCAGGGAGATTGTTCTGGAATACCTGGGGCTGAACGGTGGACTCGTCCACGGTGGACAAGTCCACACAGACAAATACGTGGTCATCTTTTGCACACCCAGAAGGGCAGAGATGCTCAAGGCACAACTTAAGCCTGAAAGTTATCAAAGTGTGTCAAGCCAAGACATTGGCCTGCCACTTGGTGTAAGGGCATTGGCTGTGGTCCGCAAGGCGCTGCCAAGAGGCATTCCTTTTCAGACCGGTGGAGGGACGGCCAGTCTGGTTTCCCCCGGTTGGGTCATCTGGGCCAAGGCGCCGGACAAATTCGAGGCCGGCACGCCCGCGATCGTCAATATCATCGCATTTGCCAAGGCCCTACGGCTGATCCGGCATTTTGGAAATGATGTTTTCCAGGATTCGGCCGCTGAAAAGATAGCGGACGCCACAAAGCTGGCGGACGCCGAAAAGCTGGCGGCCACTGAAATTCTATGCCACGATGAACTGGAGAAATTCTCTGGGCGAGAACTATTGGATGAACTCAGGCAGACCCTGATCGGTCGCAGTGTTCGTGTCCCAACGGTGGAAGGTGTCAGGCCCTATATTAACCTAGACAACGGCGCCAGCACTCCCACCTTCACGCCAATATGGGACGCTGTCTGCCAGACATGGCGCCAGCCCAGGCAAGTACAGCAAGAGATCATTCATGAGGTCAAGTCCATCTGCGCCGGGGTATTGGGTGCACCTTTGGCAACCTATGATGTGATCTTTACTTCTAACACCACGGAAGCTATCAACCTGGCAGCCGAAAGTTTGCGCAATGAATCCGAGCAGGGGTTTGAATCGGTTGTGCTTAACACACTCCTTGAACACAACTCGAACGAGCTGCCGTGGCGTATGATTCCCGGCTTTTCGCTGATCCGGCTACCGGTGGACGAGGAAGGCTTTGTGGATTTGAACGAGCTGGAGACGCTCTTATGCGCATACAACCAGCAGAGGCAGCACGGAAAGAAGCGCATCAAGCTTGTGGCCGTGAGCGGCGCTTCGAATGTCCTCGGCGTATTCAACAATCTGGCGGAGATCAGTCGAAACGTTCACCGCTATGGGGCACGCTTGCTGGTGGATGCGGCCCAGTTGGTCGCCCACCGCAAGGTCGAGATGGAAGGATGCGGGATTGACTATCTCGCCTTCTCTGGCCATAAGGTGTACGCACCATTCGGCAGTGGCGTGTTGTTGGTTAAAAAGGGGTTGCTTAATTTTAGCTCCGCCGAACTGGCGCTGATCCAATCATCCGGCGAGGAAAACGTAGGGGGCATCGCCGCGTTGGGCAAGGCGCTGGTGCTATTGCAACGCATCGGCCTGGACGTGATCCAGGAGGGAGAACAGGTTTTGACCGGGCAAGCCCTGCGCGGCCTAGCGCAAATACCGGGCCTGGAGATTTACGGAATAAAGGACCCGGACTCGCCCAGGTTCGCCCAAAAAGGCGGCGTCATTGTTTTTGGCCTGAAGGATATGATGGCCAACCGGGTGGCCAGAGAACTGGCCGAGCGAGGCGGGATTGGGGTGCGGTACGGGTGCCACTGCGCGCACATGTTGATCAAACATTTGCTCCATATTCATCCACTGCTGGAGCGATTTCAGGGCGTGATCGTGACCCTGTTCCCCCAGGTCTCGCTGCCTGGCCTCACCCGGGTGAGCCTGGGCATCGAGAACAGCGCAGAGGATATAGACACCTTGATTCACGTGTTGGACAAAATCGTCCGGCGGCCCCGGGCTGGGGTGGACAACCCCTTCGCTTCTACGCAGACCAATATCCAAAAGCAAATGGATGATTTCGCCAGGGCGGCGGCCCAGAGAGTTTATACTCAACTCAAATAGTAGATCAAAGAAAGAAGGGGGAAGACTCCAATGAAAGCGATTGTGTACGAAAGATACGGGCCGCCGGAAGTGCTTCAACTTAAAGAGATAGAAAAACCTAGGCCAAAGGATAATGAAGTGCTGATTAGAATCTATGCCACAACAGCAACAGCCGCGGAAGGCATCATGCGCAGGGGTAAACCGCTGTGGGGCAGAATCATTCTTGGTTTCATAAAACCCAGAAAAAAATACAGAATACTGGGGCTTGAGCTGGCCGGAGAAATTGAAACCGTGGGCAAAGACGTCAGGCGATTTAAGCCGGGCGATCAGGTGTATGGATTTCGTGGTTTTGGAACGGGTGCTTTGGCTGAGTACAAATGTATGCCTGAAAAAGGGTCGCTGGCTCTAAAACCGGCCAATACGAGCTATGAAGAAGCCGTCGCGACTGTTGACGGAGCGACAACCGCCTTGTTTTTCCTCAGAGATAAAGCAAATATTCAGAGTGGACAAAAAGTTCTGATCATTGGTGCTTCAGGAAGTATCGGCACGTATGCGGTCCAACTGGCCCGGTACTTTGGGGCGGAAGTGACCGGGGTGTGCAGTACCTCGAATTTAGAATGGGTGAAATCTCTGGGAGCCGATAAGGTGATTGATTATACCCAAAAGGATTTTACCCAAAGCGGTGAGACCTATGATATTATTTTTGATACGGTAGGCAAGAGTTCGTTTTCACGTTGCAAACGTTCCCTAAAGAGAGAGGGATGTTATCTGCCAACTGTTGGCTTGTTTAATTATGTTCTTATGCTATGGACTTCGTTGATCGGCGGCAGAAAAGTAATAAGTGGAATGTCAGTTGAAAAGAATGAATCGCTGATTTTTATCAAGGAGCTAATTGAGGCGGGAAAAATAAAACCGGTTATCGATAAACGCTATCCCTTGGAACAGGCTGTCGAGGCCCACCGGTATGTTGATCAAGGGCACAAAAAGGGAAATGTCGTCATCACTGTTTGAACAGTTGTGTCAACCCGCACTTCCCAAATGGGTGTCCACGAACTGATAAACGTGATTTGAATAATAAAAGGAGACGAAAAATGACCAAAGAAAAAAGTAAGATATCATCGATGGGAACAGTGCTTACCTTTCTTAAAAAGGGGACCTGATCGGAAGCGCTTATGAGTGTCGTTGACGACTCGTTCGATCATCCCTTGAAACTCGAGGAGGAAGCCACTGCGCCCCTCGCGGGTGGCATTATGCAACATGGCTACCAGTGCGGCATGCTTTGGGGCACAACGCTTGCGGCAGGGGCAGAGGCGTACCAACGTTTTGGTCCAGGCCCGCAAGCTGAAACTGCGGCAATTATGGCAGCCCAAAGACTTGTGGATTCCTTCCGGGCTCGCTACAACTATATCGATTGCCTTGAACTGACCGATATGGATTGGCAGAATTTATCAATGCAGGCGATGCTAAAGTATTTCATAACAGGTCGGGTCACCCGCTGCTTTGGCATGGCCGGAAAATATGCCCCGGTAGCATTTGATGAGATAAATACCGCTCTTTCCGCAGAACATATCGAAGCGCCCTTCCCTCCGGTAAGCTGCGCGGCAATGCTGGCCCAAAAGATGGGCGTATCCGAGATGCATGCGGTCATGGCGGCGGGATTTGCGGGCGGTATCGGCTTATGCGGCGGCGCCTGTGGGGCCTTGGGAGCCGCGATATGGATCATCAGCATGAATAGCCGCAAGGAAGGGGCCAGTAAAATGGATTTTCAAAACCCCAAAGCCATAGCTGCGATTGATAGATTTATGAAATGCACCGACTATGAATTCGAGTGCTCCGAAATAGTTGGACGGAGGTTTGAGAATATCGACGACCATGCCGGTTATTTGCGCGATGGAGGTTGCTCGGAAATTATCGAAGTATTGTGCTGCGATATGGATGAACAGTCTCGCCTGGTGTAGAAAACAAACTATGAAATTGAAGAATTAGCCAATATGCAGCAGGGCGTACATTAAAAAAGCACCCAGGCCAAAGACAGCCACTAAAAGCAGACCTAATATCAGCCAGACAGTTGGGTCAAAATCATTTTTGGAAAAATCATCCGTAAGATTTGCGATTCGTTGCCAACTGACCAGACAAAAAGTTATAATCGTAATAACTAACGTTGCCAGGAAAACGGGGATGAGGTGGAGTTTACTAAACATAGCGTATTCACTCAAATTATATCGGAACACAAAGCGGGCTAGTCATATAGACCCCTACTTTAACTGCTCATCCGATTTAACCGCTTTGGTTTGATAGTGCCGGGTGGAAGGGCGTAGCGATGTATTACCCAGGGGATGATGTTGTCGCTCCTCTGCTTCTGCTTCAAAAACACGTAGTTCGGGTGGAACCGTATCGCCAAACTCTGGCGGTAATTCCTGGAAGGGCGCACTCAATAACCTGCGGAAGAATTTTTGAATCGATCTCAATAATGTAGACACGATGAGATACCTCCTTACCCTGAATAATAAGTGATACAAATTAAATCGTGGTCTTCCTGCAGCATATCACACCGGACGTTGATCCATCCTTATGAAATTCTCATCGTATCCTTAAGTCAATCTTAAGGCCAACCACCTTGCCTGTCATTTAGCCTAATCCGGTTGTGGTTACGGTTGATTTCTTGAATAGATGCTTTCGGAGTATAATGAAATTTGTCACAGGTGGATTCCCATGGCCAAACATATCTTGATTGTTGATGATGATGAACTGCTGCGCCGCAGTGTGGCCTTTAGTTTAGAAAAAAACGGGTATCGTGTCAGTACCGCGGCCAGCGCCGAAGACGCCCTGGGTATTGCCCGCCGCGACCGGCCCGACCTGATCCTCTTAGATATTGGGTTGCCGGGCGGTATGGATGGGCTAGAAGCGTTACGCCTCTTTGAAGCGCAAGACAACATCCCTGTTATCTTTCTCACCGCCCGGCGGCGCGAGTTGGATGAAGTATTGGGGCTGAGATTGGGCGCCGATGATTACATCACCAAGCCCTTTGACCCCGATGTGCTTTTGGCCCATATTGAGGCGGTTTTGCGACGTTCTCAACCTGCCGCCGCTCCTTTGGCTGCTCCTAAAACTTTGGAAGTCGGTGATCTGGTCATTGACCCCGCCGCTCACCTGGTCACTATTAAAGGCCGGGCTATCGAATTGTCTCCGCGTGAGTTCGATTTGCTCCACACGTTAGCCCTGGATGCCGGACACGTCGTTTCAATGGACGATCTGATTGTCCGTGTTTGGGGAGCGGAATACCAAGGCGAGTCTCAGGTGATTTATGTTCATATGAGCTGGCTGCGGGAAAAAATTGAAGCAGACCCCAAACACCCCCAGCGTATTGTGACCGTCCGTGGGGTGGGTTATAAATTAGAATCGCAAGAGGCATAATGTTACGCACCCTGCGTTGGCGGCTAATCCTCAGCCACGTGTTGCCCCTATTAGTCATTATCCCCATCATCGGCATTGCCCTCATTTACGTATTAGAAACCAGAATAGTCTTGGCCACGCTGGCTCAAGAGTTAATGAGCGAGGCTAACCTTGTCGCCAAACTGGCCCGCAATAGCCCCGATCTCTGGCAAAATCCTGCTTCGGCCCAAGCCTTTGTTGATGATGTTAGTCAAGATCGCACAGCTCGGGTGATGCTGCTGGATACTGCAGGCCGGTTATTAGCTTCCAGCGATGCCGCAGATGTTGACCGTCTGGGACAACCGCTGGACCTGCCCGCTTTGGAGACCACTCTGGCCGGAGAAATCAGTACGCGTACCACCTATAGCCGTCGGCTGGGCGAAGAAATCGCCGATGTTTTGTATCCGGTTGAAAGCGACGACCGACAGGTTATCGGCATGATACGGCTGAGCCATCGTCTGGACAGTGTTGAGGAACAGTTTTCCCGGTTACGTTATTTTATTGTAGGCATCTTGATTAGTGGGCTTGTGCTGGGTGTGTTGGTGGGGCTGCTGTTGGCTCTGAATATGGAACGCCCGCTCCGGCAAGTGACCCAAGCGATTGTGCAATTAACCGGTGGGCAGCACAGGACCTTGCTCACCGAACAGGGGCCAGAGGAAATTCGTCAATTGCTCCGCGCCGTTAATAATCTGGTGGAGCGATTACGCAGTCTGGAGCAAGCCCGGCGTCAATTACTGGCTAATCTGGTGCATGAATTGGGCCGTCCCCTGGGTGCGCTGCGCGCCGCGGTTCAGGCTATGCTAGACGGTGCGGTTGAAGATAAAACACTGGCTACAGAATTTCTAACCAGCATGGCCGGTGAGATAGGCCGGTTGCGGGGTTTATTAGACACACTGGCGCAACTTCACGATCAGGTTTTAGGTACCTTAGAATTGAACCGCCAATCCATTGACTTGTACGCCTGGTTCCCCCCTGTTCTCGTCCCCTGGCGAGAGGCAGCCCATCAAAAAAACCTGGCCTGGGATGTGGTCATCCCCCCAAATTTACCCTCGCTGGAGGCAGACGCTGATCGATTGGCTCAAGCATTGGGCAATCTGTTGAGTAATGCCATAAAGTATACCCCGCCAAGCGGCGCTGTTTCTATAAGCGCCGGCGTGAAAGATGAAGAAATCTGGATTCAGGTGAGCGATACCGGGCCTGGCATCTCCCCCACAGAACAGGCCCAAATTTTCACCTCTTTTTATCGCGGCCAGACATCAGGCCGGTTTCCGCAAGGGATGGGGCTGGGATTGACCATTGCCCATGATCTGATTACGGCGCACCAGGGACGTTTGGACGTCGAAAGCGAACCGGATCAGGGTAGTCGTTTTATCATCTGGCTACCCCTGCAAGGTGAGACCCAAGCGGAAACGCCCCCCCTCAAAAACTAAGCGATTGATAGGGCCGAATTTTCCAAAGCCTGACCTTTCAAGGTCGGGCTTTTTGCATTTGGTCCAATTTGGCGTTCATCTTCTCTCCCCGCGCTGAATTTAAGATTGTCTTAAGGCAAGTTGTAAGATTTCTTAAGGGCTACGGGTTTGTCTCTATGATATGGTAGAGATGGAGTATGGAAAGCCCAGGAGATCAGTATGTTATTGACGCAAGCAATTTTATTACAACTCATCAATATCTTGATAGGGCTTTTACTTGGCCTGCTGGCCTGGGGAATCCTACGCGCCCGGAGTTATGGGAATAGTATAGTGATGGGCCTGCGCGATAACGTTCTCTTAGGATTGTTGGTTTTTGCTGGTTTTGCTATGGGTGTGTTTTTGACCTATGCGCTCCTGGGTTCTTTTGTTGGATCGTAGTGCTAAACAAAAATTCAGGAAGGAAACTTTCAAAATGGGTCGACAAAAAATATCGCTTGGACGAATCCTGGGTATCCCCATCGGGCTGGATTATTCCTGGTTCCTGATCTTTATTTTGCTCACATGGACGCTGGCGGTGAGTTACTACCCCACCGAGTTCAAAAATTGGCCGTTGGCTGAATACTGGTTTGTCGGCGCCGTCACGGCCATTATGCTTTTTGTAAGTGTTCTGCTCCACGAGTTGGGTCACTCGGTTATCGCCATGCGCTACAAGATACCCGTTCGCAGCATTACCCTTTTTATCTTTGGCGGGGTGGCTCAAATCGGTGCCGAACCCCCCAGCGCAATGGCCGAATTTTGGATTGCGATTGCCGGACCTGTGGTTAGTTTTACCCTGGCCATTATTTTTGGTTTGCTGCAATCTATCCTGACTCCCATTGCCCCGTTATTGGCTTTGGTTAAGTATCTGGCTTATATCAACGCGGCTTTGGCTCTCTTTAATCTGATCCCGGGCTTCCCCCTGGATGGAGGCCGCGTCTTTCGCGCCATTGTCTGGGGTATGACTCAAAGCTTGTACCGCGCCACCGTCATTGCCGGGAATGTGGGCCGTTTCATCGGTTTTCTCTTCATCTTTTATGGGGTGTGGCAAATGTTTGGCGGTAACTTCACCAACGGCCTGTGGATTACCTTCATCGGCTGGTTTTTAGAGAGCGCCGCTATTGCCCAGATCCAGCAACAACGGATTCAAGGTTTGCTAACCGGTCATCAGGTGTCGGAAGTAATGAGTCGCGCTTACACCGCCATCTCTGCCGATACCACGCTGCAACAAATGGTTGATCATCACATTCTAAGTTCCGGCCGGCGCAGTTTCATCGTTGAGCGAGATGAGAAAGCGATTGGTTTATTGACCGTGCATCACATCAAGGAAATTCCTCGGGAGCAATGGACAACCACCACCGCCGTCCAGGCGATGACCCCCGTGGCGGACTTAAAACGGATTCGGCCCGACACGGAAATGTGGGCCGCCATGCAAGAAATGGACCGCGACGGCGTCAACCAGCTTCCGGTGATGACCAATGGTCACGTCAAGGGAATGCTGACCCGCGAGGATGTCATCAGTTATTTACGAACTTTGCAGGAACTGGATATGTGAGGAGTTAAAGATCAGGAGAATTTGGAAATGAACAAAATAGTTGATTTGAAACGCATCTGGATATTTCTTGCTTTCGCCTTTGGCATTATTGCACAGATCATCCAGGCCATCATCCTTGCGCCGTTGATTAACGGGTTGGCCACGTTGGGCGAAGAGTTCGGCTGGCGAGCTTACTTACTGCCCCGGCTGATGCCGCTGGGCAGTCACAAAGCGATGGTGCTGCTGGGGATCATCTGGGGCGTGTGGCATTGGCCGGTGATTGCTATGGGATATAATTACGGGCTGGATTACCCCGGCGCGCCATGGCCGGGATTGCTGGCAATGGTTTGGTTCACCTTTGTCTTTGGCACCTTTTTAGGCTGGCTAACCCTGAAAGCGGGGAGTGTCTGGCCGGCGGTCATTGCCCATGCCTCTATCAACGGTATCGGGGCAATAGGGACGTTGCTGGCCCAAGGTCAGCCGAATCCGCTACTCGGCCCCACGCCGATTGGGCTGGTGGTGTCCATACCGTTTACTGTGCTGGCGTTGTAGTTACTCCGGCGAGCCGACGTGTTTGCCCCAAAAAAATCTGCTCCCGCTCAGGTTCCGGTGCAGCTAGCCAGCCATCCCTAGCCGACCTCCGCCTGCCGGGCTACAGCCGAGGCGGCGGCTTCCACCGCTGCCGGGTCGCCCAGGTACCGGGCGTTCAGTTTGTTGTTTATATGAATTATCATTTGAAGTAGAACCATTATTAACGGTCACATCGCTCATGGCCCTGTTGGTGCCGCGGCGCAACATCCAGCGGCGCAGTTGTTGGAGAACCCTGAAAATTTAGCCAATCCGTTTTATCTGCTGGCCCCTCGCTGGGCTTTGTATCCCATGGTCATTTTGGCCACCACCGCCACCGTCATTTAAACCCCATTTAAAGTTTTCTTAAGGGCCACCGACAGTTCCTCCAACTTCTTGATTGCCGCCCGATATTTGCGCAGTAGGCTCTGGAAAACATTAGCTTTAGAAACCGTGAACGCCCCCCGGATATCGTTGTGGGGCTTGCCGGTTGAAGTTGAAATTGTTATGGGCCAAACCGCACCACCAGATAGTACATTAACCTCGTAAATTCGATACGCGGTTAAAAACCGAGCCGACAGGCGTCGTTTTCAAACTAGCGAGACGAACACTCATGCAACTGCGGCTTCCTTTTGCGGGAGTTGGACGCGAGTTCCCAAGATTTTTACCAGTTGGTCGTGGTCAATCGTCTCATCGCGCAACAAAGCTTCAGCCAGAGCGTCCAACTGCTCCCGCGCATCGGTCAATAAGCGGCAAACCGTTTGATAGCGTTCTGCCAGCAATTGCTGGACTTCCTCATCAATTTGGGCTGCCGTGGCTTCGCTGTAATCCCGGCCCCGGGCCAGTTCATAGCCCAAGAAGGGTTGTTCTTCATCAGACTCAAAAGCAAGGGTGCCCAACTCACCCATACCCCAGCGGGTAATCATCCGCCGGGCCAAGCGTGTGGCCTGGACAAGGTCATTTTCGGCCCCGGTGGTAATATCGCCAATGACGGTATCCTCGGCGGCGCGACCACCCAGCATCACGGCCAGTCGCGCCAGCAAATAAGTGCGGCTGTAGTTGTAATGATCGTCTTCCGGCAACTGCTCGGTCACACCCAACGCCCGCCCGCGAGGGATAATGGTGACTTTATGCACCGGGTCGGCCTGGGCTGTGAACCAGGCCACCAGCGCATGACCGGCTTCGTGGTAGGCAATCACCCGCCGTTCGTGCTCATCCAGCATCAAGGTCCGGGCCGCGCCCAGCAGGATTTTATCAATGGCTTCGTCAAAATCGACCCGCTCGATGCGCCGGTGATTGTAGCGAGCCGCAATCAACGCCGCCTCGTTGCACAAATTGGCCAGATCGGCCCCACTCATCCCGGTGGTGGCGCGAGCAATATCCGCCAGGTCAACCGACGGCGCCAGCGGCAAGCCCCGGGTATGAATCCGCAGGATACCCTCACGTCCGGGGCGATCCGGCAGATTGACCACTACCTCGCGGTCGAAACGCCCGGGGCGTAGCAAAGCCGGATCCAATACGTCGGGCCGGTTGGTGGCGGCCAGGAGAATGACCTCCAACCGCTCGTCGAAGCCGTCCATTTCAACCAGCAACTGGTTGAGCGTTTGTTCCCGCTCATCATTCACCG
>DAOUMU010000504.1:0-9269 GCA_034409055.1 Anaerolineae bacterium
GGGTAGGGATGGGCGTGGGGGTCGGGGTAACCGTGGGGACGATGGTGGTAAAGCGCCACTCGACATCCTCGGCCAGCACCGCCTGGTCAAAGGCATCGGTCAGGCCCTGGGTGATCCGGGCGGTGTATGTGGTGGCCCGGCGAAAACCGGCGCTACCGGGGGTAAATTGGAAGGTGGCCGTGTTCAGCCATTCGCCCTTACCCTCGACGGGGGGGGTAAAGGTGAGCGGATTGGGCAGGCTGTCCCCGTCCTCAAGGGCCTTGAGAACGACCACCGGCCGGTCGAAGAAGACGGTGACGACAGCATAGGGTAAAATACCGCTGGCTCCAGCGGCCGGCTGGACCTCGAGCACTTGCAAGGGCTCGGCGGCCGGACGGGTCTGGGTGGCAGTCGAAGATGAGAAAGGTAACACGGTCGGGGAGGGGGTAAGGGATGGGGTGGGTGACGGTCGGGCCGGTATTGGCGACACTCGGGTCGCCGTGGAGGATGGTTGGGGGGTAGCGGCCGGCCGCGTTTCCGCCGTGGTAGGATTGGCTGAAGCGACGGTCGGGGTAGGACCGGTGGCAGCCCCGACGCAGATGATAAGAATAAGTAGGCTGAGAATGAATAGGGTCATTAGGCTCAAGCGTAATCCTGTCGTTTTCATTGGGGCCTCCTTGTAGTTGCTTCTGTAGACGTTTAGACAATGCACAGCCCTGTGTGTTTTTGACTCGTAGTGACGACTTTAGTCGTTATTGCTGCCTGGAACGACTGAAGTCGTTACTACCTGTGTCCGCTTTTTGGGTACCTGTGCCCGCCTGGGTACAAACTCAAAATCTTTTTCTGGACAGCTATATTGTATAGGGAATTGAGCCATCCGGGCTTGTCATTGGTGGAGCATTTTTCCGATGAAATTCGGGCACTTTGCCTACGCATAGGCGACGATACTCGCCCCCCACTTGAAATGCATTCATTCGCTAACGGATACACTTTAAATTTGACCAGTAAAATTATCATCAAATCGTGGGTGTGTCTGTTAGCAAGACACATTCATTGGGACAGTCGGATATGACAGGTTCTAAAGATTGTTGTACGATTGAGGGGTAATGCTAAAGTAACCAACCTGGCGAATGCCCTGCACCCGGCCATGTTGCGCCTGATTCAACAAACCGTACAAGCAGCGCATGGGGCCAATATTTGGGTGGGGATGTGCGGAGAACTGGCCGGTAACGCCCTGCCTACCCTCCTCCTGCTTGGTCTGGGCTTGGACGAGTTGAGTATGAATGTCCTCAACATTCCGGCAGTGAAAGCCGCCATCAGGCAAATAACCCTGACTGAAGCCAGGCAGGTTATGGAAAAGGTGATGGCCATGGAGTCGGCCGAGGCCGTGCAAGATTACCTCGAGTCAGTTAGCCGGTAATCTTACCTATAAACAAGAAGCCGCTGGTTGCAGGCGGCTTCTTGTTTCTCGTGGAAAAGATACGGGATGTCACACAGCTTTAGGTATTTTCATCTGGCATGACAAAATCATGCTCTTCGGCATTTCTAGAGAGAAAGGCAAAGTAATTGCCCAATAATACTCCTGCACCTGGTTGCCGGTATCTACCAATCCTACGAATTCCGAATTTAAAAACCCCGTCTTTAAGTAAATTAAAGTCAAGGGTGACGTTTAGGTTTGATAGAGTTAATCTACCAGTTAGAGATTTTTTCAATAATTCCTTGCTTTCTCTTCTCAAGTTCGCACGACCAAAATTGTCAAGTAATGTTTTAGATTGCTCTTGATAATTCTTGAATTTTTTCTTGATAATTTTATATCGTTCACGCCAAGATAGGTGAAGTGTATCGGAAACGGTGTCTGAAAGATTCAATCTACAATCTCCATTAGAATTGAATACAGCCAAATCTAAAACATCTGCCGATATGTGGTATGCAGACCGAAATTTGACATAGGCTTTTTCACCTGACGTGTCAAAGTAATGAAGGGTAAAACTTGTACCTGATTCCGGGTTCTTTGGAGGTTCTTTTGTTATCGTAACGAGGGTTACAATGTCAGCCTGTCTATGCCCTTTTCCCCCTCCTTTACCTCTAACCATTAAATCACATGGTTGAGCAATCAGTATAAATTTTCTATCGCTGAGTTCAAAAATGTCTCCTAGCTCTAAGGGTAGATGTGCTCTGTTGATAAAATCGCCACTTTCGTACAGTTCTAACCTTCGAATTTCCCATCTTTGATTGGGTGGGTGATCTTGTTCATCTGGCAAGGTCGGCACTTCTCGAATGGTGCGGATTTGAGAGATCTTGCTATCTAGCTTAGATTTATTCTCGGGAGCAAACACTTTTTCCCGAAAGGCGGTAATTCGCAAAATATCAAATAGTCGAAACAAGGTTTCTGCTTCCCAAACACCCTCTTTTTCCGATGATCGGAGAATCATGTGATCGAAGTCATAGATATCAACCGTCATAAGTTTATCGTTGGCATATTCATCCGCCTGTGTGACTATTTCTCGTACTTGAGCGGTTAGAAAATCACGGGCATGATTCAATGACATCATCTTAAGCCCATGGGCAAATTGTATAGAATCATTGAGTCTATCTTTGGATAAAACTAAAAAATCCTCTCGTTTAAGGTTATGCTCGTCGGCAAACTGCCTACTCTGACTTATCTCTTCATCCACTTTGACTGTATGCGTCAAAAGGCCACATATTACCGGACGATCACCACGTGCTTTTATTGCTTTTTCTAAGAGAAGAATACCACCATTGGAAGAATAATCATCTGCAGCCTCAAGGTTGTGGTCAAATAGACACAGTAGGCTTTTCTGGTCGTTAGCTTTTCCAAACATATCCGCTTGACTGGCTTCCCATTCAGCAGGTGTAAGTTCTCGAAGTTCCACTTCCTCTGGAATTAGGCTTTTTAATAAAGATGCACTGACTTGGTCACGCTCAATATTTACATTTGAACCCAGAACTTTAGCTAACTGATCCAAAATAAGTATTCTTCTTTCCTCATCAAGGTTCTGCCAGTTACCTCTCAATCTCCGCTTCCAAATCTCGTCATCATCTACATCAAAAAATGACGATTGGTCAAAAATTTGATCGACAAGCTCATTACAACTTTCACTTTTACCAAGAAACAGGGCTTCAGTGAACCACCCAATAGCTATCGCGATGCTATTTTCAAAATCATTAACAGCATAAATATCATCAATACAAACAACGGTCTCAATATTGAGACCAGCAAGGATATGTTTTATAGCATGTTGAGCTTGTAGAGTTTCCTCATTATTCATTGATGGCCCCCGTAAAGTCGATGCGGAAAATATATCGTCGGTCAAATTCATTTCGTTCTGGGAGAAGGGAAATTAAACAACCACTTGAGTCCAGTAATTGGCGAGCAATAAATAGCCCCAACCCTCTTCCAACACCTTTGGGTTTGGTAGTAACAAATGGTTGGAATAAATAATGTTCTACAGAAGGAGCAACACCACGACCTGTATCCCAAATTTCTAGCATTGGGACCTTGACCCGCATAACAACCTTGGCAGTAGTGATATATTTTTTGCGGAGATCTTCTCTCAACCAATATTCAGAATTAAGAAGGAGATTATCTACGACTTGAGTCAGCTTACCCTTGTTCATCAAGATTGTGAAGTCTTTATATGGTTTCTCTATTTCAAATTCTATATTGTTTCGGACAAAACGATCAGTATAAAATTCTTTAATACCTTTAATAAAGGCATACATCTTAATCTTGTCACGACGCTCGCGAACATAACGCAAGGATGGATCAAGATGGCTAAGTTGTTTTCTGATTCGTCCAACGACCGTGTGAATGTGTTCGGTATAGGCAATAATCTGAGGATCAATTGATTGACGTGTCTTGAGTTTAGTCAATAAGTCTTTAGTTCTTGCAGCCAAACCATCCGCAATAATTTTGATTTCGTGAGAAAGGGCTTCGGCAGTAATTCCCAGTCCTGCCAACTCCGAGAACAACTCAAGTTCTTCGCGAAGGTGTTCAAGATCTGCCTCCAGTATATCTGCGATTTCACCTAATTGTCTGGCCTCAGATAACATTGACTCGATTTGCCTGAGAATGGAGGTAGCTTCATCGAGTGTCTTATTGATCTCTTGTAAGAGCGGTGTAGCTTTTCGCTCTTGTTCTGTATGGAATAAAGGGGTGGTCTCAATATCCTCCGTTAAAGTTTGAACTCGTGCAGATACTGCCTCAAAAGTATCTCTTGTTTTGGTAACCCGTGCCTCTAAATTCCTAGAGGCATTTGATGTGTCTCTGATGCGACTGAAAATTTTAGAAGTATTTTGCGAAGTAATCCCTATTTCTTGTTCTGCCTTTAACTTTACATAGTCAAGATATCCACGACGCAGATTTGTACTTGCATCATTTATAGTTTTTACCACACGCTGCATCAATAAATAGAAATTACGGGAATAAGTATTTTCAATAAACCCTTCCCGATCTGTGGCTTCTTCTAACCTACTATTTTCCTTGGCTGTAAGTACTACATATCCAATAACATTATTTGGACGCAATCCATAATAGGATTTCGCACTCGTCCAGCCGCTACCCAGGTCAAGCCAGTCGTTCCCGCCTAAACCAAATGGCCGAATACCAAATCCATCTCGAAACACACGTATACCAACATGTCTCTTTACAAATCTATTAAAATCGCTCTGTACGTTGAACACGTCGCTGATAGCACTAAGGTCTGTTCCTCTTAAAGCAAACGAGAATATCTTGCCACGAAAAGGTCCTGGATTAGCAATTCTTGGTTTCTGATTTCTATCAGAAAATGAAGTAATAAGGGATGAAGAATTGGCCTGCTCAACACCTGGAAGGTCCTCTAAAGGGTAGTCTTGTTTAAAAGAGACAAACCATCCTAGCTCATCCTCCCACTTCAAACCAGGAATGGACCAAGAACAATCCTTGCTGGTTAAGTAGGCATAATAATCTACTCCTTGATCGGGTTCTAGAAGACGTTGGAATTTTTGCTGACTATCAGGGGCTGGAGCCAATAAAGCTGTTAAACGATATTTTCCACCAATGTAAAGTATTTCCCCATCGAAAGAAAACGAGAATTGCATATTGGCTACATCAAGAACACTTTCCGAAATTTCGTCAAGATCAACACGTTTCCCATTTATTGAAATATATACTTCAAATGGACGGACCTCTTCAAATGGGAATATGAGCTCAGAGGTTTTCCTTATTAACTTGTCCTGTGCCTGACCTTCCCATTTCTCTGGTAAACGCAAATCCGAAATAACAATATTTGTACCTTTGCGTGGCTTCTCTCTTGGTACTGCTTTATAATAGAAAGGTACCTTTGATAATGTTCTGCCCTTAAAATTTTTCCAGTCAATACCTACGTAATACTCGACCTTAGAGCCTTTTCTGGAAGTCCACATTTCAATGTTTCGCCCTAATCTCTGAGAACCTAGACGTCCTAGCCCCTTATCTCCAAGAGGCGTTCTTCCCTTTTCAGTAGTCTTCCCTTGAGTTTTCATCTCTCGCTTGGGTGAAGCAGAGATAGTAAACCAACCTCTCTCTATATCATCCCAGTCCATACCTATACCGTCATCTTCGATGACGATGTAACCTTTGGAATTAGGAAAATTTAGGCTATTGTCTCCCACAGATTTGCGAGTTTCTACAGTAACATTAACATAGCTAGAATCTGCATCATAAGAGTTTTTGATCAATTCTAGTAGTGCCTGAATTTCGTCAGAGATCAGTTGTTCCCCTAATTGATAAACAACCGAAGCATCAATCTCAAATTTTGGTTCTTTTTTTTGATCCAAAGCCATTACTCTTGCACCTTACGGAACACAAGAATGTGTTCTTGTCGCATCATACTTGCTATTTGATTTCTAGCAGCCATTCGTCTAAACGCTATTTTTCTGGTAACTCGAGTAACTAATTTGACTTGTCGATGCTCCAAAAGTTCTACCAAGATTTGCTCTGTTGGAATTTCAATACCACCAACATGTCGATTTCCAATGAACCATATTAGGTAAGCATTTCTGCGTAGACTTTGAACAATTGGACCTAAGGTTTTGTTTAGATCATAGGAGAATGTGGTGACACGAGAACGACGATCTTTAGGCTGTTCTATTAATGAGTCTATTGCTGTTTTATAACTGGTTGATCTTTCTGCTAAATGGTTAATAAGTGGATCTAGTTCCTCCGGTGTTCTTCCTCCCAGACTTCTTCGATCTATCTCTTGCGTCGTGCGCAACCATTCGCTGCTAGTAACCTTCTTATCAATATCCCTGAAATCGATCCACTGAAGTGGCAAATAAGAGTGTTGCCCATAAGGAACCGTACTGGTATTATCGCCATAAGGTGGTGAGGTTATCAACAAGTCGTATTTTTTCGTATTATCTGGTGGAGGTAATATTTTCGTGGCGGAGTCCTGTAAATGAATGGACAGTTTACCTACATAATGGCCTCGTTGTAGCCGACCTGCTTCATTTAGACAGTCTCTAAATTTCAAGAAATCATCCAAGTTTTGAGACAAAATTTCCGAAAATGTCTCAATGGCTGAGACATTACGTGCCTCTATCTCATCTCTCGGTCGAGTATGCAGCTTATAGGTTGAAGTTCGAGAATTACTGGTAAGACGCACAGTTTCAGCTAAAGCTACCCATAAAAAACGTCTTGCCCATAAAAACTTCTCTGATCTAATTGCGCGACGAATCTTGCTAAGCTCATATTGAACTTCTGGCTGAAACCATTTATCAAGATAAGCGAAATTCGCCTCGATTTGTTCTTTATGATCTGCGTTAATCTGTTCCAAAACACGCTTAACTTTTGCTGGGAGAGCGTGATCGAAAAAAGGTCCCCTTTTCGCATGAGAGATTAACACTGCAAGTGGATTAATGTCTTGTCCTACAAAGTTTAATCCTAAATGCATACAGGCTGTCATTGTGGTACTGGCTCCTACGAAGGGATCGAGAACATTGCGTACCATAGGCTGTAAATCGACAACTAGTTTGATTAGTTCTCGCTGTAAACCAGGTACCATCATAGCTGGATATTGAAAATAGGCATGAATATCTTCACGAGGGTTCCGATCCGTGGATGCCCAGAAATCATCTGAGTAATTTTCGATCCGGCTGGCCAGTTCCTTGTCAACATCTAACATATCTAGTTCGCTAGCTATAGGTTGATCTATTAACATAATATAAAATCGCATATACTAAGATAATAACATAGCTTAACCATTTTGCCAACCAAACAAATGAGGACCAATGAGGAGTATAACCAAAAAGTTTTTAGAAGAGCAATTTGAGAGCGCAGGGAAGTGTCTATCGGCTGACAACTAGACTATAATTGTAACACTACCAGTCCCGGTACACATTAGGCTGTACCACCCGATAACCGTGCCGTAGACGAGCCTTGATGATAGCTCGTAGCAGGGGCCAGGCTGCCTCTAACGAGTCAAAGGGTTGGGGGGTAATCAGGCGTTGGGTCTGGCCTTTGCGTCCGTATATTCTTACCACGGCCTTTGAGTGTAATAAAAGTCGGCATCCATCCCAAAAAGTAATAACGGCTGGCGTTCTCAAGCGGGTTAACTCGTTCAAACAGGATATAAGAAAAGTTGGCTGGTGGGGTTGTCCCCAATTCATCGTCGACGAGTCTTTTTGTTTTGTATTTCTCTGGGCCATTGAACGGCATCCCTAAATTGCTAGCTTGCTCCAGATTTGTCAAACCTAGCTCAAGATGTGAATTTCTCATTATAAGAAATTATAGAACAAATGTACTTTAGGTCAAATGTGACACTGACGAACGATGTCTGGGTGGTTGATTAGACAACAGATCGATTAAAATCAGATAAAAAAGTACCTTGGCGACATTGCCCAAATACATCATGATGGATAAAATCGTTTAGTAAAACAATCAAACCCTGACCTACACCCTGATCATTAGCAACAGCGGCCTGGTCAAGGCCAGCGGGGCGGTGGTCTCGGACACCATGCCCGGCGGCTTGAACTTTGTGGGGCCGGTGACCCTCCAGGGGACCACCGGCATCACCGGTTCGCCGCCCACCCTGGCCCGCGGACTGACCATCACCGCCGGTCAACGTATCACCCTCACCTTCCCGGTCATGGTCAGCACCGGCCTGGCCGAGGACACGGTCATCACCAACACCGCCGCCGTGACCAGTACGGAGGTGTCCAGGCCGGTGACGGGTACGAGGGGGATTATAGTCCAAGCGGACGGTAAGAACATCTACTCTTACTTGCCGGTTATCTTCAAGAAGTTTAGCCCGTGAGGGGGTGGTAGCCTGGAACTAAAATTCCAGGCTGATAGCTTAACGCGGCAACGTCTTGGGGAGTTCCGAAATTTAAATCATCCCAAAACTTTCGGTGGCGTGAAGCGTAAACCCACAGGGCAGGTGACGTGAAACGTGAGGATTTATGGCGTAAAAACATCACGTTTCACGCTTCACGTCACTTGCCCTGTGGGTTCACGGAGTTGGGACAATTACCCGTACCGGGCACAGGTATTTTTTCGGAACTACCATATCCAATTTCTATTGACGGAAAAGGGGTATATGGAGTATACTTGGTTGTGAACCTGCTAAAAATTGAGGCGAAAATTGTCCCAACCGGTGCTGTTTATTGTGTGCGAGCCGGGGGGGGATAGGTTGGTGGTTGGAGGCGTTGGCCTGAGACAAGGGTATTATCGGACTACTGCCCACCTATTGCCCCGATACAGAGGATTAGGTGGGCAGTGACTATATAGCCCTTTGTTGAACTAAGCGCTGCGCGCAGAAAAGAGGAGCGAAAGAGGACAACCGAATAGAATAGAACGGCCAAAAAGGCTATACTTCCTGTAATTCAAAAACGGGAGGTATAGTCCAATAACACCCTTACGCCAAAAAATGATCGAGGATATGCAGTTACGGGGCCTGGCTGACAAGACCCAAGACGCGTATCTGCGGGCTGTGCGCCAGTTAGCTGAATACTACGGCAAATCACCTGACCAAGTCAGTGAGGAAGAACTGCGACAGGACTTTCTCTACCTTAGAAATGAAAAGGAAGCGGCTCGTAGTACGTGCCTGGTTGCGGTTAACGACGACAATAAGGGCAAGCGACGCTATTGTACCCTGCCGGTCGAGGCGTTCATACGGCGATTTTTGGTAACTACTCAGACGTCGGACCGGGTGTGGCGACGTCCTGAAATCTAATGCAAAATTAGCATTCCTCCAATAAAAATCTTACACAACTCGGGTAAGATGTAATCGCGTTATAGGTAGCAGTCAACT
>DAOUMU010000505.1:0-9325 GCA_034409055.1 Anaerolineae bacterium
AGTTGACTGCTACCTATAACGCGATTACATCTTACCCGAGTTGTGTAAGATTTTTATTGGAGGAATGCTAATTTTGCATTAGATTTCAGGACGTCGCCACACCCGGTCCGACGTCTGAGTAGTTACAAAGAAATCTGATAAGTCAGCATAGGGTACATTATCGTAATAAGGTGGGTCAGTTAACACTGCATCAAAAAAATTATCAGGGAAAGGTAATTCCGTAGCAGAGGCATGATGGAAATGACTACTTGAATGATTTACTGCCGGATTAGTATTAATATAGCGCAGAATCCAATCACGGTTTGATGTCCAATCGCCATTTACACTGGAAAATACGTTCAATTCAATATAATCCCAAGCCATCGGTAAAGCTTGACGACCAAATACATGCTCAATCTTCTCTCCAATGTTGTTCCAGACAACTATTGCGGCATTTTTATCAGCAAGTCGACTAAGAATTGCAGCTAGATAACTTGCTACTGCTGCGGCTAGCTCGTCTACATCTATGTTTAAGTTGAAGCCCCCATCTAATTGAGACGTTTTTAAAATCTTTTCACAGTCTGTACGAATGAGCGGATAACTATTAGTGATTTTATCCATAAAAGTTACCAGAGCGAGTTGTTGGCGAGTATTGAATAAATCTCGCCATTTAGTTATTCCATATAGAACAACTGGCGTGAAATTGTAGTAAGGATTACCTGGTTTATATTCCTGTCCATTGGGTGTAGGAATTGCCTCGTCAGGCAATGGGCCTTCCAGGTGAGGCCAGTTTGCTAATTTATCCTGTAAGTACATGTTTGCTTCAGTAAATACGCGTTCATCTTCCCCATTGGCCATTCGGTAACGTTTGCCACTCTTTTTCGGATTATGTTGAACTACAATTAAAACACGTTGCCCCATATTATCAGTGT
Organism: Anaerolineae bacterium; assembly: GCA_034409055.1. Taxonomy (GTDB): domain Bacteria; phylum Chloroflexota; class Anaerolineae; order 4572-78; family J111; genus DAOUMU01. The sequence goes on from DAOUMU010000505.1 coordinate 912, forward strand.
GGGCCAAACGGCGTGTATCACTGGCTTTGGTTACTTGCTCACAAACTAAGCAGCGAGCATCAGCTTTACTGACAGTTCCTTGACTCGGGTCAAAATTAGTGGCCTTAATGGCGGCTTCCCCTACCAATAACTCAAACTCAATGTGCTTTTTTTCTTTGTCTACTATTGGACGGTAAGCAATCTTCTTGTTGCTCTTTTTAGCCAACCAAAATTGTTTGACCAGCGGAATCTCCGCCCCGCAGCTTGGATTCTGGCAGGGAATGGTTCTGGCCCACAGATAGCCCACCGGTATCCAGCCGTCCTCATCTTCGGGGTAAAAGCGGCCAATCTCGGCCCGGGCCTCCTCCAAAATAATGTTGGCCCATTTTTCCACCAGGTAAGCCAGCAGATTGACCTTGGGTCTGGTTTCGAGGCCGGGGAGAACAGCGGATGCGCGGGATGTAACGGATTCTGACTCTTCCGATCCGTTACACGCTTCGCGTGCCAATCCGTGTTCTTCTTGCGGCAATTCAACCTCAATGCCAAACTTCTGCGGCCATTCCAGGGTGGCTTTTTCGATAAAGACGGCCACGGGGTTGTAATCGTTGGCGTAGGTCTCGCAGCCCAGGCGCAGGGCTTCCAGGGGGATGGAGCCGCCGCCAGCAAAGGGGTCCAGCACGCGGGGCGGGCGGCCATACTGCTGCAAAATCAGTTGGCGGGCTTCTTCAATATCTTCGGAGTTGCCGTATTTGACTGCCTCCCAGGGGGTGATGCGTTTGATCAGGTCGAGCAGGTACTCGCGCTGCTGGGGGTTATCGGGGCCGGGGTCGTCGATCAGGACGGCAAAGGCCGTGGCTCGTGAGGAGGCTAGTGGTCGCCGCGCCCACCAGATGTGCAGGGTGGAGGGGTGGCCGTGGCGGATATTCTTCTCCCGGGCCGACTCTTCGGAGATGTCGGTCAGGGGCAGGTCGTATTCGATGAGGCGTTTTTGCATGCAATTACTCCAAGGGTTAATTATTCCGGTTCAGCCACCAGATGGCGGCGTTAAGGGCGGTAGCGAAGGTCGTCCACAGCAAGTAGGGCAGCAGAAGCCCGGCAGCGTCGCGACGGATGCGCCCAAATTTGACGATGGTTATGAGCAGGGTGCTCCATAGGGCCACAATTTCAATCAGGGCCAGGCCAACCTGTTGCAGGCCAAAAAATATCACCGACCAGCCCAGATTCAGACTCAGTTGCAGCCCGTACCAGCCCAACGCCCGACGAACCTGGGCCTGGTTTTGGGCGCGTTTCTGCCAGACCAACCACGAGGCAATGCCCATCATTAAATAGAGCAAAGTCCAGACCGGGCCAAAGACCCAGGCCGGAGGGTTCCAGGCCGGTTTGTTCAGAGTTGGATACCAGGTTGATACCGAAGCGCTGGTGGCAATACCCCCAATTGCGGCCACCACAAAGGGTGCAGCCAGGGCTATCACTAATGCCACTATATTTAATTTTTGTGCTTTCATCGTGATCTATCCCCTCCAAATTGGGGCCGATGGACCGGAGATGTCGACCAGGGGCAGGTTGTACTCGGCGAGGCGTTTTTTCATAGAAAATCACTTTCGGTCAGCCTACTCAAAGTTAGGTCTTGTCTCAGCAGCGGCTAAATCTGCCAGGGTTTGCACCGGTACCTGACTCCCGCTGAGTTTACGTTGGAGCGCCTGGTCGGCGGTGATGAGGGGCAGGCTAAGTTGTTGGGCCAGGGCGGCGTAACTGGCATCGTAGGTCGTAAGGTCATAGGCCAGGGCCAGGTCCAGAGCCGGTTCCAGCAGGTCGGCGGTGGAGACGGTACGCAGTGCCAACGCCCGCAGATCACGCACGTCCTGGTGGGCGTTGTCGGCCGGGTAGTCAAAGCGACGGGTGTACTTCCACAAAATGTTGGCGCATTCTATGTAGAACAGGTCAGGCACGTAAAAATGGGCCGGCGGCTCGGCGGCCAAACGGCTGAACAACCGGTCGGCCACATCTGAAAATTCCTCGGCCAGAAATAGCTTAATGCCAACGCTGGCGTCTACCACGCAGTCGTCGCTCATCGGGCTCGATCCTGACGGAGCAAGGCGGTGCTGTCGGGCGCGCCGTTCTGGGCGGGGCGAAAGAAGCGCCGGCGCCGGATGCCGTCTAACAGTTCGGCCTGGCTGGGTTCAGTGTCGGTCAGGGCACGATCCAGCAGCATAATCACCTCGGCGCTGATGGAGCGGTTTCTGGCATTGGCCTGCTCTCTAAGGCGCTCATATAACTCATCGGGCACGTTGCGCACGTGCAAGGTAGGCATTGTAAGACCTCCATTTTGGGCTGGTTTAGAGCTATTTTAGCAGGAATGGTTGCATTGTGCAACAATTTTAATCGACCCGTCGTCGCCATTTTTCTTCAGGAATAATAAAACCCGTGGCAAAAATATCCTCATCCACTCTGAAAAGGTCAGCCGGATTCTGCACCCGGTGTAACTGCGGGGCATCCGTCCCGGCCATGGTCACGATGTAGAGCCAGAATTTCTCCCCAAAGTGGCGGGCCTTTTTCCACTCGTTGGCCGACAGGCGGATGGCTCCAGATTGAGCCCGGGCTTTGACCTCGATGTAGCGGATGTCGGCGTAAGAACCGTCGTCGTTGTAGAGGGTGGAGCGCAGGTCAAAGCCGTGGTTTTCACCGGAGACATCTGCCGGCTGCCAGCCCTGGTCACGCTCGTACTGCATCGCCACTCGCATTCCCAAGGCCTCGATTTCATCATCACGCCTCATTCCAGCCCCCTCGCCGGTAGGCTTTACCTTGTAGGTCTCCTCCGGTTTTGGTTTTTCCTTGATTTGTTGGTCCTCAACTTCGGTTGGCTTGAGTGGTTCCGGCACGGAGCTGTCCTGAGCGTAGTCGAAGGGAATGACGGCCGCTGCACCTAGAATACGGGGTTCGCCCACGGTCAGGTTACGTTCCAGTTGAATTTCCCGCTCGAGGGCCGTCCGGCGCTGCTCCAACTGCTCCAGGTTGCGCTGCTCGTTGAGGAGCGGCAGGCCAATCGGCTCACCGCCGGCCTGGCGCAGTTCGTATTCCAAGATTTTCTGGTTCGACTCCTGAATCAAATAATCCAGCGAGCGCAGGCCGTACTTCTCCTTGATCTGGCTTTCCCGCTGCCGCTTTTGCTCAATCTCCGCCTGAAAGGGAAAGAGGATCTCGGTGACGATGTAATCTTCGATGGCCTGGCGGTTTTGCAGGAGGGAGAGGATGGCGGGAGGGAGCAGCCCCCCCGGCCCCCCAGCGGGGGGAGGGAGTCCCCCCGGCCCCCCAGAGGGGGGAGGAGGCCCCCCCGGCCCCCCAGAGGGGGGAGTTTGAGTCTGTATTCCCTTCTCCTGTCCCCCGGAGGGGGGAATATGGCTCTGTGTTCCCCCCTTTGGGGGGTCAGGGGGGCCACTTAATGGCTCGTGGTCCCACAAAATGGCCGGATTGACCGATTGGATGGGACCGTCCACCGCCTGATACAGGCAGAAGACGCGCTTGCCGGCCGGTTGGCCGGTGCCATCGCTGACCTCGCCTTCGACAAACCAGAAGACGCCCTCGCGCTGGCCTTCGGGGTCGCCAAAAATGGCGTAGTTTTCGGCATCGTCGCCAGGGCGGAGTCCCCCTGTGGGGAAGGTGGTTAAAATCGTCTGGTTGATGGCTTCCAGCAGGGGATGACCGGGGGCCACAAACTCGGCTTCGGGGTGCTGCCGGGCGTAGGCTTTCTCAAAGGTCAGCCGGCGGTACTCGCGGAAGACCCGCCCGTAGGTGGCCTTAAAGTCGTAATCATCCCCCCACCGGCGCAAGTCGTAGGGTACAGCGGTAATGCTGTAGGTCTCGTTGCGTTGCTCAATCTGACCCCCCAGGCGGCGGAAGGCCCGCAGGAAGTAATCTTCGACGTATTCCGGCACCAGCCGGTTCTCCTCGGCGGTCAGGGTCTCTTGCAGCAGGCCGGAGTAGTCGATGTGGCGGGTGGCCAGACTGGTCATAAAGACCTGCTCCAGGGTTTGGTGCAGCGATTGGGCGTCGACGGCCTCAATCTCCTGCGCAATCTCTTCAATCCGGCGCTGGCTGAAAACGGCCTCTTTCAATAACTCATCCAGGCGTGTGCCGGGAATCATCTCGCCGATAATATCAAAGACCCGGTCGGAGCCCAGCGCCTCTTTCATTCGCTCCAATTTTTCAAAGAGACGGTCCAGAATCTGCCCTTCTCGGGTGTCGCGGGTGACCATATTGTAGATGTTAACTTCATACTGCTGGCCATAGCGATGGATGCGGCCCATGCGCTGCTCCAGGCGGTTGGGGTTCCAGGGGATGTCGTAGTTGACCATCAGCGAGCAGAATTGCAGGTTAATGCCCTCACCGGCCGCCTCGGTGGCCACCATAATCTGGGTCTTATCCCGAAACTCCCGCTCGGCCTCGATACGGGCGTCCATATGCATGTGGCCGTGAATGGTGGTCACGCTGTAGCCCCAGGATTGTAGTTTCTCCACCAGATAGTGCAGGGTATCCCGAAACTCGGTGAAGATGAGGAGTTTATCCCCTCTTAGCCCCCCCGTTTGCGGGGAGGTATGGGGAGGTAGATGCCTGAGCACGCTATCCCGCAGGCCAACCAGCTTGCTTTCAATCTCCTGGGCACGGACTCGCTCGGCCTGGGCAATCAACCCCTCCAGTTGTTTAATCTCGACCTTGACCTCATCAATATTCTGGGCGATGGTCAGGTGTTCCAGTCGCTCTTCTAGCTGTGCTCGCTCCTCGTCGGACATGTCGGCCAACTCATCCTCATCCAGATCACGGAGGCGCAGGTAATCTTCGTCCTGGCGAATCTTTTCCGGTAGGGTCAGTAACTCTTCCAGCCGAGCCTTGCGCCGTTTGAGCGACTCGTAGACGGCGTGAGTGCTGGAGGTCAACCGTCGCTGCAAAATCATGAGGGCGAAAGAGATGCTGCGGTTCTCTTTGGCCCGGTCGAAATAATCGCGGACGTAATTGGTGACCCGGTTGTAAAGCTCGGTTTCGGCCTCGGTCAGCCGGAAGGGGACGGTGTGGACGTAGCGGGGGGGAAAAATGGGCGTGCCATCAAAGCGCCTTAAATCCTCTTTGAGCCGCCGCACAAAAACGGGATTATCTTTGTTCTCAACCGACTCTTTGAGTAACTCGGTCTGGGCGAAAAAGCCGGGACGCAGCAAATCCAGGAAGAGGCGGAAGTTTTCTTCGTCGCCCCGGTGGGGGGTGGCCGTCAGAAACAGCATATGGTTCGTCTGCCGCGAGAGGATTTCACCGGCCTGGTAGCGTTTAGTCTTATCAATCTTGACTCGTTTCCGGCCTTGATAGGCGTAGGCGCTCATCTTATGGGCCTCATCGACAAAGACCATATCCCAATGGGCGCTATTCAAAGTAGAACGTACCGAGTCTTGCTTGATAAAGTCGATGGAGGTAAGGCACAGGTCGCGTTCCTCCCAGACGTTCTCGCCCCAGGCCGATTCCATGCGGGCGCGGTCGATGATGGCAAAAGAGAGGCCAAAACGCTCCTTCATCTCGCGCTGCCACTGGTACTTGAGATGACCGGGGGCCACAATCAGCACGCGCCGAACCAGCCGCCGGTATTGCAGTTCTTTCAGCACCAGCCCGGCCATAATCGTTTTGCCTGCGCCGGGGTCGTCGGCAATCAAGAAGCGAATACGCGGCGAGGCCAGGACGTAATGGTAAACGGCCTCGATCTGGTGGGGTAACGGATCAACCTGGGAGATGCTGACGGCCAGTTGGGGATCAAACTGGTAGGCCAAGCGCAGGCGATGGGCCTCAATCAAAAAGAAAAAGTCCTCGGCGTTGTCGGTCAAGGCCAACGGGTTTCGTTCGAGGACCTGAATCTGTTTCAGTTGAATAGCGTTGATGTTTTGGGCCAGATATTGGTTGTTGCCGTCTCGTAGTAATACTTCCAGCCGGTAATAGCCCTGGCGGGGTTCAAATTTTTTAACTTCTGCCGCAACGGGCAGGAAAGGAGCCGTAATTAGTTGGCCGATTTGGGGTTCCATTTTTATTTGCTTACCTCGCTAACGGACACCCTTTACATTTGACCCAGAATCAGCCACCGAAATCACCTTTTAGCAACCAGACCACAGACCGCAGACGGCAGACCGCCGTAAAAACAAGCTGAATCGGCAGTTTTGGCAGTCAGCCCTGTCTATCGACAGGATAGGCGGTCGATGGTCGGTGGACACCGGTGGCAGAATTTTTGTCAAATGTTGTCATATATTATAGTTACTCCAAGTCGAGCATTTTCTTGACTTTGCCATAATCGAGAGTAAACATCCCCGGCTCTTTTTTCATCTGTCGCTGCGCTTGTTGAGCGTGGTCAATCAGGGCCAACACCTGCCGGCGACCTTCGGGTGTTTTGACCGCCTGCCGGGGGGTCAGGCCACCCAGGGCCGGGATCGATTCGTCAATCCACTGCCGCAACATTTGCTCTTCAAGTTGGGCAATCATCTCCGGGGGTGGGGTGAATGACTTGGTAGACCGGGGGGATGACTGGCGGGCCTGGCGTCTCCGGCCTGTAGGTTTTATTTCGTGCGCAGCCAGGCGAATCTGATTCCCCAACAGTTGCTCTAATCTCCGGCTGCACCTTTCCATACGTTCCTGCGACATTGCTTCCACATCCAGGGTGGTTGGAGTTAAGGTCAAGTGAGCCAGGACGCGCTGCCCAATGGGGGCAAATAAGCCGGGTTTGTCAGGATCCGTTTCAAACCAGGGGAAATGCAGAGTACCGTCTGGCTCTGTTTCGGTGTTATCATCAAGGCCAAAGTCATCGGCTTTGGTCAGAATTTGGCGAATTTTAGCCAGGGCAGTATGCTGGTAATGGGCGCTCATAGAAACAATCGGGTCCCCTTCAGGGGTTACAAAAGATATCCCCTCTGTTCGCCGTCTGTGTCTGGCCGGTCGGCGGGTCCGGGCGCGTTTTGTGCGTTTTCTCTTGCTCATTTTTTCTCCGTTAATGTTTTCTCTTGCCCCAAAGCATCGGGAATGTCGGCCAGGGGAACACGGATTGATACGGATGCTTTTTCTCATCTTAACACGATTATATAAGTGTGGCAAGGGGTTTATAGTCATTATACCACATTGGCCCTGACAGTTTTCAGTAGAAATGATCGGGGTGTGTTTCAAATGATTTAAGACACGCTCGGCGTGAACCATGATCCACGCTATAAACCGCTGGACTTGGATAAGCAAATCCGGTCTATCGTTCCCGAAGAAGAGCTGGCTGTGTTGTCTGAGCAAGGGATTGCCAAACGACTCAAAAGCGCCGGTGTCGTTTCAGTCCTGGTCAACGAACTCAATAAAGGGGCTGACCAGATGGTGGTAGAGATGCTCAACTCACCAGAAGGTCAGGAGATAAGGGAACGGATTGTAACTACCTGGCCCGGGGAGAAAAATCGACTTATTTTGGAGATTGGAGACACTTGCCCTGGGGGTTAGTTATTGGGGATTGGGCAAAATAGCCAATAGTGGCGGGGTGACGATTCCTGATGTCTTTACGGTAGACGACCTGTAATTAACGCTGATGGTGGCCGGTTCTGCGTCGGAGATTGGCGATACGGAAATCGGTGGTGGCCTGCGCTATATCACCGCCGGGAATGAACAGAATTCGGTTCTGGTTTTAGACTTTAAGGGAAGCATTACCCCGGGACAAGCTGGGGTCAGTGGTCAAGAATCTTTCCAGGGCCAGGCCGGCATCACTTTGAATTATTAGTTCTTAAGAACTCTGATGATCCCTGATTTCACCTATTTACCTCTATGAGCCACTCAGGATGCTAATCTGGTGAAAATTCGGACCTTGCTTTGCTTAGCGAGTTAAGTTGTGATATATTTAATTATTAAATTAAACGAGGAGGGGATTTATGTTCAAAAAAGCAACACCCCACACCCACAAAAGATCAAAAAATGACAAAGAAGAAAATCTAAAAAACAAGGACAAGAACCAACGCAACCAGGCGTTCTCGCACCCAGCCGCTGTCCTCCAGCGGGTTAATCTTGTCCCTGGCCGCTCAACTGACATCCTTATGGCCTTGCAGAAGACGGTTGGTAATCGAACGGTTCAGCGGCTTGTCGACAGCGGGGTTGTGCAGCGACATCTGAGCGAGGCAGGATTAGCAGCCCTGCAAGATATGGTGACGGGTCGTCTCATGGAGGTACATGGGGGGCAGGTTGCTGTGGGCAGTTCGGCGGGGAAGGAGGGCAACCGGGTCCACATTGAAGCGGAATGGTTGGAGTAAGTGCTGGAGCGAGGAGGGAGATAAAATTGTAGGATGGAGAGGTTGCTGCTTGCCTCCTTATATTTCTAATCTCTGTGCCCAAAACCTCAAAATTCCCCTTTTTTAAATAGGAGTTTGGTAACTGCCTACCCTCATGTCATTCCGAGG
>DAOUMU010000506.1:0-10282 GCA_034409055.1 Anaerolineae bacterium
ATGGCTAGCCAGGTCGCTTTCATTGAAGCCTCCTTGTTTTGATCTGGCTGGTATATTGCCATACATTGCCGGATTTGACCGTTTTACACCGTTACAGTTTGGTGTTACTTTTTCTGATAGGCGTAAAAACATCACGTTTCACGCTTCACGTCACTTGCCCTGTGGGTTCACGGAGTTGGGACAATTACCCGTACTACCCACAGGGCACAGGCGGGCACAGGTATTTTTTCGGAACTGCCTTATTCGTTAGGAGTACGATGACCTTAGAAATGTGGTATGCTCTGGCCATCCTGGTGGTGGCCATCATTTTGTTTGTCACCGAATGGCTACGGGTAGACGTCGTCGCCATTGGGGTGGTCGTGGCTTTGATGGTTACCAATCTGCTGTCTCCCGGTGAAGCGGTGTCGGGGTTCTCGAACTCGGCCGTAATCACCATTGCCGCGCTTTTTGTGGTCGGTGGGGCGGTCATGCACACCGGCCTGGCCGGGGCCATCGGCCGGCGCATTCTGGTCATTGCCGGGACCAGCGAAGTGCGGTTGATTGTGGTGCTGATGGTCGCCGTGGCCCTGCTGTCCGGTTTTATGAGCGATACCGGCACCGTGGCTGTGTTGCTGCCGGCGGTGATCAGCCTGGCCTGGGGGGCCAAAGTTAGCCCCTCGAAATTACTGATTCCCCTCTCTTTTGGCTCTTTATTGGGTGGGGCGATGACCTTGATCGGCACCCCGCCGAACATTATTGTCAGCGATGCTTTACGCGAAGCGGGTTTTGAGCCTTTCAACTTCTTTAGCTACACTCCTGTGGGTATTATGCTGCTTGTTGCCGGTATTCTGTTTATGGCCTTTATTGGCCGGCGCCTTTTACCCGATCATAAACCCAAACAAGAGCTGCAACGGGTGGAAACACCGGAAGAGTTGATGTCCATCTACCGTCTGCCCGAGAGCCTGTTCCGCTTGCGCATCCGGCGTGGTTCAGCCCTGGTAGGCCAAACTGTGGCCGCTGCTGGTTTACGAAATGACTTCAATGTTATGATTATAGAGATCTTGCGACCGGCTGAACCGAGATCCGTCGTCACTCTGGGGGATCAGCAGTTGGTGTTGCAATCCAAGTCGTTGGAAACGATCAGACCTGAGCCGGACCTGACTTTAAAGGTGGACGATATTTTTATCGTGCAAGGCGGGCCGGATGACGTCAGGCACGCCGCTGCGCACTGGAACCTGGGTATTCAAACCGCCGGCCGGGACGAGGAGCAAGCCCTCATTAATACCGAGGTGGGCATTGCCGAGATTCTCCTGCCCCCTCGCTCGGCCATGTTGGGCAAAACCCTGGTTGAAACCCGGTTTGGTTCAGCCTATAAACTAACGGTGTTAGGTATCGACCGGCCAAACACCACCGAAAAATTAGATCTAAAAACCACGTCCCTTGAATTTGGGGATGCCCTGCTGGTTCAGGGCACCTGGCAGGATATTCTGGCTCTGAAGAAAAAACGGCGCGATTTTATCGTGATGGGACAACCGGAAGCGATGCTGGGCGCACCCTATCGGCGTAAAGCGCCCATCGCCTTATTGATTCTGGCGGGTATGTTGACTTTGATGGTCACTAACGTGCTGCCCACCTCAACAGCCAGCATGGTGGCTGCACTGGCCTGCATTTTAACCGGCTGTTTGACCATGGATGAAGCTTATGAAGCGGTTAACTGGAAGAGTATTGTCCTCATTGCCGGGATGCTGCCGATGGCCATTGCCCTGGAAAAAGTGGGTCTGATTAGTGTGGTGGCCCAGGGCCTGGTCAATAGTGTGGGCAATTCCGGCCCCCTGGTGGTGATGGCCAGCCTGTTTACCCTGACGGCCATCTTCACCCAGGTTATTTCAAACACGGCCACCACCGTTTTGGTCGCGCCCATCGCCCTGGCCTCGGCTCAACAATTAGGCGTTTCACCTTATCCGCTTTTGATGGCCGTGGCTATTGCGGCCTCGATGGCTATGGCTTCACCGGTGGCTTCGCCGGTCAATACCCTGGTGATGGGCGCAGGCGATTACAGTTTTAGTGACTATGCCAAGGTGGGTCTACCGCTCATGGTCATTTTGCTCATCGTTACCCTGCTAGGGGTGCCGTTAATCTTTCCCTTCTAGCTTTCTCTCGCCTGATTCTATGACCTTCTCCTTTGAACTCGTCGCCGAAGATACAAACAGCCAGGCCAGAGCCGGGGTAATTCATACGCCCCACGGCCATATCCCCACGCCGGTATTTGCCCCGGTCGGTACGCAGGCCACCGTAAAAACACTAACCCCCGCCGATTTGCACGACCTGGGGGTCAAGCTGCTTCTGAGCAACACCTATCATCTTTATTTGCGGCCTGGGGCAGACCTGATTGCCGGTTTTGGCGGATTACATCACTTTATGCAGTGGCATGGCCCCATCCTGACCGACTCGGGTGGCTTCCAGATTTTTAGCCTGGAGGGACTGCGTAAAATCGACGAGGACGGGGTCACCTTCCGCTCCCACCTTGACGGTTCTGAACACCGCTTCACCCCGGAAAAGGTCATCGCCATTCAAGAAAAATTAGGGGCCGACATCATTATGGCCTTCGACGAATGTCCGCCGCCGGCAGATTACGATTACAATGTCGAGGCCCTGAAGCGTACCCATCGCTGGGCGGAACGCTGCCGGGCGGCCCAGACTCGCGCCGACCAGGCTTTGTACGGCATTGTGCAGGGGGGCATTTTTACCGACTTACGGGCCCAAAGCGCCGAATTTTTGACCGGCTTGGACTTTCCGGGTTACGGTATCGGCGGCTTAAGTGTGGGCGAAACGAAAGCCCAGATGCACCAGATGCTGGAAGTGATGCACCCCATTTTGCCCCGCCACAAGCCGCGCTACTTAATGGGGGTGGGCAGCCCGGAGGATTTGTTTGAGTGCGTGGCCCGGGGCGTTGACCAGTTTGACTGTGTCCTGCCAACCCGCATTGCCCGCAATGGGGCCGTTTTCACCCACCAGGGCCGGGTCAGTTTACGCAATGCCCGCTTTGCCACAGATCAAGAACCCATTGAGCCTGACTGCCAATGTTACACCTGTCGCGCTTTCAGCCGGGCTTATCTGCGCCATTTGATTATGGCCAAAGAAACACTGGCCCTACGCCTGACTACATTGCATAATCTGCATTTTATGCTAGAAATCATGCGCCGTATTCGCCAATCCATTTTCGACGGCACGTTCGTCGAATACAAGCAGGCTTTTCTGGCCACTTATCGTCCTGTATCGGAGAAGAAAAGACAAAAGAAGCAGGTTGCAAAGTAGCAAAGTCGCAAAGTCGCAGGGTTGCAAAGTCGCAGGGTTGCAAAGTCGCGCAGTACGTCTCACATTTCTTGCTTCACAAACTATTTCAAACAAGGAGTAACTTGAGCATGGACTTGTTTCAAGCCCTGATCCTGGGCATTGTCCAGGGTGCTACTGAGTACATCCCGGTTTCAAGCTCGGCCCACCTGGTGCTGGTGCCCTGGCTACTGGGCTGGCCTGACGCCTCGTTCACTTTTGAGGTCCTGGTACAATGGGGGACCCTGGTGGGCGTGTTTGTTTTTTTCTGGTCAGATATTTGGGTCATCACCAAAGGGGTGTTGCAGGGACTTTTACAGGGTAAACCGCTGGCCACCTTTGAAGCTAAACTGGGCTGGTTGGTGGCGGTGGCTACTATTCCGGCGGTGGTACTGGGCCTACTTTTCAAAGATTTTTTTGAGGAGGCTTTTGCCCGGCCCGTTTTCGCCGGGGGACTGCTGATCTTAACCGCCTTGTTGCTGGTCATCGCCGAGCGCTACGGCTCCCGGTGGCGAGAGTTGGAGAGTTTGAGCTGGTTGGATGCCATCATCGTCGGTTTCTGGCAGGCGGCCGCCATCTTGCCCGGCATCAGCCGCTCCGGGGCGACCATCAGCGGGGCCGTACTGCGAGGTTTTAATCGACCGGCGGCGGCTCGTTTCAGTTTTCTCATGTCGATCCCGGCCCTGTTGGGAGCAGGCGTGGTGGCCCTAAACGATCTCCGGGAAACCGGCTTGCTGACCACAGAGTTGCCGGCCATTTCGGTCGGCTTTGTGGCGGCAGCAATTTCCGGTTACGTCTGCATCCGGTGGTTACTCCACTATTTGCAGCGCCACTCTCTCTATATTTTTGCCGCTTATTGCGCCGCTTTCAGCATCCTGACCATCATTGTGGCCATCGGCCGGGGGTAGGGGAATGGGGAATGGCGAATGGGCGAGTGATGAATAAAAACGCCCCTCATCCTAACCAAAGTTCCCCCCTGTGGGGGGCTAGGGGGGCCAAAGCTAGCCACTCGATGACAGTTTGTGACTCGAAAGGCGTTAAGTTGATGCATATGCCCCCTGCTCCTCCGCCCCTCCGCCCCCCTGCTCCCCTGCCCCTCCGCCCCCCGGTTCCCCTGCTCCTCTGCGCCTTACTCCTACTACTCCTGCCAGCCTGTGGGGCGACGGTCACCCCGCCGCCGCCTGTTTTCCTGACGATTGCCGGCTCTACCAGCATGGAACCATTGCTGGCCGAGCTAACCACTGCTTACAGCAGGCAACACCCTCACGTTACTTTCGACATTCAGGGAGGCGGATCACAACTGGGGCACATGCTGGCAGAGGGGGGACAGGTCGATATTGGTCTGGTTTCCTGGCCTCCCCAAAATCTGGCTGACCATATGCGGGCGGTCCCGATTGCCCACGATACCATCGCCATCATTTTACATCCCCAAAATCAATCTGCTGGATTATCGCTGGTGGAGCTACGAGACATTTTCAACGGACGCTTGCTCAACTGGCAAGCGGTGGATGGTCCTCCGCTGTCCATTCAGGTGGTCAGTCGAGAGGATGGCTCCGGCACCCGGGCGGCCTTTGAGGTCATGGTTATGAATGATAGCGCCGTCACGCCAGCAGCCATTGTTCTGCCCAGTAGCCGGGCGGTGGTTGATTTTGTGGCCCAAACCCCAAATGCCATCGCCTATGTTTCTTTCAGGTTTGTCCGCCCGGATGTCTATGCCGTGCCGGTTGAAGGGACGCTGCCTACCCTGGAGAATCTCGCCTCAAACAGCTATCCTCTAACACGCGACCTGGCTTTGATTGTACCCAAGCAAGACCCGCCTGAGGTGAACCAATTTGTGAAATTCGTCTTAAGCCCGGCCGGTCAGGCCATTGTCGGCCAAAAATGGGGACGAGTCAGGTAGCACCACATTTAAAACCACAACCGGGTTTTTGACAAGCAAAGTCGAATGTGATAAAATCCGATATCTGATGTATCAGACATCAGATATCGGATTTTATTTTTGATCGTAGGAGGCCATTTTGGAACAAATTTCTGATTTGATTCCTGTCAATAAACCTCAATCTCTTAAAGACATTGCTTACGCCATCATCAAAGATGCCATTCTGACCCTTAAGTTCAAGCCAGGACACGCCCTGTCTCATCGTGATCTTGCCGAACAACTTCAAATCAGTGAAACTCCAATTCGCGACGCTTTGCAGGAGCTAGAGAGAGAGGGCTTTGTCACTCGAATTCCCCATAAAGGTACCTTTGTAACAGAAATTGACAAAGTAGATATTGAAGAAACCTTTCAAATCCGGGCCTCGTTGGAGGAATTGGCTGTTAGCCTGGCTACGCCCCAGCTAGATGAAAAGGATATTAGCGAACTAGAAAGGCTACTCAAATGTGCAGATACGGCGTTGGCGCAAGGTGAGCGCGAGCAATGTTCTGCATTCGGGGCGCAGTTTCACCAATACTTCATTCAAAGGGCGGGCAATCGGCGGCTCGTAGCCATTCTTAGTAATCTGGATGATCATCTACAGCGTTTTCGCCGCATATCTGATCTGATCATCGGTCGCCTGGAGAAGTCTCGAAAACAGCACCAGCAGGTGTTTGAAGCAGTTTGTCAAGGTGACGCTAAGAGAGCCGGGAGAGCTATGTATTCTCACTTGCAAAGTGTCTTAAAGGATATCAAGGAGACGAGCGACGAACGGCTCTGGGACAAGTAATAAAAATAATGGAGTTGTAGTTGTGGACAGAAAGACCTTGAACCAGATCGTGGAAGAACAGCCATTTTATGATTATGCTGATTGGTGGAATATGGGTCAGGCGTTCTCAGGATTTATGTCTGAGGCCATCGTTTCGCAGTGGTCGCAACTCCATAATAGTGGCGATTTAGGGGTCGTAAAGAATTATGTTATAGAGTACCTGGATGTTGTATATGGTCGAGAAGCCAGGGTGTCTTTGGTAGAAGATTTTGTCGATAAAATCTTCTCTCAACCCATTCAATCGGGAGAATTTGATACTTTATCCTATGCCTTTTACAGATCGGCCTTTGAGTTAATTGAGAGCCATATCAAAGAATATGATAATTCGTTAGAAAGAGAAAGAAGACTATTTACAAAACGGGTTGGAACAATTTTCTTCAAGCAGGTACACAACCATTTAGGTTTAGATTTGCCGGCCGATCTGAATGATGAACAGGGTTTCATCAAGTTAAAAGCGTGTATCCAACAGGTAGGTGCTTTTTTGAAGGCAGAAGGATATTTACGGGACCACTTCGATTTTCTGTTTACTCTTGATGTGGAACACGCCGGCAGAAGGATAACGCAAGCAGAATTAGAATTTATAGGGAATTTAAAGGGTAAAGGCATTGCTTATGCTTTGTATGAAATGGGTTACCCGGTCATCCTACCCTCCGCCGTTTATCTCTACCACACCATCGGTGAAGCGCAACATCACTCCTCGCGAACAATAGAAGAACTATTTGAGTTGATTGGCTACGAAGCACGAGAAACAGACGATTTTGATCCCACTGGTTTCCCCTCAGACCTGGTGGTTGAACTTTGGGAAATCAGAAAATTAGTGTAGTTTTTTGCTTATCCGGGCAAATTGGGGGTCATCGCTCGGATGTGAGAGCTTGGAATATTATCTATTAGGAGGATACGATTATGTCAAAAGTAGTTATTGTTGGTGGTGGTTGGGCCGGCTGTGCGGCGGCGTTGGCTGCCCAGCGCACCGGGGCCGATGCGGTTTTGCTTGAACGGGCTGACACCCTACTCGGAACCGGGCAGGTAGGCGGAATCATGCGGAACAATGGCCGCTTTACCGCCACTGAAGAACTGATTGCAATGGGTGGTGGGGATCTGTTCAAACTGACCGACCAAAATGCCCGCCATGCCAACATTGCCTTCCCCGGCCACCAGCATGCCAGCCTCTACGATGTCGGGCTGATGGAACCGATGGTGCGAAGATTTTTGCTCGAACAGGGAGTCGAAGTCTGGACCATCAGCCGGATGAAGGCTGCTACGAGAATTGGTGACCGTTTGGAGTCGGTCATACTCGACAACGATGAGGTCATCGAAGGTGACGTATTTGTGGACACGACCGGCACGTTTGGACCGGTGAACAACTGCCACAAACATGGCTACGGATGCGGGATGTGTATTATGCGTTGTTCTGCCTTCGGCGGGCGGGTGAGTCTGGTTCAGAAAGCCGGTATTCGGGAAAAAGCCGGTCTCCGGCCCAATGGTCAACTCGGTGCGATGAGCGGGTCATGTAAGTTGCACAAAGGATCACTCGCCAACTGGGTTGAGGATCAACTTGATCGGACGGGTGTTGTGATCTTACCGGTTCCCAAGGACCTGGCTGAAGAAAAGAAACACCATCTCTCTGCCAAGTGCTGCCAGCAGTATGCCCTGCCGGATTATGCGGACAACCTGGTTATTCTCGACACCGGACATGCCAAATTGATGACTTCCTACTTTCCAATCGAAGAGCTACGACGTGTACCGGGACTGGAGAACGCGCGCTACGAAGACCCATACGCCGGCGGCAAGGGGAACTCCATTCGGTTTCTGGCGATTGCCCCACGCGAAGATACGATGCAAGTGCAAGGGGTTGACAACCTGTTCTGCGCCGGGGAGAAGGCCGGCATGCTTGTTGGGCACACTGAAGCCATCTGCACGGGGACTCTTGCCGGACACAATGCCGTCCGTTACGCCTCCGGTGAACCCCTGCTGACATTACCCCCCACAACTGCCATCGGCGACATCATTCACCAGTCAGGCCAGGCAATGGGCACAGACGATGGGCTGACAAAGAAGTTTACCTTTTCCGGCTCAATCTACTTTGAGCGGATGAAGGCTTTAGGATTGTACACAACCGATGTAACCGCGATTCGCGCGCGGGTTGAAGGGGCCGGTTTGGCCGACGTGTTCGCAGAGCCGCTTCACCAGCGAGCCTATACGTAAAGAAAGGAGGTACTTGGCCAATCAAAAGTAGCGCCCAGTAAAACAAGCAATACCCTGAAAAACGGAAGGAGGCTTTGACTATTCCTTAATAGTAAAAATTTGACAGAAATAGTAAAATTCTAAAGGAGGACAGTTATGAGAAAGAAATGGTATATGACATTGGGATTACTCATCTTGCTTGCCCTGACGGTGATTGCCTGTAACCCGACACCAGAGGTGGTCACGGAGAAGGTGGTCGAAACGGTTGTCGTCGAGAAAGAAGTCACCCGGGTTGTCGAAGTTGAAGTTCCGGCGGCCCCAGCCGAAGCAGCCGCCGAGATTGCCATTGCCATTGGCGGCGATCCGACCACGCTCGATCCGCAAGCTGCGGATGACGGCAATGAACGTGCCGTCAACGACAATATCTACGAAACGCTCTTGACTCGCGACAACGATATGAATATTGTGCCCTTGCTGGCCGAGTCCTACGAGCAGGTTGACGACACCACCTGGCGATTCCAATTGCGGGAAGGTATCTCGTTTACTAACGGCGAGCCGATGAACGCTGAAGCCGTCAAGTTCAGCATCGAGCGGGTCATCGACCCGGAGTTCAACTCGGAGCAGCTCTCGTTCTTTGAGACAATCAGTGGGGCTGAGGCCGTAGACGATACGACGGTCGAAATTACTACAGCAGGGCCCGATCCAATCCTGCCCGCCCGGATGTATTGGCTCAAAATTGTGCCGCCGGAGTACGCGGCCGCAGATGATGTGACCTTTTCTGAGAATCCGGTTGGCACCGGGCCATACAAGTTTGTCTCTTGGAGCCGGGGGCTTGAAGTTGTTCTTGAGGCCAACGAGGATTACTGGGGCGGCGCGCCTGCCATTAAGCGGGTAGTTGTGCGACCCATCCCGGAAGAATCTACTCGCCTGGCCGCGTTGCAAGCGGGTGAAGTTGATTTGGTTCGCGATTTGCTGCCGGAACAGATTGACCTGGCGCCGGTGGTCAAGGCCGTACCTGGCCTGGAATTCCCCATTGTTCGGCTTAACAACAAAGAAGGCCCGCTGACCGACGTGCGGATACGGCAAGCCATTAACTATGCGGTAGACAAAGAGGCTATTGCAGAAGCCCTCTATAGTGGCTATGCCGTTGTAGCAGAGGGGCAGGTCCTTACACCGGGTCACTTCGGCTATAACCCCGACGTGAAAGCCTACCCCTACGATCCGGATAAAGCTCGCGAGTTGCTGGCAAAGGCTGGCTATGACGGCACTGAAATCCAGTTTGACGGTGAGGCTGGTCGGTGGTTGAAAGATCGGGAACTGATCGAGGCCGTTGCGGCCCAGTTGAGTGATGTTGATTTGAACGTCAATGTCCAGATCCACGAGTGGTCTAACTACCTCGACCTGCTGTTTGCGGAAGAGAATCAGCCGGATATGATCTTTGTTGCCCATGATAACACTTTGTTTGACGCCGATCGCACCTTCTCTGGCTACTACTCTTGCCTCGGGCGCGTCTCGTCCTACTGCAATGATGAAGTGACTGAACTGATTGAGAGTGGACGAACCGAAACCGACGTAGAGAAACGTTTGCAGATGTATCACGATGTCGTGGAGTTATCGCGCGAGGATGGTGCTTTCCTGTTTCTCGTAAACTTTGAAAACATCTACGGCCTGAGTGACCGGCTACAGTGGCAGCCCCGCCTGGACGGTCGCATTCTGTTTGCACAGATGTCAGTGAAGTAGATTACAAGAAAGCAACCGAGCCGAGCCTTTTCTGGTGATTCCCCACCATGCGAGCGGCTGAGGAAATCGAATTTTAGTACTCTACGCCATAGAAGAGAGTACCAAATTATAGGAAAAAGGCTCGGCTCTTGATAGTGATTTTACTACAAGGTCACTTCGTCTACAAAATGTCACCATATGCAGAGTGTTTCATAACAACCGTTTTGACGGAGCAGCACATTAACAATTCAGCCTAATGGGGCTTGGCAAAATGCCAGTCAGCCATAAGATTCCTGTTTCTCTGGAGGAAACTGCCCAGAGAAGGG
>DAOUMU010000507.1:0-9899 GCA_034409055.1 Anaerolineae bacterium
CCCTACGGTCGCCTGCGGTCGCCGTTCCTCATCCGCTTACCTGTTTGGTACACCCCCCAATGATTACATACGCCCGTCCCAAACCCGTAACGCTCCCTTTTGCTGAGAGGCGGTTCAAGTAGATCAGTTGTTATATTTGGGTGTGTTTCATTTACTTTAGAAATGCTCCCGCTGGACTTCCTTTGGTCGCAGTTCAGCGGTTTATAGCGTGGACTGTCCCACAGGGAGGCTTCGCACTGGTCCACGCCGAGCGTGTCTTAAATTATTTGAAACACACCCGTTATACTTAAGGGACGTTATTGCCGAAATATTTATTGTGTGTAAATTCACAAATTTCGACAAAAACCCAGGTAATTAAACCTTAAAATAATAAGATTTTCGTGGGAAAAATATATGAAAAAAGTTAGAAAAATAGGAAATAGGGAGTAGGCAGAATTTCCCCTACTCCTTACTCCTTACTCCCTATTACCCACCACAAATTCAGCCATCTCGGCGAAGTCGCCTGCACCGACGACGGGTAACCGCTGGCCGGTGTCAAAATCGTAGAAGCCGGTGATGAGGCGATAGCTGCCGGGGGGTAGGCCACCCTCAGGCAAGGGCAGCAAGAAGGTATCGGCGATGCGTTCACCGGGGGACCAGAGGTTGGTCGGGTAGAGGCCATTAAAAGGTTGGCTGTCCCAGCCGCTAATCACCTCGCCCTGCTGGTTGAGGAGTTGCAGGAAAACGGTGTAGGGTTTAGTGGTGGGGTGGATAACCTTCCAGTGGAATACAATTTTAAGTTTTAAGTTTTGAGTTTTGAGTTGGGCATTTTCAATTTCAGGCAGGGTGACGCCAATGAGCTTGATGGCATCGGCAAAATTGGCCGACAGGGGAACAGCCGGTTGCCGAGGATCCGTCCCATCAGGAGATACGTAAAAAAGACCAAGCTGAACCTGATCGACCGTATCTGCTTCATCTTCCACCGACCCATTCGCCATTCGCCATTCGCTCATTCGCCATTCGCCCATTCGTACCGGCAGCCGCTGGCCGGAAGAATCGTCAAAAAAGCCCATTCGCACCAGGTAGGGACCGGGCGGGGTGTCCGGGCCGAGCCAGAGGGTGTGCTGGGTGGGTAGAATACCCGCCGGTCGCCAGCGGTACATATCCTCGCGAAAAGCATCGCCCTCCCACTGCGTAACAGGATGGCCGGTCCGGTCGATGAGTTGAAGGAAAAGGCGATACTCAAAGGTCTGATCGGTTAAGCTGTGCCAGTAGAAGTTGAGGGTCACCGCCTGACCGGGCTGGGCCAGCTCGGGGGTGACCTCATAGCCCTCCAGCCGGGCCAAATTGGCCCAATTGAGGTTGATGGTGCGCAGCGGGATAAAATCAAACAAATTGTGAATTGGTTGGCTGTTTTGATCGGCCAAGGTGACAAATTGGGCTACGGTGCGGTCTAATCGGTCTCGAAATGGCCGGGGTTGAGTGGGCAGGGAGGCCAATAGCTGATTGATGGCCACCTGCTCGGCGGCGCGCGGGAGACGGGAGACGTAGGTCGCGCCCTGGCCGGTGGTATCTCTGGTCAATAACACCAGGGCCGGCGATTCGGGGATATTGCCCACGTAAAGCAACTGGAAGGTACTGGGAATCAGTAACATCTCCACCGGGCGGCCGGTGACCGGCGGCGGACCTTCCCTTTCAGGCAAAGCAGACTGCAACAGGTAGCGGGTGGTCGGATGGACGTAAAGATGAAAAGGAATGATAACGTCGTGCGTTTGGGTCAGGTCGATTAAGTGCTGGCTCAAATCAACCAGGGGGCCGTTGTATTCCTGGTACATCTCCGGGTGGTTGGCCCAGCGTTGGAAATAATCGTAGGTGTTGATCAGGCCGTTGAGGGCGATGATGACGATGGGAATGAAGCGGGAAGCGTAGAGCAGGAAGCGTAGAGCGTAGAGCGTGGAGCGTGGAGCGTGGAGCGTGGAGCGTATCACTCTGCTACTTGCTACCCTGCTACCTGCCACCTTGCTACCTGCTACCCTGCTACTTGCTACCCTGCTACCTGCTACCCTGCTACCTGCTACCTTGCCACCTGCCACAACATCCAACCCCAGGGTGACAATCAGGTAATAGAACGGCAGCAAGCCGATGGGGCGCAGGGAATGGACGGGGGGGGAAGCCAGGAGGGCCGGTAACCACATTACGCCCAGGCCCAGCAGGATTAAGTGGCTTTCCGGGTGGCGCAACCGGCTGGGTCGTAGTAGCCAAATCAGACCCAGCCAGAAAAAGGGAATCTCCAGCCAGCCCAGCATGGCCCGGCCCGGCAGGTGATGGCGGTACAATTCATGGCCGGCCCCCAAAAAGAGGCTGATCGCCTGGAACAGGTGGCCGGCTACTTTAACCGGGCTATCGGCGGAAAAGGCCACATCCCCCGTGCGAGAAAAGAAGGTCCCGGGATTGTAAACAAAAAAGAGACCCAGCGGCGCAAAGACCAGAACCGCCGTGCAGGCAGTGACCAACAACCCCAGCCAGAGTGACCGCACTGTTGAAGGATGAAGGATGAAGGATGAAGGATGAATTTTTTTACGCGTTACGAGGATTTGGATCGTCCAGAAAATAACCAGGCCGCCAAAAATAAGCGGGATCAGGCGAGCGGATAAGTAAGTGTACTGGCTCAGGCCAAGGAAGAGGCCGGCCAGAGCAAAGTTTAGAGTGGGAACGTGTTGCGTGTTGCGTGTTGCGTGTTGCGTGTTGCGTGTTGCGTGTTGAGTGTTGCGTGTTGCGTGTTGCGTGTTGCGTGTTGCGTACCACTTTGCTATCTGATACTTTGCTACCTGCTACCCTGCTACCTGCTACCCTGCTACCTGCTACCCTGACCCCCTCCAACCAAAAATAGAGGCTGAGCATCAACAGAGGCGGTAACAGTACCGGTCGAAAACCGGCCCGGCTGTTAAGCAGGTGCCACCAGGAAACGGCCAGCCAGCCGGTGGCGACCAAAGCCAGCCAGCGGCGATGGGCATGGCTCTGCGAGAAGGGACGGAGCAGGCTGAGGGCAAAACGGTAGATGATGGGCACGGTCAGCAGACCGGCCAGGGCCCCCACCCAGCGCACGGCAAAGGTGGTATTACCCAGCAGCGAAGTGGAAAACAGTAAGAGATAATGCCACATCGGCTCGCGGCCGTTGTTACCCACAAAAAAAAGGGGGTAATGGCCGGTTTCGGCCATCCAGCGGGCATCCATGGCGTTGTAGGCTTCATCATACCACAGGCCGGGCGGAAGTTCAGGCAGATGCCACAGGCGCAGCCAGAAGGCAATCAAGATAAGGGCCAACAGAACGGCTCGATGACGGGTCACGGCAGAGTCACTCTTTCTAAATGGAGTTCATTGGCTTGCCCGGCGGGGTCAGGGGCTCCGACCGGGGGCAAGCGAGTGCCGGTGATTGGATCATACAGACCAACCACCGGGGTATACTGACCCGGCGGTACCTGGTCAAGGGGCAAGATAATTTCATCGACAACGATTTCACCCGCATCCCACAAGGTGGTGGGATAGCGCCCCTCAGCGGGTGGACGATCTCGCTGAGCCACGGTGGTGTTGGCCGCATCACGCAGATGGAAGAAGGTGGTGTAATCGGTTTCGAGCCGGCTTTCGGTCCGCCAGTACAGGGTTAATTTTAAGTTTTGAATTTTAAGTTTTGAATTTTGAATGGGTTGGTTATCCTGATCGGCTAGATCGTAGCCGAGGAGGGTCACCTGATTGCCGAAAGGTTGGTTGAGCGTAATTTGAGGAGCCGGGCTGGAGGTGGTGTCGTCTGGGGGGGGACCGCCTACCTTGATGGGACCAATGACGACACTGGTTTCGTCGATGGGTTGGCCAGCCTGGATCAAGGGCAAGGAGATCGGTGAACCGGTAGCCAGGGTGTACAGACCAATCCGTACATGATAAACGCCGGGAGGGGCCTCGGGTGATACGGGCACGATAAAGCCATCTTCCACCACCTCGCCCTCAGCCCAGAGAATGGTGCTGTAATACTCGCGGGGGAGACGGTCGTAACCGCCATAAACTTGCTGATTTTCATCCAGCAGCACGTCAAACACCACGTAATCCCCCAGAACCGGGGCCAAACTCTGCCAGTAGAGGGTCAGTGGTAAGCCGGCACCTGGCTCCACGCGCCGGGTGGGTAAAATATAGCCCAGTAATTTAACTTGGGGCAGTCCTTGTGGGCCAGCAAAGCTGGCTTCAACCGGCGTCCAGCCCGCTTGACCGGTCAGGTCAGGGGGCAGGTCAAACCGGCGGAAATCGTTGGCCACGGTCAACACCGGCTCCGTTTGACCCCTGTCAAGGTCATTTTGAACCTGGAGACGATAATCACCGCTGGGCCAATCGGCCCCAACCATGAAGATGGCGGTTGCATCGCCGGTCGCCACGGGCAGGCGAGGTGCCTGGTCCGGGCCAAGCAGAGTCCAGGTAAGATGTTGGCTCGATCCGGCCTCATTCGCTTCGTGGCCACGATAAGCCCAGGACAGAGCCAAAGTTTGACGATAGTGAGCCGGCGTGTTATCGCTCCAGAGACGGTAATCAACCATTTGGCCGGTGGGTTCTGCCAAGGTAGAGGTGTTGGCAATGGCTGGCTTGACCGGCAAGTCAAATTGAACAAGGGTCAAGGGTTCGCCAACCAGGGGGGTATCTTCGGCCTCGTGCAGCAGGTTAACTTGGATGGTGTAAAAATTTGGCGACATAGCGGCCAGGGGTAAAGGTAACTCATCGCGGATCACGTCTCCTTTGTCCCAGGCGCGGGTGGGATAGCGCCCGTTCAAAGGATGGCTGAGCCAGGTGAAACGGGGCTGTCCGCTCGGGTCGATCAACTGGACCTGGATACGATAATTTTCTTGCACCGGCTTCATCGACCGCCAATAAAGGGTCAGCCTGGCCAGGGCTTGCTCCGGGTCGGGCGCGAAATCATAGCCCAGCAAATGAATGTCGTCGCCAAAATGATGCTCCAGGGCCTGGGGAATGGCAGCCGGGTCAAAGGTGCTGGTCTGCACGGGTAGGGGAGGGGGATAGGTGAGGGCCATATAGATGAGTTGGAAAAGAGACCAACAGAGAAGTAGTAGGGGGGGGAGGGAAAGGTGAAGCGTGTTGCGTGTTGCGTGCTGCGTGTTGCGTGCTGCGTGTTGCGTGTTGCGTGCGTATCCCTGACGGCGTGTCGCCTGCGTGTCCCTGGCGGCATGTCGCCATTCGTCGTTCGTCGTTCGTCGTTCGCCATTCGTCGTTCGTCGTTCGCCATTCGCCATTCGCCATTCGCCTATTCGCCTATTCGCCATTCGCTGCCAGCCCAGAACCAGCAACATCGGAATGGCCTGGGCGGCGGGGTAGAGAATGTGACGACCTTGACCGGTTTCGAAGACGTTGTGGGTCATAAAAAAACGCAGGATGGGAAAGGGGAATAGTAAGGCGACAATCAAAACTAAGAGGGCCAAGGTCAGGCGAGTCTGGCCATCTGCTGTTGACCATAGTTGCCATAACCCCACCAGAGCCAGCAAGCAGAAAAGTAGCAAGAGCAAATAGGCCCAGGGGAAGAGAGGGTCGTACTCTAAAACAGGCACGCCCCAAAAGGTCTGAAACAGGTAGGTTAACCAATCCCAAAAGGTACCGGCTTCAATAGCGTCGGGGCGTTCCTGGCCGGTAAATTGGCCACCGGTAAAAAAAGAAAAAATGCGCCGCATACTGACATCGGGACCGGAGGCCAATAGGGGTTTCAGCAAGCCAAAAAACAGCCCATCTTCTTTAACGGTGTTGAAATAATAGCCAATCCAGCCGAACCACCAACCGGCCCCGGCCAGGGTAGCCAGCCAGTTGACGGCTACCCGGCCCAACCATTGCAGCCAGGACCAGCCTACCTGACGGGCTCGCCACAGGACAACCGGAATGACGGCCAGCGGTAGAAGGCCCGTACTGTATTTGGTAGCAATGGAGAGGCCCACCAGCAAGCCAAGCACAGCGTAAACCGACCACCGGTCATCGCCCCGCAAAGCCCGCAGCAACAACCAGATAAATATGGCGGAGAGCAGAATAAACAGGCTGTCATCACTCAGCATAGCCGAGGTAAAAAGAAAGCGGGGGGTAAAAGCCAGCAGGGCAGTAACAGCCGTGGCTAACAAAGGCAGGGGAGCCAAAGCCATATCTCCGCTGTGCCTCTGCTCTCCTGCCCCCCGACCCAATTCGAGGACAGTCAGGTAGGTAAAAACCAGGGCCCCGGCTGAAAACAAGATGGAGATAAACCGGCCAATGTGCCAGGCCAGAATGCCATCCTGCCAGGGCCAGTTCGCATCTTCGGTATAAATGATGAGGCGGGGGTAAAAAATTTCGCCCACCAGCCGGCGGTGCGGTGACTCGCCCACATCTTTGAGCCGAGGTCGAGTGGTATCTAGCGGGCTGACCGCCCAACCAACCAACAGGTGATAGAGCGGAGGCCAATCGGACCGATACCAGGCCTGTTCACGCTCAACATAGTTAATTGGCAGGCGACCTGTTTGGGCAATGAAGCTGATGTAACGATAATGAGCCAGCTCGTCCTCACCCTGGGTAATGGGCACGATGAGGCTGTGGAGAGTCGTTAGCAGCAAAAAGATGGCCAGGGTGGACAGAAGACCAACATAAGAAGAGCGACGGGTCACCCTGACCACATAACGAATAATGACTGAAGGGGGTCGCTCCCCGGTCCTGTCGGTTTGTCGTTCGCCCATAACAGGGTATATTTTAGTGAGAATAAAACGTTTGGCTAATTTAGAGAGGCGGTTAGAGGCTCAACTATTTTCCGTGCGAGTTCAAGGCCGACAAGGCGGCTTCATCATTCTCGTAAACGGCAAAGAAATCGGTCGTACCAGACAATTCAAGCACCCGGTAAATATTTTCCGGCAGACCCACCAGGGCCAGGCTGATCACATTTTTACGCGCGTCGACCAGGGCCCGGATACCAGCCATAGTCAATTGATTTAGGTTTTCCATTTTCAGGATAACCCGATTGGTTTGATGTGTTTGTAAGCTATTGACCAACTGTTTTCTAAATCGCTCAGTCACTTGCGCGCCGAATTTTCCAGAGAGAGAGATAAAAACGACCCCGTTTTTCACGTAATCAAACATCTGAAAGTCAGCCACATAGGTTGAATTGGCCAGTTCAACCTCCATCCCCTCCTGGGCCACTACAACCTCTAGAAACTCGGCTTTAGAACCAAGATATTCTTTGGTCTCTTGTAAAACGCGCATAATTTCATCATCGGTCGTGACCGGATCGTGATGAAACAGAAAGAGTCGCTTGACATTCGATTCTCTGGCAATATCGGCCCCAATCAAGGCTGAGCTATGGCCCCAGTCCTCTTTAATAAAGGACTCACGCACCGAGAACATCGCGTCAAAAATAAGCACGTCAGCATTGGCATAAAAATTTCGATACTTTTCAGTATCGGCATAATCCAAACTTTTATACTCGCCATCGGTGGCTAAAACAAGAACGGCCCCATCAGCCACGACCCGATAGGCATAAGCTTTGCCAGGATGCTTGAGTTCGGTATTGGTGATGGTGGCCCCGGCTACCTCCACCTTCTGACCTTCTTCGATTTTGTGGAAATTTAGCGTAGCCCCGATTTGATCAAATTGCTTGGGGAAAACCTCTCGTTCCATTTGCCGGACCAGGGTATCGGGTACATAGTCGTGGACGTGGTAAACATCGAATACGTTCCCATCGATATGAATAGGCGTGAAGAAAGGCAGCCCCTGGATATGGTCCCAATGGGTATGTGTGAAAAACATATAAGCATGCCCCTGCCCCTGGTAAAATTTAAACTTTTGGGCGAGCCTGTTGTTTCTATTCATCAAATGCTCGCCCAATTCTCTAATTCCAGACCCGGCATCAAAAATGATCAAATCATTTTCAAACTCAAGAGTGATACAGGTGGTGTTGCTGCCAACCGTGCTTCCTTTGAGAAATAGCCTGGTCACGAAATCCTTGATCGCCTTGGGGTCTTTAAGATCAATATTTTCTTGCCCGGCCGTTTCCAGAACATTGACAATTTTTTGTTCAACCTGGTCAGGCCTGACAGGAGCTGGAATAGAGCCTCTGGTTCCCCAAAACTTCAGTAACATAATTTTCCTCTTGTTTCGATAAATGGGCTCAGTAAATTGCTGCTTTATGATCAGTTCAAACGGAATTTGGTTTGTCAGCAGCGTAGAAAGTAACTTCCTTATGGTTTACTTTTTTTATGACCAATTCCGGTTTAGTGACTCCGTCAATTTAGCAACAATGTATGCCTCATGACTACCTTAACATGTTCTAAGTCAGTTAGCAATAGTCTAACTGTCCTGTCTGTGTAAAGAAAACGTGAAGATACAGAGCGCATGAGGTCAGATCAATTCCCGGATTTGCTACCAATTCATACCAGGATTATCCTTTTACGTATGATATTCGGCATTAATTTCAACATACTTATAGGAGAAATCGCAGGTCCAGACGGTGGCTTCGGCCTGACCCAGCCCCAAATCAGCCACCAGTTTGACCTCATCACTACCGGCCAGCCAATGATGAGCCGCCACGGCATCAAAATCGAGCGGCTCACCTTGTTTGACTAACTGAAAATCACCTAACCACAACGAGACTCGAGCCGGGTCCAGGCTAATCCCACTCCGTCCGATGGCGGCCAAAGCTCGGCCCCAATTGGGATCATTACCAAACAGGGCCGTTTTCATCAGAGGCGAGGTGGCCACTGTTTTGGCTGCCGTTTCGGCCTCGGTCTCGGTGACCGCGCCACGGATGGTCACTTCGATCAATTTCGTCGCCCCCTCGCCATCCCGGGCGATGGCTTTGGCCAGGCTGGTACAGAGTTCCGTTAAAGCCACCCCAAAGGTTTCAAATTCAGATGATTGGAGGGTGGCAATGGGGGCCAAATCGACCTCCCCCGAAGCAAGGACGAGGACCGTATCGTTGGTACTGGTATCACCATCCACCGTAATCCGGTTAAAGGTCTTGGCCACCACTTGCTTGAGGGCCACCACCAGGGCTGTGGACTCAATAGCTACATCGGTCACAATCACGGAGAGCATAGTGGCCATGTAAGGGTGGATCATGCCGCTACCCTTGGCGATGCCGCCCAGGCTGACCACCTGGCCGTCAATCGTCGTTTGAACAAAGGCTTCTTTGGGAACCAGGTCGGTGGTCATGATCGCCCGAGTCACATCGCGTCCCTGTTGTCCGGCGTCAGTTTGAATAGCCTCGCTGGCCAGGTGAAGGCCACGCTCGACTTTCTCCATCGGCATTTTGTGGCCAATGACACCGGTGCTCATTACAAAGACGCTGTCCACGGGTAAGCCACAGGCTGTTTCGGTCAAACGAGCCATTTGCTCTGCATCACGTAATCCCTGCTCCCCGGTAATGGCATTGGCATTGCCCGCATTGATGACCACAGCCTGCAGGATGCCGTTTGTTCTTTCCAACAACGACATATCATACAAAACCGGGGCAGCCTTGAAAGCGTTGGTGGTGAAAATAGCGGCGGCGTGACAGGGCCGTTCGGCCAACACCAGGGCCAGGTCCGGGTCACCCGATTCTTTCAAACCGCAGGTAACACCCACAGCCCGAAAGCCGGGTACACGGGTGAGGGGAGATACTGTTTCTGTCATATGGGGGGGGCTCCTATCCTTTTCTGGCTCTTTGGGATTTTCCGTGGCGCTCGGCCCGGATTGACAAATCCGGGCCATATCTTGTAGTATAACCTTGCTCATTACCACTAAATACGGGGATTTGTCACCCTGACTGTCTTGTCATCACATCAGAAGAGAGGGGTCATCCGTCACTGCCTTTGACCAGATGTTGTTTCCTTGATTCTGAGGGCTTAAGCTCCTGAAATCAAGGGGTGTCCCACAAATTCAGGGGG
>DAOUMU010000508.1:0-71742 GCA_034409055.1 Anaerolineae bacterium
TTTTTAGGGTAAAGGCTGGTAACTCTGCCCTGCTCGTAGCGGGTCCGTCCCACAGGGAGGCTTCGCACTGACCCGCGTATTTACCGGGGCAAAGCCGTCTGGTCACGGACCAGACGGGAGCAAGAATTACCCTAAAAACTTATGGGAAACAGCACTAGCAATTTGCTGAGACTTCGCTCAGCAAATTGCTAGTCTCAGTGGATCCAAATTTGCTCTAGCTGGACCAGTGCGAAGCCTCCCCGTGGGACAGTCCAGCGGCCGAAACGCGGACTGTGGTCCGCTCCGAGCTTGAAAATTGGATCTACTGAGTCTTCTTTTCACAGCATATCCATTTCCATTCGTAAAAGCGAGTCCCAACGGCTGCCAATTAGCGGCTGCACGAACACCTTATACCATACGACGAGGCACTACACAAAACACCCCGCCACCAAAAATATACTTCACCAGCACAATTTACACCAATTGGAGATACCTTGACAGGCGACACCCTTTCGAGGTAGAACCTTGCTTTGGCAGTCCGCTGCATTGGTGCTTATTAAAGGATTGTTTGTACAGTAGAAAAATCATATAATGCCACTTAACTTAGCCAAGATAAAAAGTTTCCCAAAAAGTGTAATATTTGTCTCTTGACAACGTATTTATTTAATGAAATAGCCTATACAGGGAGTCCAAATGTCTAACTTGGCTATGACTTTGCAAGAGGAAACTTATCTGGTTTCTCAAGCAGTATTGGATAGAGAATCTTTTGGTATTTTATATGATCACTACTTCTCCCGGATTTACAATTACATTCGTTTCCGCGTGGCGGACACTGCTGCATCCGACGATCTGACAGCGGTTGTATTTACCAAGGCGCTGGACAGATTACACACTTATCAACCTGATAAAGGCCCTTTCGGGGCATGGTTGTTCCGTATTGCGCACAACACCGTCATTGACCATTTTCGTAGTCATAATCGCCAACTATCGGTTCCGCTACATCAAACACCCATATTGCCCACAGTTCCTCCTCCTGACTCAGCGATTGAGAAACAAGAAGATGTGACAGCTTTGTTATTAGCTCTCAACACACTCTCACAACGTGAGCAAGACATCATAGCCTTCAAATTCACCAGCACCTTAACGAACCAACAGATTGCCGAAATTCTTAATCTTAAGCCAGGAAACGTGAGCGTTATATTGTATAGGGCTATTCGCAAGCTACACCATCATTTAACTGGAGGTGAAATTCATGGAATTTGTAAAAAAATAAGTTCGACATTTTCCCAGTCATATACCGTATGAAATGTCGAAGTTATTTTTTAACAGCTCCATGACACACAAGAATGAAACTCACTTGGCCGAACAATTCTTGGCCGACGTAGATATTTTACTGGGACAAAGGGATCGACCCAAGACAGAAACTACTACGAAAAAGCACACCGAGTTAATGGATTTGGTCGGACGATTGGTTGATCTTGATTTCAGCGCGGATCGTTCCGACTTACGTAAACAACTACGTCGAGACTTGATGGCTCGCTATAGTCATAGACAAGAACAAAGCCATCAATGGGTATGGAATCATTGGCCTCTGCAATGGCGTCCTACAGTAGTTGGTTTAGTAATAGTATTATTGTGCATTCTTGTGATCACTCTGGCCCCATCCACCCGTACCTTAGCTCAAGAAGCATGGCAGACCGTATTGAATAGGATACAACTCATCCGTATTCTTCCCCAGGTGACAAACGATGAAGGTACCTCTCAACTAATTTCTATCAAATCACCGGCGGAGGCTGTTCCACTTATAGATTTTCCAATATATGTGCCTTCTTATCTACCTCAGGGCTATCATTTTAGGTTCGGGACCGTTAGCCAAGTCCCGCAACAAAGTGTCTCCTTTATTTATGGTATCCCTGTTGGCCGGATTGTCCTTTTGCCTGGTGGGCAAGCAGTTAGTAGCAGGACTTTCAAAGGTCTCCATATTTATCAGATGCAAAGTGAAATCCCTGGGCCATGGCCAATCGGCGAAGCAGCCATTGAAGAGGTGATGGTCAACGGACAACCGGCACTGTGGTTGACAGGTCTGCCCATGATTCAATCTGAAGCCAAAGTGACGGCGAAGGTAATAGTAAATGAT
Source organism: Anaerolineae bacterium (assembly GCA_034409055.1). GTDB lineage: Bacteria > Chloroflexota > Anaerolineae > 4572-78 > J111 > DAOUMU01. The sequence continues at coordinate 2,117 of DAOUMU010000508.1, forward strand.
AATATTGTAACCGAACAAGAGACGTTATCATATCAAAAAACACCACCAGAAGTACTGGCCCAAACTCCAGTGACAGCTTTGATGTGGGAAGAGGATGACTTATTGTTAGCCGTCCTTGATCTTGACGGTCATTATTCCCTTGAAGAGATGAGCTTGGTGGCCGAAGGTCTAGTCCCTATTTCATCCTTGCCACAAGAGAAAGTGTCCACCCCGACACCCCGACCTATAATGGATATTCAGACAAGTGCCAGTTTGGAAGAAATGGTTACTGAGGCAAGCTTCAGTCCTTATCTATTTAATCAGTTGCCTCAGGAATGGGAAATAGAGAAAATTACTGTTTTTAGTCCTTCGGACAATCCGCTTGAGAAATGGTATACCATCCAATATCGTAATTCTCAAGGAGGGTCTATCCGGCTAACCGAAGGGTTACACGTGCCACTTGAACTTTGGCCCAATTACATTGAAGAAAATGGCGGAACTTTGCTCCATACGACGGCCAATAGTCTAGAAATATGGACATCTGAGCTATACCAAGAAACGCAGAAAAGTATGATAAAGGAAAATGCCCGTCTAAAACAACATTCGATTCCAAACGAAGTTCAAGCGATGTTTCTTCGGGCACCTGATGGTTTTAGCCTAGAATTAATTGCCATAGAAGTTCCGTCAGAGGAGATATTGACCCTGGTTGAGACACTTTCTTTGGCCCCCAACGCAGACCCAACCCTTAACAATCGGTTAATGGAAGAATGCTGCCAGAAATGAAGCACCCTTCTAACGCCTGAGCTAAGCCGATACCGGGCCAGCAAAGTGTGATATACTCACCAAAGCTTTTGCTGGCAGGGCATGGTTGAAAATCGCGGCAGTAGGCATTCGGCTTGAGTAACTTATTAGCCCGCGCGTGTACCACCAACCGGGATAATTTACGCCCCCAGCACCTCGCGCACCTTGCGCACCAGCCCTTGCACTGTAAATGGTTTTTGCAAAAAGGCACTACCGGGCGCCAATATACCGTACTGTACTATGGTATCATCGGTATAACCAGACATGAACAGGCACTTCAGGCTGGGGCGGATTTGCGCCAGTTCATCAGCTAGGGTTTTGCCATTGCCGCCAGGCATGATCACGTCGGTTAGCAGCAAGTCAATTGATCCGTGGTGCTGTTGTGCCAGGCGTATTGCCGCCAGCTTGTCATTCGCCGTCAATACGGTATAACCTTGTTGGCGCAGGGTCATAGCGGTTATTTCTTGCACGCCAGGGTCATCTTCCACCAGCAACACTGTCTCATGAGCGGTTAGCAGGTTTTGGGACTCATCTTGAATGAAGGGAGCGACATTTTCTTGAACACGCGGTAAATAAATTTTAAAGGTGGTACCGTGACCCGGTTCACTGTAAACCCAAATATGACCGCCACTTTGTTTGATAATGCCGAAGACGGTGGCTAAGCCCAAGCCAGTGCCCTTACCCATTTCTTTGGTGGTAAAAAACGGTTCAAAAATGTGCGCCTTAACCTCATCACTCATACCGACCCCATCATCGCTGACCGCCAGTTGTACATACTCCCCCGGTAATACATTCAGATGACTGGCCGCGTATTCTTCATCCAGCGTCACAATGACTGTTTCGATGGTCAGGGAACCGCCATTAGGCATAGCGTCGCGGGCATTAACAGCCAGGTTCACAATGACCTGCTCAAGCTGGACCGGGTCCACTTTAACCAGTCCCAAATCCGAGGCGAGTGTCGTTTTGAGGGTGATGTGTTCACCAATAATGCGCCGTAACATCTTATCCATATCGGCCACCACCGCGTTTAGATTCAATACTTGCGGTTCCATCACCTGTTTGCGCGAAAAGACCATCAATTGACTGATCAGCTTGGCCGCGCGCTGGCCTGCATACAAAATTCTACCCAACGAGTCCTGAAGAGGGTGGTCGGCAGCTAACCCGCGCCGGGCCAACTCGGCAAAACCATTGATAGCCGTGAGCAGGTTGTTGAAGTCGTGAGCAATGCCGGCCGTCAATTGGCCGATAGCCTGCATTTTTTGCGCCTGGCGATATTGTTCCTCCAATTGCAATTCGTGGGTCACATCATGCTTAACCGCCACATAGTTGACAATAGCGCCATCCTCATCCTTCACCGGTGATATGGTGGCTTCTTCAGTGTAGAGCGAACCGTCTTTTTTCTTGTTGATAAAACGTCCAGACCACACCTGCCCGGCGCAAATGATAGACCAGAGATTTTGGTAAAAGGTAAGGTCCTGGCGGCCGCTTTTGAGAATGCGCGGGTTTTGGCCCATAGCTTCGACGCAGGTGTAACCGGTGATGCGTTCAAAGGCCGGGTTGACATAGACAATATTACCGTCAGGATCGGTTATTATCACAGTTTCAGCCGCTTGCTCGATGGCAGTGGTCAGGCGTTCCATGTCACGGTTACGCTGGCGCAACGCTTCCTCGGCCCGCTCACGCTCTCGCCGGTTCTCCGCCTCGTGTAACGCGCGGGGAATCGCCGACGCAAGACGTGATAGCCTCTGCTTGAGCACGTAGTCCGTTGCGCCTTCAGTCAATCCTTCAATCACCGCGTCCTCACCCATGGTTCCGGAAACAAAGATAAACGGGACATCAGGGCATAGCTCTTGCGCCAGCCGCAGCGCAGACACGCCATCATACATCGGTAGCTGATAATCAGCAAGGATAACATCATATCCTCCTTGACGTAGCGCTGCTTCGAATTCATCACGAGCCTGGACACAAGTTATCTGGCATGTCAGGCCGGCTGACTCGATCTTGGCCTGAACGAGTTCTGCGTCGGCCGGATCATCTTCCAGGTGCAAAATACGGATCAACTGCTCCATTTTGTGTCTTTCCTTTCATTCGCTGAGATCATCATATCTTTTCACTGCCCGGCGGTGGTTCATTGATCAGCGCCCAAAAGACTCCAATTTGCTTGACGGCTTCGACGAATTCGGTAAAGCGAACCGGCTTCACCACGTAGGCGTTAACCCCCAGCCGGTAACATTCTTCCAGATCTCGCGATTCACGTGACGAGGTCAATATAACCACAGGAATCAGGCGCATTTGTTCATCCGCCTTAAGTTGCCGCAAAACCTCGACACCATTCAGTTTGGGCAGCTTGAGGTCAAGCAGAATTACCACTGGCTTCCCTTCGGAGCGTTCCGCAAACGTTCCTCGGCGGTATAGATAATCCAACGCCTCCACCCCATCGCGGGCGGTCACAACCTCGTTAGCCAGGTTGTATTCGCCCAGCGCGGTGAGGGTCAACTCAATATCTTTGGGGTCATCTTCAACTAGCAGAATACGTTTGAGTGTTGTCATAGTTATATCTCCTGAGTAGAGTGGGGCAGCGAAAAGTAAAAGGTGGCCCCCTGGTTGATTTTTCCTTCGGCCCAGGTGCGACCGCCATGCCGCTGGATAATGCGGCGCACATTGGCCAGGCCAATGCCGGTGCCTTCAAATTCATCGGCCCGGTGTAAGCGTTGAAAGACGCCAAAGAGTTTGTCAGCATACTTCATATCAAAGCCGACACCGTTATCACGGATGAAGACGATGGTCTCGGTACCCCGGCCCGGCAGACAGCCGATTTCGATGTCCGCCAGCGTACACCCTCGCGTGAATTTCAGGGCATTGGAGAGGAGATTGACCAGCGTCTGACGTAGCATGGCCCGGTCGCCGGTGACGGTGGGCAGATCAGCGATCTGCCAGCGGATAGTCCGGCCTTGCGTTTCCGGTTCAAGTTCTTGCACGATCTCATGCACCAGACCGGCCAGATCAACCGGCCTGGTGGACATTTCATTCCGCCCCATGCGCGAGAAGGCCAGCAGGTCGTCAATCAACGTACCCATACGCCTGGCCGCGTCGGCGATATTGGTCATATAGTGCCGGCTGCGCTCATCGAGCGGCGCGGCCAGGCTTTGTTGGAGCAATTCCAAAAAACCGTCAATGTGGCGCAGGGGCGCGCGCAGGTCGTGCGAAACCGAGTAGGCAAACGCCTCCAGTTCTTTGTTGGCCGCTTGCAGTTGGGCGGTACGGTCGGCGACACGTTGTTCCAGTTCCTGATTGAGCTGGCGGATTTCTTCTTCGGCGCGTTTACGCTCGGTGATGTCATAGTTGATACCAATCATACGCAATGGCTCACCAGCCGCATTCCTTACAAACTGGCCGTATGCTTTGAGATAATGGATGCTGCCATCGGGCCACGTCACGCGGAACTCGGTATCGTATTCTCGTTCGCCGCACTGCGCCTGTTTCGAGATTTCGTCGCTAGAGGCGCGGTCGTCGGGATGCACGCCTTGCAGCCAGGCCTCATAGGCGCCGGCAAAGTCTTCTCTTTTGACGCCATAGAGTTCATACATTCTGTCATCCCAAACCAGTTCGTTTTTCTGGATGTCCCAGTCCCAAACACCCAGGCGGGCGGCGCGGGCGGCCAGGGAGAAGCGTTCGTTCATCTGTTTTAGTTCTTCGGTACGTTTTTTAACCCTGTCTTCCAGCTCATCACGAGCCTTCTCCAAAAGAAGTTTCTGCATTCTGTTTTCCAGAGAAAGCGCCACATAGTTAGCCAGATTGTTTAGAAAGGGCCAATAAGGCTCAAACACATCACTCGAATCAATTCGCAGAATAAAAAAACCAAAGGCATGCTCCGTAGTGCTCAGGGAGATGACGCGCCAATCCGGCCTGGTCGCCAATCCGCAGGAGAAGTTGGGGGGCATCACCATCATACCCCCCTTCTTCTTTCGTAAAGTTACACATTCGCGGCAAACTTCACCGACTGCTCCAACCGGTGCCGGCAGATCTCCCAGACAGACCAGGCAAGAAGTTACGCCCGGCACTCCGCCTAATACCTCAGAAAAAAACTCCGCAATCCGTGCTTCGTCAGGCAAAACAAACAAGAGGTTTTGCGCAGCGAGTATCTGGCCCAGAATCCGGGCATCAACTCGCTGCCAATCCTGGCTCTGATTATTCTGCTCACGGCCTACTTCTGCCATCGCTGTCCCCTGTCTATTTGCCTGACTTAGTCAATTCCATAGTAGCTTACGGCGCGCGTTGCGCTCAAGGCCGGTCAGGTTTTCGCGAAGACCTGACCGGCCCGACCGCCAACGCCTCAGGAAGTGGCGCGCAACTCTGCCAGAAATTCTTCTGGCCTGATGTAAAACGGATTCCTGACGATTTGCCCCTGTGCAATCATATAAGGGTGCACTTGGAGCACTTTGAACAACGTGGCGCCGTCAAAACGACGGGCGTCATATTGGCACATGCCGATGTGGGGGAAAGGTTCAGTAATCATATTGAGACCAACTTCATATTCCAGCAGGCGGTCAGAGTCGGGAATGTCTCTAAACACCCAGGTCATTTCACCGGTGACGCGCGAGCCGCTATAGCTCGTCTTTTTCAGCATAGTGTAGCGGGCTGCCACCCCGTCGAGCACCTCCTGAGGCACAAAGCGCCCACTCGGACAATAGGCGTTCTCGGCTTTGACTATACCGAAAGATCCATCTGCCTCTGCTTTCGGGAGGTCTATTCCGCTCTCGGAGAGCCAGGCGCGGATTTCTTCCGGGGGGGTCATGTCAGAGAAATAGCGAACGAATTCTCCCCGCTTCAGGCCGGCTGCCAGATATTCAGAGACGATTTTTCGACGTTGCTCCTCATTATCATAGATTAAACACAAGTGATGACATTCCGGGAGGACCTCTTGGGTGAAGCCCAGGTCTATTGCCTGTCCTTGGTCGTTCATTTTGGATCTCCTTTCATGAATTTAAATCAATTTTCTTTGGGTCATCCTCAACCCTTTGAATATGGTAGGGGCGTACCCTTGCGGTCGCCCCCTACGGGGCAGGCGCAAGGCCGTGCCCCTACTCAAAAACATTATCTGAATATCAATAGCCTCCTTGAGTGTAGCACGGCAGCGAAAAATAGAACGTCGCGCCCTGGTTCTCCTGTCCCTCGGCCCACACTCTGCCGCCATGCCGGTTAATGATCCGGCGCACATTGGCCAGGCCAATCCCGGTGCCTTCAAATTCATCGGCCCGGTGCAGCCGTTGAAAAACGCCAAAGAGTTTATCGGCGTAGGCCATATCAAACCCCACGCCGTTATCGCGGACAAAGAAGGTGGTCTCTTTTTGGCCCGCCTGGCAGCCGATTTCGATGTCCACTTGCGGACGCCCGCGGGTGAATTTCAAAGCATTGGAGAGGAGATTGGTCAACACCAGGCTCAGCATAGCCCGGTCGCCGGTGACGGTGGGTAGGGGAGCGATACGCCAGTTGATGGCCCGATCCTGCGTTTCCGGCGCAAGTTCCCGGATGATCTCCTGCACCAAAACACCCAGGTCAACCCCCGTTTTGAACAGTTCGTTCCGTCCCATCCGGGAGAAGGCGAGCAGGTCGTCAATCAACTGGCCCATGCGTTTGGTCGCGTCAGAGATGGTGTCCATATAGTGCCGGCTGCGGTCATCAAGGTTTGCCGCCAGCCTCTCTTGCAGCAGTTCCAGAAAGCCGTCAATGTGGCGCAGGGGCGCGCGCAGGTCGTGCGAAACCGAGTAGGCAAACGCCTCCAATTCTTTATTGGCCGCTTCCAGTTGGGCCGTGCGGTCAAGGACGCGCTGTTCCAGTTTCTGATTGAGCGTGCGGATTTCTTCTTCCGCCTGCCGGCGCTGGGTGATGTCTTTGATTACCCCATCGTACCCCAGGAGCTTGCCGGAGGCATCCTTGAGCAGGATGGTTGTATCGCACACCCAGCGCACCGCGCCATCTTTGCGAATGAGGCGATGCTCGAGGGGGGGTATCTCTATCCCCGCCAAAACCTGTTGGATACGTTCCTGGACCGGTTCGCGGTCCTCCGGCGCGATCATATGAAACCAGAGATAGGGATCGGCGGCAAACTCCTCCGGCGTATACCCTGTTACCGTTTCACAAGCCTGGCTCTGGGTTGTTTCCACCGCGCGGCCGTCTTCAACCCGCACCGAATATTGATAATCGGTGAGGCCCTCGGTAATGCGCCGGTAGCGGTTTTCGCTTTCTTGCAGGTCACGATAGGCCAGCAAGGTACTCAGGCCGTCCGCCAGACGCCGGCCAATCTCCTGGAAAAGCCGCTCCTCCTCTGCTGTCCAGATACGGGCGTAAGAGCACTGATGGAGCCCGAATTGCCAGGGCTTGCCTACCTTGGGGTGAAGGGCCATTGATATGCAACATTTGAAGCCAAACTGTTCCGCCACATCCGCGGGCAGCGGATAGGGGGTCCCCGGACCGAATTTCACCGGGCCATCAGCGGCCAGCAGGAGACGGAGCGTCTCCGCAACGTCCGCGTCCATCGGCATCTCAAGCCCCAGTTCCTGGGCACCGGGATATTCCGGCTTGTTGCGTTCCATTGGAACCCGCCACGTGACCGCCTCGGGGTCACAGGGATACATCATAAACGCCCGGTCACACTCGAGGATCGAAAGCACAAGGTCAAGCACATCGCTCATCATCTGTTCAAGATCATTTGTACCCTGCATGGCTCGGTTGATTTGATCCATATATTCAAAAAATCGAAGATGCGCCAGGCGTTCCTGTTCCGCCCGTTTGAGTTCGGTGCGGGCGCGCAGGACGGTGAGGCCGAATGCCAAATCGCCGGCCAGTTCTTCCATAAGCCGCGTTTCGTCCGGCGTAAAGGCATTGGGTTCTCTGGAATAGATATTGAGAGCGCCGAACGTGTGGGCGTTTTCATCCTTGAGGGGCAGTGCGATGCTGGAACGATAACCGCGCTGCAAGGCGGCCTCGCGCCAGGGGGCGGCCTTGGGGTCAGTCGTAAAGTCTTGGATGCAGGCGCTCTCTCCAGTGCGGATGGCGGCGCCGGTCGGCCCGCGTCCGCGTTCCGTGTCGGCCCAGGTGATGTTGGCGGCGGCGAGATACCCCTCTTCCACCCCGGCCCAGGCAACCGGACGCACGAGTTTGGCCTCATCGTGCTCGGCATAGCCCACCCAGACCATACGGTAACCGGCCTCGTCGCAAACGATGCAGCAGATGTCGTTAAGCAACGTCTGCTCATCCTCTGCCCGCATGAGAACCTGGTTACAGTCACTAATAGCCCGCAGTTCGCGATTCAGACGGTGCAGTGCTTCCTCTGCCAGCTTGCGTTCGGTAATGTCCTGTACTGTTCCTATTGAGCGGATGGGGTTATCGCCATCATAGAAAGTTTCACACTGCTCATGAACATATTTAATCCGCCCGTCAGAAAAAAGGAGGCGATGGTCGATGGCATAGGGGGTCTTGGTTGTAAGTGAATTAGTATAAGCAAAATTGACGGCTTCCCGGTCATCAGGATGAATTGTATCCAGAAATGCTTCATAAGTGGCGCCAAATTTATCGGGGTCAATCTCGAATATCCGAAAAATTTCATCGGACCACGTAAGAACGTTGTTTATCAGGTTCAACTCCCAACTGCCAATATGGGCGATGCGCTGGGCTTCGTTGAGCCGGCTTTCACTCATTTGCAGTTCTTCTTCGGCCCGCTTGCGCTCGGTGATGTCTTGGAGCGCAAAGACGACGCTTTCAACTTCCCCCGCTTCATTCAAGAGTGGTGCGCCATTGATAGAAAGGAAAACACGACGCCTATCGGGCCATTCAATTGCATGTTGCACATCATAGACGGACTGCTGCGTCGTCATCACCTGTCGGAACGGGAGTTTTTCATCGGGGAAGGGATCGCTGGCGAAATCCGTGATGCGCCAAGCCAGCGCGTTGTAAGTGCGCTGAGTGATTTCGTCTTTACTCAAACCCAACACCTGCTCGGCTTGAGAATTGGCAAACGTCACTTGTCCCTCGCGATTGACCACGGTGATACCCACGGGGCTGGTGTCCATGATGTTGGCGATCAACGCGCGTTCGCGTTTCAGCGCCGCCTCCACGCGTCTGCGCTCCGCGATCTCTGCCTGCAATTCCTGGTTGGCCTGGGTGAGCGCCGCCGTTCGTTCCTCTACCCGCCTTTCCAGGCTCTCCTTCGCCTCCTCAAGCCGTCGGGTTAGATCGCGCAGGCGCAGGTGCGCGACGACCCGCGCCAAAACCTCCTCCTGTTGAAAGGGCTTGGTGATGTAATCCACGCCGCCCACCTCAAAACCCCTGACCTTGTCTTCCGTCTTGGTCACGATCGTCATAAAGATGACAGGTATCTCCCGGGTCCGCTCGTCCGCTTTCAAGCGGCGGCAGGTCTCAAAGCCATCTATGCCCGGCAGCCGCACATCCAACAAAATCAGGTTGGGTTGAGCCAGCCGGGCCAGTTCAAGCCCGGTTTCGCCGGTTTGGGCGACCTTGATCTGAAAACCATAGCCGGCCAGATAATCTGTCACCGTGGCCAGGTTGGCCGGTTCATCATCCACAATCAATAGGGTGCAGGATTGAGGGTCAATGCTGCCTATAGGGTTTGTCTCAACCGTCATCATCTTGCTTCTCCTCAAGGAATTGCTTTACAAAAGCCTTGATCTGTTCGATTTCAAAACCTTTGGCCAATGCTTGCAGTTTGCGCGCAAAGGGGATATAGGCGGCGTCCATCTCTTCGAGGCGCAGCGCCTGTTGCTGAATTTCCAAAATCTCTCCCTGCCGGGCCAGTTCATACAACGCGGTCAACGTCTCCGGGGGCGGGGGGAGTAAAGGCGCTGCGCCGGCGGCAGGCTCTTTCGGTTCAGCATACACCCAGGTGAGTTTGAGGCGCGTTTCCAGCAAATCCAACAGTTTGTCCATGTTGACCGGCTTGGGCAGAAAGGCATCACAACCGGCCACCCGGCTCTTTTCTGCATCCGCCTCAAGCACGCTGGCCGAGACGGCAATGATGAATACGCCCTCAAACGCCGGCTGCTGTCGAATCTCCTTGACTGCCTCAAAGCCGGTCTTGACCGGCATCACCAGGTCCATCAAGATCACGTCGGGCCGCCACGCTTGCGCTGTTGCCACCGCCTGTTGTCCATCCTCGGCGGTATGCACTTCAAAGCCCAGGGGAGCCAGCATGTCGGCCAGCAGCATGCGGTTGTACGCTTTGTCGTCGACCACCAGCACGCGCCGCCGTGACCCCTCGTAACCAACGATTTCACGGGCAGCGGGAGGCCGCTCCGGCTCGATAGGCTCTGTTACCGGCAGGGCCACCTCAAACCAAAAGGTGCTGCCGTGTCCTGGCTCACTTTTAACTTGCAACTGGCTGCCCATCAGTTGCATAATCTGCCGGCTGATGGCCAGGCCCAGCCCGGTGCCTTCCGCCTGCCGGTCGGCCTCGCTCACCTGTTCAAAGGGTTGAAAGATGCGCTCCAATTGGTCGGCGGCAATGCCGGGGCCGGTGTCTTCCACCTCAAAACGGAGTAAGGATTCAGTGGGTTGCTCGCTTCCCTTACTTTCTCCTCCTTCGTACTTCATACTTTCTACCCGCAGGGCCACGTGACCAGCGTCGGTAAACTTGACCGCATTGCCCAGCAGGTTGAGCAACACCTGGCGCAGGCGCTTTTCGTCGGCCAGCACAGCAGCGGGCAAGGGGGAGAGCGCTTCATAGGTCAGGGTGAGGTCTTTGGCTTCGGCCCGGGCGCGGATGATGCCAATAATCTCGCGCAGAAACGTGGACAGATGGATGGGGGCGGGATTGAGTTCCAGGTTGCCGGCCTCGATTTTAGCCAGGTCGAGCACGTCGTTAATCAGGGTGAGCAGGTGCTCGCCGCTGTGCTGGATAATGTCCAGACCGTCGACCAGGGGGCCGGTGTAGCCGCTGCGCCGCTTGAGGATGTCGGCATAGCCCAAGATGGCGTTGAGCGGGGTGCGCAGTTCGTGGCTCATGTTGGCCAGGAAGGCGCTTTTGGCCTGGTTGGCGACCTCGGCTTTTTCTTTGGCGATTTGCAGTTCGTGGGTTCGTTCGGCGACTTGCAGCTCAAGTTCCTCGGTTCGCCGGCGCAGGCTCCTCACGCGATAACTATACCCGGCGGCGAGCAGGCCCACTACCGCCAGTCCGGCCAGGCTTCTGAACCACCACGTTTGCCACCAGGGCGGCGTGATCGTAATACTAAGTGAAACCCCCTCTTCGTTCCAGATTCCGTCATTATTGGAGGCTTTCACGCGAAAAGTATAGTCGCCGGGGTCAAGATTGGTGTAGGTGGCAAAACGACGCTTGGCGTCCGTGTACTGCCACTCTTGATCGAACCCTTCCAGCTTATAAGCATAGCGGTTTTTCTGCGGGACGGTGTAGTTCAGCGCCGCGAACTGAAAGCGAAAGACCGATTGGTCGTAGCGGAGGGTGATGCCTGGCGCGACATTGATGGCTTGTTGGAGCGGCGATTCCTTGCCTCCGATTTCAACCGGTTTGTTGAACAGGTCAAAATCGGTGAGCACCACCGGCGGCGGGGTTGGATTATCTACCAGCCTGTCGGGATAGAAGGCATTGAACCCGTTGACGCCGCCAAAAAACAGTTGCCCATCGGTTGCTTTGGCGCGGGAGGCGATGGAGAATTCGTTGCTTTGGAGTCCATCGAGCACATTATAGTTGCGGAAGGTTTCAGTCTTAGGATCGAACCTGGAGAGGCCAGCCACCGTACTGAGCCACACGTAGCCCTGCGCGTCTCCCAGGACCCCCACCACAGAATTGCTCGCCAGGCCATCCTTTTCGGTATAGTGATGGGTAAACGCGCTGGCTGCCGGATCGAAACGGAACAGCCCGGTGGGCGAGGCGACCCACATCACCGCACCGTCGAAATAGATATCCTGCGTCCAGTTCACGGCCTGGCTGCCCGGTTGGGTCGGGTCCAGGAGATAGGTGGTAAACTGCTGCGTCTTCGTATCAAACCGGACCAGCCCCATAGAAGCGGTGACGATCCAGAGCATACCACGTTGATCGAGCAGCACGGGAAACACGTAAGCATCCAGGAGGCCGGCGGGGTTCACCGGATCCGGGGGGAAATGGGTAAAGTGCTGCCCGTCAAAATAATCGATCCCCTTCCCGTGTACCCCAATCCACAGCCCCCCCTTGGCGTCTGGAACGATATTGGAGATATTGTCAATCGCCAAGCTGTCGGGATTCTGCGGATCATGGCGAAAATGGGTGAAGCGCTCCCCATCAAGGCGGCTCAGGCCGCCGCCGTAAGTTCCCGTCCACACCGCCCCATGGGCATCCTGGGCCACCATCCGCTGTGGGCCGGTGTTGAGGCTGCCGGGATCATGGGGGTCGTTGACGTAGTGGGTGAAGGTCTGCCCATCAAAACGATCCAGGCTGCCTTCCGTGCCGATCCACAGCTCGCCCGCGGAACCGATAAAGAGCGACGTGGCGGCCTTGTCGCCCAGGCTGTTGGGATTTTGGGGATTGTGGCGATAGGTGGTGAATTTGGCCGCCTCACCCGCCAACCGATCGGCCCCGGTAGATCGTGTGCCAATCCACAGTGCGCCGGAGGCATCCTCGTAGAACCCGCTACCATTGATGACATTGCTGCTCAGGCTGTCGGGATTATTAGGGTCATTCAGATATCGGGTAAATGTCCCGCGCTCGCGATCCATCAGATTCAAGCCATTGTTGGTTGTCACCCAGAAGCGGCCCGCCTGGTCTTCATACGTCTGCACCACAAAATCATCGCTCAGGCTGGCAGGATTCTGGGGGTCATGGAGATATCGAATAAACGTGTGAGTGTGGGGATCAAAGCGATTCAATCCGCCCTCCGTGGAAAGCCACAGGCTGCCGGTCCGATCCTGAAAGATGTGCCCCACGGTATTGTGGCTCAGACTGGCAGGATCATTGGGATCGTTGGCATACCGGGTAAAGCGGCCGGTTGAGCGATCAAGCACGCTCACGCCCTCACCCAGTGTGCCTACCCAGAGCAAGCCGGTTGTTTTGTCCGGACTGATGGACAAAACAGAGGCCTCACCGAAACTGGTGGGGTCATTCGGATCAGACCTGTAGGTGAAAAACGTGCCGCTGGCCCGATCGAAACGACTCAGCCCGCCGCCAAGGGTCCCCACCCACAGCATGCCGGATTCGTCCTCATAAAAGGCCTTAACATTATCATGAGGCAAGCTGGCGGGATCATCCGCATCATGCCAATAGTGAACAAAGGAATCCGTTTCCCGATCATACCGGTCTACGCCCCCGCCAGCTGTTCCCACCCATAAGTCACCGCTGCGATCAACGTGGAGCGCCCAGACAGCATTGGTGCTGAGGCTGCGTTCATCCTGGGGGTCGTGCTTGTAGACCTTAAAGGTGTACCCATCGTAGCGATTCAGCCCGCCCAGCCACGTGCCAAACCACATGAATCCTTGCTGATCCTGGACGATTGTCCGTACGTCAGAGTGCGAGAGGCCATCGGCAATGGAGAGATGGGTGAACTTGAGGTTTTGCCTGGCGGGCAGCGGTGGAACCGCCTCCCCATCACTGCCCTGGGACTGAACAGGCGGCGGCGTGGAGCAAAGGAACACCAGCGCCAGGAGCACTGGGGCAATGATGATGTTCAAATATGTCTGCCAGAAAATTTGTTTAAGTGTGACCATAGTTATCCTCCTTGAATAGTCTGGGGCAATGAAAAGTAAAAGGTGGCTCCTTGGTTAACCTGTCCTTCGGCCCACACTCTGCCGCCGTGCCGGGTGATGATCCGGCGCACATTGGCCAGACCAATGCCGGTGCCTTCAAATTCGTCGGCGTGGTGCAGGCGTTGAAAAACGCCAAAGAGTTTATCGGCGTAGGCCATATCAAAGCCTACCCCGTTGTCGCGGATAAAGACGACAGTCTCTTTTTCGCCCGCCTGGCAGCCGATTTCGATGTCCACTTGCGGACGCCCTTGCGTGAATTTGAGGGCATTCGAGATGAGATTGACCAGCGCAATATGCAACATAGACCGGTCGCCGGTGACGGTGGGCAGGTCGGCAATGCGCCAGCGGATGGTTCGGCCTTGTATTTCCGGCTCAAATTCCCGGATGATCTCCTGTACCAGAGCGTCCAGGTCAACCGGTCTTTTGGACAGTTCATAACGCCCCATCCGAGAGAAAGAAAGCAGGTCGTCAATCAACGCGCCCATCCGCCTGGCCGAGTCGGCGATGCTGGTCATATAGTGCTGGCTGTGTTCGTCGAGCACCCCGACTATTCTCCTTTGCAGCAGTTCCAAAAAACCGTCAATGTGGCGCAGGGGCGCGCGCAGGTCGTGCGAGATCGAGTAGGCGAACGCCTCTAATTCTTTATTCGTCGCCTCCAGTTGGGCCGTGCGGTCAAGGACGCGCTGTTCGAGTTCCTGGTTGAGCCGGCGGATTTCTTCTTCCGCCTGCTTGCGCTCGGTGATGTCCATAAGAGTACCGACGACCTTGATAATCCGCCCATCTTCACGCACGGCGGCAGCGGTGGTTCGAATCCATTTCCGACAGCCATCGGCGGAGGTAAAGGGGAACTCTAGATCATAGCCGTCCCCCTGTTGCGCGCAGCGCTGAAACGCCGCGGAAATGATGGGACGATCGTTTGGATCATAACAGGTCAGGCTGCGGTCAATATAGTCGGATGTCCCCGGTACGGAAGCCTGTGGCTCGAAGCCATGAATGCGGTAGGTTTCTTCGGTCCAGAAGGTGGTCTGGCGTTCGACATCCCAGTCCCACCCGCCGATTTTGGCCAGCCGCTGCGTTGCATTCAGCAGCGTTTCACTTCGCCGCAGCGCCTCCTCCGCGCGCTTGCGTTCGGCAAGCTCGATTTCCAACTGCGCATTGGCGGCGCGTAATTCGGTGGTGCGCGCCGCGACTTGTTGCTCCAGGCCGGCATTCACCGCCTGCAATTCCTGTCGCAGTTGGGAGAGCGTCAGATGCGTGGTGACGCGGGCCAGCACCTCTTCGCGCTGAAAGGGCTTGGTGATGTAATCCACGCCGCCCACCTCAAAGCCTTTGACCTTGTCCTCTACGCGGGTCATAATCGTCATAAAGATGACAGGTATCTCCCGGGTTCGTTCATCCGCTTTCAAGCGGCGGCAGGTCTCAAAGCCATCTATGCCCGGCAACCGCACGTCCAACAAGATCAGGTCGGGCCGATCTTGTTGAGCCAGACTCAACCCCGCTTCACCCTCCCGGGCGACCATTATTTGAAAACCGTGACCCGCCAAATAGTCTGTCACCACCGACAGATTAGCCGGGTTGTCGTCTACGACCAAGATGGTGTGGTTTTGGGCGTCAACAGAATCCCCCGTTTTTTTCATGCTATTCCTCCTTGATGAATTGACCGACCAAGGCCACAATTTGGTCAAGTTCAAAACCCCTAACCAGTTCTTGCAGCCGGTCAACAAAGGGGCGATAGGCCTCGTCCAACTTCGCCAGGCGGGTCGCCTGTTCTCGAATATTCAGAATTCGCCCCGACTGGGCCAACGCGTACAACACTGCCAAGTCCTCTTGGGGCGGCGCAATCAGCGGCGCGGCGACCGTTTCGCCCCGCTCCTTTGGCTCGGCGCGGATCCAACTTAGCTTGAGGCGCGCTTCCAGCAAATCCAACAGCTTGTCCATTTTGACCGGCTTGGGCAGAAAGGCGTCACAGCCGGCTATTCGGCTCTTTTCTGCATCCGCCTCAAGCACGCTGGCCGACACGGCGATGATGAATACTCCTTCAAGCTCTGGCTGCTGTCGAATCTCTTGGGCTGCCTCGAAGCCGGTCTTGACCGGCATCACCAGGTCCATCAAAATCACGTCGGGCCGCCACGCTTGCGTTGCTGCCACCGCCTGTTGTCCATCCTCGGCGGTATGCACTTCAAAGCCCAGGGGCGCCAGCATGTCGGCCAGCAGCATGCGGTTGTACTCTTTGTCGTCGACCACCAGCACGCGCCGTCGCGCCCCCTCGTAACCGATGATTTCACGGGCAGCGGGAGGCCGCTCCTGCTCAATCGTCTCTGTCACCGGCAGGGCTACCTCAAACCAAAAGGTGCTGCCGTGTCCTGGCTCACTTTTGACTTGCAGCCGGCTGCCCATCAGTTGCATAATCTGCCGGCTGATGGCCAGGCCCAACCCGGCGCCTTCCGCCCGCCGGTCGGCCTCGCTCACCTGTTCAAAGGGCTGAAAGATGCGCGCTAATTGGTCGGGCGGGATGCCGGGGCCGGTATCCTCCACCTCAAAATGGAGTAAGAAGTAAGGAGTAGGGAGTAGGGGTTCAATTGACTGATTTTCCCCCTCGCTGCGCGTCCCTGCTTCATACTCCCTACTGCCTACTTCATACTCCCCGCTTCGCGTCCATACCCGCAGGGCCACGTGGCCGGCGTCAGTGAATTTAACGGCGTTACCCAGCAGATTGAGTAAAACCTGACGCAGGCGGGTCTCATCGGCTTGCACAGTGTCGGGTAAGGGGGAGAGCGCTTCATAGGTAAGGGTGAGGTCTTTGGCTTCGGCTCGGGCGCGGATGATGTCAATAATCTCGTGCAGAAAGGTGGGCAGATGGAAAGGGGCGGGATTGAGTTCCAGCTTGCCGGCTTCCACTTTAGCCAGGTCGAGTACATCGTTGATGAGGGTCAGTAGATGCTCGCCGCTGCGCTGGATGATGTCCAGGCCGTCGGCCAGGGGGCCGGTGTAACCCGTGCGCCGTTTGAGGATGTCGGCATAGCCCAAAATGGCGTTGAGCGGGGTGCGCAGTTCGTGGCTCATGTTTGCTAAAAAGGCGCTTTTGGCTTGGTTGGCCGCTTCGGCCAACCGCCGGGCCTCTTCGGCGGCATCCTTGGCGATTTGTAGCTCTTCGGTTCGTTCCACCACCCGCTGTTCCAGCGTTTCAAAGGATTGACGGAGTTGTCGAACCATCGCATTAAAAGCTGTGGTCAGTTGCCCCACTTCATCACCGGCACGGAGATTAATCTCAACCAGCTTATCGGAAGCAATCGGCGTCACGGGCTGGCCCGGGCTTTCCTGCTGAACGCTCAGACCAATCCGAGAAACCGCCGTGGTGAGCGCCCGTATCGGTTTGACCAACCGATCAAACAGAAGATACCCCAACGTCCCGCCTACCAGCAGCACCAGGCCGGCTATCCCCACCAGTCCGGTGACCGTTTCACGCACTTTTTGTGACGTGCTTGCCGCCGACTGAGCAAAGCCGATAATTAGCTGAGGTTCTTCCTCAAACTGCCACAACGCCAGGGTTTGATAATAAGACTCCTGATCTGCCTCAAGGGTGCGCTGCCGCATCTGCCGGTCAATTGCCGCCTGATTCTCTCGCGCCCATTGTGCCAGATCCGCCGGGTTCATTTTCATGTCTACTATTTGGATTTGGTGTATTCCATCCGGCGAGTACAGGGCCGGCAGCAAACCGGTTTTTTCGGCAATTTCTTCCAGAAATGCCTGGTCAAAGACTTTCCTAAACACGAAGGCCCCGATGATAGCCGGTTTGTTTTGGCCGGGTATGCTCTGGCTCAACGTTTCCGGTTTAGCAATGGATAGATCGTTAACCAGAAGCCCTTCGGGAGAACCTAAAGTAATATTTTCTCTCATAACCGTTTGCGTAATTGCCTGCACCGGGACGACGATTTGTAAAACCACCATCTGCTCTGCGGTAAAGTCAAAAGAGATGGTGGGACGGTTCACCGGCGTGATATGGGGAGTGACTAATGGAGACGGAGCACCCTCAGCCCAATTGGGCCAATTATCAAATTCCAGCTCCCCGGCTTGATTTTGACCTGTCTTGAGCAGCGGCTTGTAATCGCCCCGGATCGCGCTCATGCCTGCCTCGGTGGTTGTCACGTAATGACTCAACTCATTGTCTATATAAACGGCGGCGCTGGAGAAATCGGCCGTCTGCAGGACTACCTGGAGCCGGTTCAGTGAAATGATTTTGTTGAACAATAGCCCCCGTTCATTCTCCGCTGCTTGCTCAGGATAAGTCGTTAATTGTTGTGTTTGGGCATATAGCGTGGCCAGGTCGCTCAAGTTGTCGATTCCGGCAACATTCTTTTCGGCAATTGCTCGCAGATCAATTACCGTTTCTTGTAACTCATTTTGTAACAAGACGGTTTGCCGGGTCAGGCTGGTAAATGCCTCCCGCTCGCTCTGTTGATTGGTCAAGTAGATGGCCAGCCCCACATTCAGTCCGGTAATGATGACGAGGACCGTGATAAAGGCAAGTAGCAATTTAGATTTGATGCCCGATACTTTCATCGCAGCCTCCCAGCGACTCGCGCCGCTTTATTTAATCGGATAGCCCTGGTGATCCTTGATATCCTGATCAATTTTCTGCGCCGCCCGGCTTAGCTCCGTTTTGACATCTGCCCCATTAACAATATTTTCCACGGCTTCGGCAAAAGCCTTGGAGATTGCGGCATACGCCGGAGTAATCGGGCGGGGAACGGCCCGTTCGCTTTCAAGTTGTTGCACAAGCAAGTGTAAGGGGCCTGTTTCACCATACAGCTTTGACTGCGCCAGGGCTGCCCGCCGGGCCGGCACGCCTCCGCTGGCGTCCGTCAACCGTAATATTTCTTCCGGGGAGAGCAGGAACTCGATAAAAGCCCAGGCGCCGGCGGGATCCTGACAGTTGCTGGTTATACCCCAGCTCCAGTTACCCATCGCGGTCTTGGGTCCAGCTCCAAAATCAGGCATCGGCAGCAGGACCAGGTCTTGTCCCAAACCCTCGGCATGCGGGTTGTACATCCAGGTTCCCACCCAGGCGAGGGCCGCTTTTTTAGATCCGTAAAAGTCGTCATCCGTAGTGGTAGATTTACTGGCCCAGCCCTTTTGGAACCAACTTTGAAAGTGCTGCATGGCCTCAACCGACTGTGGCCCATCCAACACGCCACTGGCTTGTTGGTAGGTGCTGCGATCAATCAAATCACCGCCGAAGGATTGCAGGATGGGGGAAAACCCGTATGTATAAAACTCGCTTCGGCCGTAATTGATTTTCATATCAATCGCATGCTCTACCTCAGGCAGGGCGGTCAGTTTTTCCAGCGCCTCTTCAAATTCGGCCAGGTTCCACGGTTTTTCAAAGGTCGGCATACGGACTCCTGCCGCCTCCAAATAACGGCGATTGCCGTAGATCACCATTCCGGAGTCAAACTGCCCCAGGCTATAGAGTTGTCCGTTGAAGGTTCCCTGGGCAATAATCGAGGGCAAAAAATCGGCTTTTAGCTCCGCAGAAACAAACCGGTCAATCGGTTGCAGGTAGCCTGACCAGGCAAAGTTGTACAGGTATGGGCCGTCAAATTCCAATACGCAGGGTAAACTACCGGACTGGGCGCTGCCGATAACCCGGTCAGCATAGCTTTCAGGCGCTATCGGCACTAATTCTATTGTATAATCGCCTTGGGCCTGTTCAAAAGCTTTTACGGTCGCCGCCAGCACGTCGCCTTCTACGCCGCCAGGTGTGTTATGAGTCCAGAGGGTAATGATTTTTTGTTGGCCGGGTTGAGTTGAGGCCGGCGTGGGCGAGGGCAACATAACGGTAGGCGGCTGGCCGGCTGCCTCGGTTGGCGCGGGAACCGGCGTACTTGTCGCCGGTGGCGTTGGCGGAGCGGCCGGCGCGGTGGAGGCGCAGCCGATCAAAACAAGACTCGCTACCACACCTCCCAACATCATTCTCATAGCAAAAAATGTTCTACTAATTCGCGTTTTCATCATATTCCTCCTTGAAATAGATATGATTACCGAGTAGCTCCCAATTCGCTTGGCGATGACAAGTCTACTGGTATGCTCTCGGTGTTATGAATGGTACTTAAAATTTTATTTTGGAAGCGCAAAGTAAAACGTCGCGCCTTGATCCACTTTTCCTTCCGCCCACACTCTGCCGCCGTGCCTCTGGATAATCCGGCGCACATTGGCCAGGCCAATGCCGGTGCCTTCAAATTCATCTGCGTGGTGCAGGCGTTGAAAAACGCCAAAGAGTTTATCGGCATAGGCCATATCAAACCCCACCCCGTTATCGCGGATGAAGATGGTGATCTCTTTTTGGCCCGCCTGGCAGCCAATTTCGATGTCCGCTTGCGGACGCCCGCGGGTGAATTTCAGCGCATTGGAGAGAAGATTGACCAGCACCTGGCGCAGCATAGCCCGGTCGCCGTTGACGGTGGGCAGGTCGGCGATACGCCAGTTGATGGTTCGGCCTTGCGTCTCCGGCTCGAAGTCGCGAATAACCTGCTGCACGAGCGCGTTCAGATCCACCGGCAAAGGGGAGAGTTCGCAGCGTTCCATGCGCAAAAAGGCGAGCAGCCCGTCAATCAACAAGCCCATATGCCTGGCTGCGTCAGAGATGGTGGCCATATAGCGCCGGCTTTGTTCATCCAGTGTGGCGGCGGTTCTTTTTTGGAGCAACTCAAGAAACCCGTCGATGTGCCGCAGCGGCGCGCGCAAGTTATGCGAAACCGTGTAGGAAACGGCTTCGAGTTCTTTGATGGCGGCTTCGAGTTGCGCGGTGCGCTCAAAGACACGTTGTTCGAGTTCTTCGTTAAGCCTTCGGATTTTCTCCTCCGCCCGTTTGCGCTCGGTGATGTCTACAAAGGAAACGATAACCTGCGCTATTTCCCCCGCCTCGTTATATTCCGGCTCGACATTGACCAGCGCCCACGTGACATCATCCCGGTCTGGACGGATGATGCCCGCCAGATAATCCCGGAGTGGCTGCCGTGAGGCGAGCACGCGGCTTACCGGGTATTCCGCGACTGGCATAACGGAACCATCTTCCTTCAGAAAATGCCATTCTGGATCGATCAATGCCTTGCCGAGAAGTTGATCCTTGGAAAGACCGAGCAATCGCTGCGCCAAAGGATTGCTGGTCAGGATGTGGCCCTGGCCGTCATGAAGCACGATGGCCGTCTGAACTTTATCGATGAGCGACCGATAATTTTCCTCACTCGCGCGCAATCCTTCCAGGGTTTCCACGAGCCGACCGGTCATCAAGTTAAACGCCTCAGCCAGAACACCAATTTCATCGTTCGATTCAACCCGGGCTTTGGCGTCAAGGTTCCCTTCGGCAACCTGGCGCGCCACGGCCGTCAGGTGGACGACAGGCCTGGTCAATAGTTGGGCCATGCCGGTTGCCGCAACAATCACTACCGCGGCAACCCCCAGACCCAGCAGCAGCACCGTGCGGCCCTGGGCCTGGACCGATGCCAGGAAAACTGTCTGAGGCTGGGCAAAGACTATAAGCCAGGGTTGGGTCATCAACCTGGCCACGGCGGCCGAGTTCAGTTTACTGTCAGTGGCGCCGAGGTAGGCCGTAAAGTAGGGCTGTTTGTCCGCGTTGAGCAGGCCCTGCTCAAAAACAGGTAGGTCAGTGGCGAGTTCCTTGATCGGTTGGCGCGGTAAGCGCCGGGCGGCTTGCAGTTCCGCCGCGCGGGCCGGGTCGAGTGGCGCCACCGCTTTGAAAATGAGGTCCGGGTCAGTGCCATGCGCCAGCCGAACATGGTTCTCGTCCAGCAAAATGGCGAAGGACTGCCGGCCGGCCAGCTCGCCGCTCTGGACAATGATTTGTTCCAGGGCGCTCGCGCTATAACGCGCGTACAGCACGCCGATGATTTCTCCGGCGGCGGTGTCGCGCACCGGGGCGCTAAAGTAGATGGACGCGGCGCCCGTCTCTGAAAACTGGATCGGCGAGGCATACGGCACGCCTGTCTTGACCGCGAGCTGAAAATAGTCGTAATTGGACCTGTCCGCGCCAATATCCGGTGTAAACGTATCAATCACGGTGAGTCCCCGGCGATCCAGCAACGCATACGACGAGATATTTGCCTGATCTTTGCGGCTGAGCGCGTACAAGGCAGACGTGGCCTCGGTCTCTTCCGCGCTGCCTTTCCGCCGGTCGGGTGGCAAGTTGAGGTACTTGATGAAATCCGGCAACTGCGCCTCGGTACCAATGGCGTTCAGGTTGTTGTTGATGAACGAGTCCACACGGAGCGCCGTTTGCGAGGCCGCTGCCAGGAGCGCCTGGTTGGCGTTGTCGGTTAGCGTGACTCGCGTGTAGCGATCGTCCAGGTAAAACAACAGGCTGAGCGGGATCAGGGCAACAGCCATGAAGGCGATGACCAGTTTGGCGCGCAAGGTGTACCGTCCGAATGAACGCACCAAAAAACGCCCTGGCGGTATTACCCGCGGCCCAACCGAACGATAGTCAGAAACACGCATATCAATCACATCCTCGCTCTCAGTCCTGGATCACTGTCAACTGGCCGTTCTTGACAAGGCCGATCTGAGCCTGAGAGATACCCTCGCCGTTGTCTTGATAGGAGAATCTGCCCTGCAAGCCCTGAAAGTCTTTGGTGGCATGCAGTTGTCTGGTGATCTCTTCACGGGTCAGGTTGTTGCACGAACGCTTGATCGCCTCGATGGCTATCATAGCGCCGTCGTAGCCTTTGGCCCCGTGCTGTTCCGGTTCATAGCCCCATTTGGCTTGGTAGCGCCGGGCGAAATCCCGCGTCTGCTCATTGATGGTGTTGTCAATGTATGGGCTGGAAAAGATAACCCCCTCGGCCGCATCTCCGGCCACCTCGACAAACTTGGGCGTGCCGAGGGCAGGCCCGCCGGCGATCTGGCCGGTGAAGCCGAGCTGCCGGGCCTGCCGGGCGATCAGACCCGCCGCGATCTCCGACCCGGCCACCAGCAGCACTTGCGGGTTGGCGCCGACGATGCGAGTGAGTTGTTGGGTGAAATCTGTGTCATCAATGTTGTACGTCTCACGGATCAGGCTTGCCAGGCCATTCTTCCGGAGCGCGGCCTGCTCATAATCCCCCTGACCCTTGCCGTAGGTTGACGAGTCGCTGATGATGGCAAACTTGCTCAGGCCCTTTTTGACCAGGTAGTCAACCACCGTGAACTCAAAGACGGCTCCTACACTGGTGTAGCGAAAAATGTAAAAGCTGCCCTTGGCGGTAAGGTCCGCGCTCGACGCCTGAGTCATTTGGGGAACCTGGGCCTTGGTGAACACGGGCAAATCGGCCAGGGCCGTATTGCTGTTGGTGGTGGCAAAGGCCAGCAGCACTTGATCCTGGGTTGACAGTTTTTGCGCCAGAGCCACCGACCTGGTCGGATCGGCTGCGTCGTCATATTTGACGAGTTGCAGCTTGCGCCCGTCACACACGCCGCCCAGGGCATTAACCTCGTCAATCACCAGTTCGATGCCGTGCGTGTCCCACTGACCCAGGATGGCGTTGGTGCCCGAGAGCGCGCCAATCCATCCCAGCTTGATGGGTTCCTGGTTCGACTGCCAGGCGTTGCCACAAGCCGGCAGTAACAGGCCAGACAGTATTGCGGCTATGATCATTAAGATGGCGATTCGCTGGTACATTTTGCTTTCCTCCAGGTGTACAACTTGCTCCTAGACGGCTCGCCTCATGTCAAAACTGTTTGCCGTCAGTGAGTCCAATGTCTACATGTTTATGCATCCTCCATGATTTGCGGCAGCGAAAAGTAAAACGTTGCGCCCTGATTGACTTGTCCCTCTGCCCATACTTGGCCGCCATGCCGATTGATAATCCGGCGCACATTGGCCAGGCCAATCCCGGTGCCTTCAAATTCATCCACCCGGTGTAACCGCTGAAAGACGCCAAAGAGTTTGTCGGCGTAAGCCATATCAAAACCTACGCCGTTATCGCGGACAAAGACGACAGTTTCTACGCCCTGGCCCGGCAGGCAGCCGATTTCGATTTCCGCTTGCGCACGCCCCCGGGTGAATTTCAGAGCATTGGAGATCAGATTGACCAGTACCAGGCGCAACATCGCCCGGTCGCCGGTAACGGTGGGCAGATTAGCGATACGCCAACGGATGGATCGGTTTCGCGTTTCCGGCTCCAATTCCCGGATGACCTCCTGCACCAGACCTCCCAGGTCGACTTTCATTTTGGACATTTCGTAACGCCCCATCCGCGAAAAGGAAAGCAGGTCGTCAATCAACATTCCCATGCGCCTGGCCGAGTCAGAGATGGTGTCCATATAGTGCTGGCTACGTCCATCGAGTGCTGCTGCCAGGCTCTGTTGGAGCAGTTCCAAAAATCCGTCAATGTGGCGCAGGGGCGCGCGCAGGTCGTGCGAGACCGAGTAGGCGAACGCCTCCAATTCTTTGTTCGCTGCTTCCAGTTGGGCGGTGCGCTCAGCAACCCGCTGTTCGAGTTCCTGGTTGAGCTGGCGGATTTCTTCTTCTGCCCGTTTGCGCTCGGTGATGTCGTGGGTCAGAGAGGCAATACGATAGCCTTTTTCTGTTTTGATGGGGAAGATGGTCTGGTGGATGTAATGTTTTTCTCGGCCCGACTGTGGGTAAAACTCTGCCTCAATCGGCGCTGCAAACAGGTAGGACCGGCCCGTTTGCAATGCTTCGAGGACGGCTGTCCTGATGAATTCGCGTCGCTGGGGTGTTTGCCGTTCGGTCGCGGCGGTTTTTAGCGCTATATTCCAGAACGGTATCCCGATGACCTCATCACGCCTCAAGCCCGTGATGCGCTCGTTGGCCTGATTCCACTCGACAATGTTGCCTTCTTCATCGAGAAGCGCCACGCCTTCCGTCGCCTGCTCGATGACGGTGCGAAATTTTTCTTCACTCTCCCGTAGGGCCTCCTCGGTCCGCTTGCGCTCGGTGATGTCCACCAGTACGGCAACGTTGCCGGTGATCTGGCCCTCGGCGTCATGCAGGGGTGAGGCATAGATACTGTAATCAATGGGACTGCCGTCGCGCTTCTGCCGGCGTACTTCCACGCCGTCCAGGGTCTTGCCGCTGCGTATCCGTTCTCGAAAGCGCCTGAATTCTTCCTGGTTTTCCACCGGCACGCTGGGCAGCAGGCGGCCCATAGCCTCCTGGGCGCTCCAGCCGAGCATCTTTTCAGCCGCCGGATTCCACACTATTTGTACGTTTCCATCCAAATCCAGGCCGATGATGGCCGTTGGCGCGGCCTCGATGATGGCCCGCAGCAGGTCGTTGGACCGTTGCAATTCCCTCTCGGTCTGCTTGCGCTCTTGCTCCTGCCGGTCTCTTTGCAGTCTAGCGTTAAGGATGGGTGAGATATAGTTGGCAATGTCCTCGAGTAAATCTTTGTTCTCCTCGGTATAGCCCCGTTCGTTATTGGCAAAGGAGATGAGGCCGATGGTCTCGTTTCCGAAGACGATCGGTGCCGTGAGAAAATTATCAACGTGAATGTGGCCCGCTGGGGTATGAAAGGGTTCATTGGAATAGAACGCCTTCTTTTCTCTGATCGCTCTCCCCCAGAGACTATCTCCCCACGTATCCGGCGGAAAGACGATTGATTTGTCGGGCACCTGACATTCATCCCAGATTCCTCTGGTTAAACTCGGAATGACCAGGTCATTATTGGCTCCGATGAACCCAAATAGGCCGAAGTCGCTGTTCATCACCTGAAGAACAACTGACAGCACCTCCGCGTACATCTCGTCGTCTGGAACGGTGAGAAAAATGTTCGCGATCTGGTTCAAGATGGTCTTTCTTTGTTCCGATTGTTGTAACAACTCCTCGGCCTGCTTGCGCTCGGTGATGTCTACGGCCATCGAACGACTCTCTACGACCCGCCCCCCGGCATCTCGGACGGCGTTCACTGTCAGGCTGACCCACACAGGATTGCCGTCCGCTTTTTGCATCTGCAATTCCTCATCACGCACCGTCTCACCGGCCCGAAACCGCTGCAGGACCTGTGTTGCTGTCTCTTTCCCGTGCGCCGTGTCGGCGTAAAGCTCCATCACCGGTCGTCCCACCAGTTCCTCTACCGCATACCCGAGCAGTTCTCCTGCACGCCGGTTGCACTGGCGGATGAGACCATCCACTCCAATGGAGAAGTAGGCGTTCGGCGCGTTTTCATACAGGTCTCGGAAGCGTTCTTCGCTCTCGCGCAGCGCTTCCTCGGCCCGCTTGCGCTCGGTGATATCCCACGACAGGTCACCCAATTGTGATACAATCTCGAGGTCGCTCTCATTATAGGGAGTAGATTTGTTACCAACGCCAATGATCGCCTTGATCAGGTTACCTCTGAAAATCGGGACGACGATTTCTCTAACGACCGGCGCATGACCTTCAGGCATTCCTTTGCAATGAGGCAAAGAAGCATAATCGTTGTGAATAACGGGGCGACGTTCATGTACACAATCCACCCATACACCCGCCTGGGCAATATCATAATGGCTGCCTTTGCCTTCAGCCGTGCACATATTCTTTAGGGTATTCGTTGACCAACTCTGCAACGAGAGCGTTTTTTGATCTGCTTCGAGAAAATGATAAAAACCGATTGTACTTCCGGTTAGGGCTTCGATTTCATCCAATGTTGCGGTCAGCAATTCATCCATTGAGTGCGAACTGGCAAATTCTAACAAACGAAGGCGTGCCTGCATAATATTTTGAACTCGCTTGCGCCCGGTAATGTCAAGAATCATGGATAGATAATGCTTTTCCTCGCCCAGGGTTATCTCCGCCGTCGCGCTCAACCCAAGGCAGACCTCGCCGGATTTCGTGCGGGCCTTGAATTCAAAGGGCTCCAGCAACCCTCGTTCCCTCAGCGCCCGTAAGCTCAGTTCGCGCTCTTCAGGATTGGCATAGAGCTGCAATTCAGCGGCGGTATGGCCGATGATCTCCTCACGCGTGTAACCGGAGGTCTTGACGAAAATGTCATTCACGTCAACAAAACGCCCGTCTGAGGCGCGGAAAATAGCGATCCCTATTGGACTGAGGCGAAAGACTTTCGAGAAGCATTCTTCGCTGGCACGCAGTGCCTCCTCCGCCCACCTGCGCTCGCTGATGTCGCGCACTATCCCCAGCAAGTAGCCGTCCGAAAGCATCCGCGCGCTGATTTCTACCGGCAGCAAGCGACCATCTTTGCAATGCAGATGGCATTCCTGGAGCACGGTTTTACCGGGCCTCAAGTCATCCAGCCACAGCGGATTATGCGCTAGGTCCTCGGCCGGGATCAAGCCCTGCCAGGAGAGGTTTAACATCTCCTCAAGCGTGTAGCCCAGCATCTCGCAGCCACGGCAGTTAACCTCGATGAAACGCCCCTGCGCATCGGCGATAAAAATGCCATCGCCCGCCTGCTCAAAGAGGGCCTGGTACAATTCCTCCGAATAAGGGGTGGTTTCTACAGCTTTTTTCTTTGATCCCCGGCTCATCGATGCACCTCCACAATTCTGCGTTGTAACTACCTACCATGTCATTCTGAACGAGCGCAGCAAGTGAAGAATCCCCAAGGTTTTGGTAAAGTGGACCTCTTTTGGGCCAAAGTTTCGGAGATTCCTCGTCGTTTATGCCCTTTGGGTACTGTGCTCCTCGGAATGACATGAGGGTAGCAATTACTCTGCGTTTATTTACAACCTGCCGCGTAATCCTATCCACCCTCGGTGATGATCACGGGTAGCTAAACAAAATATGAGGGTCAGGCAAATATCGTTAACTACATTATACCATCATACCGTATGCTGGACTACCAAAAATGAAGAGGGCCTGACAGGATCAGGCCGGCATTCTTCGAGTTGATTTGAGATGTGAAGCGGGCTAACTTTTTATTACATAGAACCAGAATTGACAATGAAAAAGTAACTTCCGGTAAGACAACCCCATAAGCACCCAACCACGTAAAACGTAAAGCGTAAAACGTAAAAATGAACTGTAGATAAGTCATTACGCTTCACGTTTTACGTCACCTGCCCTGTGGGTTTACGAGTTGGCTAGCGACATCAAGTGGAAGTTACTTTTTACCCCGCTGGCAAGCCAAATTCTGGTTTGATGTATTAGCGATTTCCCGCTATATTTTTTTCAGGCCTCCCGATAATACTCCAAATCACCCCTGATGTCCAGCATTATCAGGAAACCGGAATATACTTTTATCGAGCTTGATCTACCCTCTTAGAACATTAGTGTTACCATTCCCCTTATCAAATAGAACTTCATATTCACAACCCTACCCAAACCCAAATACCAATCAAGTTCATTTACCCTCGTGCCACTACCCGCCAATCCCCTATCCATCCGCTGACCAACACCAACAGATACTTACGACTCGGAAAAAACAAAGTTAGACAACTAAAACTTTGTTAGCTAAAATGTAACTGCCTACCCTCATGTCATTCCGAGAAGCGCAGTACCCAAAGGGCATAAACGACGAGGAATCTCCGAAACTTTGGCCCAAAAGTTGATTTCTCAGCTACATCTCAGCCAATCCTCAAGTAATCCCCAACCCAATCGCCTAAAATGGAGAAAAAGCATAAAATAGACCCACTTGTGGTATAATGTGAATATCATGACCCAAGACCCAAAAGACCGATTGCCCACAGACCCATCCGCTCCCAACCGGCCCGATCCCTCCTCAATCCAGGCCGATTTCGTCGCCGGTAACAAAATCCAGGGAGACCTCATCGTTACCGGCGACATTCACGGCAGCTACATCGCCATTGGCCGGGGAGCCCAGGTTATTGTGCAGCAAGTGCTGAGCGTAGCCCAAGAAGCCGAACAGCGCCACCAGCTCGAAACCCAAATTTTAGCCCAGGCCGTAGCCCACTATGTAGACAGGCTCCGAATCCAGGTTCACCTCCCCCCTCTGGCGAGCCAGGGGGACCGGGAGGACCTCCCCTCTCTGGAGGGCCGGGGGGGCCGCGAGAACCTCCCCCCTCTGGGGGGCCGGCGGGGCCGCGAAGACCTCCCCCCTCTGGGGGGCCGGCGGGGCCTCCCCCTCGAACCCTACAAATCCCTCCTCCCCTACCGTCTCGCCGACGCCCCTTTTTTCTTTGGCCGGGACCAGGCCAGGGCCGAACTGCTGCCCGGCCTCGCTCCTGGCAGCCGGACCCGCTTGACCATCCTCCACTCCGAGTCTGGTGCCGGTAAAACCTCCCTCCTGCAAGCAGGCCTGGCCGCCCCCTTGCTCGCCCAGGGCCATCTACCCCTCTACGTCCGGGCCTGGCGTCACTCCCCCTCCCTCGCCATCAAGCAAACGCTCCTCCCCGATTTGACCCGCACCCCCGACCTGGCCCAACTCCCCCTGCGGGCTTTCCTGGCCCGCTTGACCGGCCTGTTGGGCCTATCCACCCTGGTCTACATTCTGCTCGACCAGTTTGAAGAGTTCTTTATCCGCCTGGCTGACGAAGAAACCCAAAAAGAATTTATCGAAGACCTGGGGCAGTGCGTCGAAGACGAAACCCTGCCGGTCCGCTTTATCCTCTCCTTGCGTAAAGATCACTTCGCCAACCTGAGCGACTTTAGAGACCGGCTTCCCTACATCTTTGCCCACGAATACCCCCTCAAACTATTTACCCGCGCCGAAGCAGCCAGCGCCATCACTGCCCCGGCCACCCTGGTTGGCCTGACCTACGAACCCGGTGTGGTAGACCAGATTCTGGACGAATTACAGGCTCAGGCCCAAAAAGTCATTATGCCCGCCCAACTCCAACTCGTCTGCTGGGCCTTATACCGGGCCCTTGGTAGTAACGACTTCAGTCGTTCAAGCGGAGAACAGCACACCATTACCCTGGCCATGCTCCAACGGCTGGGCGGTGTAGCCGGCATCCTGCGTAACTATTTGCACGACGTTATCACCCGCGAGATTCCGATCAAGCGGCGCGAACAGGCCCAACAAGTTCTGGAAGCCCTCATCCGTTCCGACCGGACCCGCGACGTCCAAACCGCGGCCCAACTGGCCCGGCAGCTCGGCGGGGCCTCCCCCCTTCAGGAGGCCGGCGGGACCTCCCCCCTCTGGGGGGCCGGGGGGGCCGCCGGAGCCTCCCCCCTTCAGGAGGCCAGCGGTTCATCCTTCCGCCTTCACCCTTCATCCCTTCCAATACCCCCCGTCCTGAACGATTTAATCAGCAGCCGCCTATTACGAGTAGTCGAAACCGGCCCCCAGGAAGAGGTCGCCTACGAATTAGCCCACGACTACCTGATCGACCAGATCGAACTCGACCCCGAAGTGCTCGCCCGCAAGGCCGCTCAGGAACTGCTCGACCAGGAGGTGGCCGCCTGGCAGCGGAATCCCCAACTGCGTATTGGAGAGGAAAAGCTCAAGATTATCGAGGCCCAGGCCGCAAAAATCCACTTCAGCCCCGAAGCAGAAAAGCTCTACCGGCTCAGTAAAAATGTCCGGCAGCGCCGCCGCCGTATTTTATTTGGCCTGTTTGGCCTCGCCCTCCTCGTCAGTTGTTTGGCCCTCTTCTTATACTACAGCCTGGGCATTACTCAAGAGAATCTGGGCATTGCCCACAATGCCCTGGTCACCGCCACCTCGGTCATCCAATCCGCCTGGGACGAAGCAGACGCAGCCGCAATCCGGCAAGCCACCGCCGAGCGGGCCGCCAATGTGGCCCAAACAGCCCAGTTTGAAGCCATAGCCGCCGAAGCCACCGCCAGCCTGGCCCGCCAAACAGCCGAGGCCGGTCGGCAAGTGGCCGCCCAGGCCGAACAAACCGCCATCGCCGCCAGGTATGCCGCCCAAACTCGCCAGGCCGAGGCCGAACAAAATGCAGCCGTCGCCCTCGCCAGCCAGGCCACCGCTCAGGCAGCCGGCCAACAAGCCATCGCCGCCCAGCAGACCGCCCAGGCCAATCAGGCCACCGCTCAGGCCAGCGAGCAGCTCGCCATCCAGGCCCGGCAAACCGCCCAGGCTCAGCAGGCCGTGGCCGAACAAACCGCCCGCCAGGCCCAGGCCGCAGCCGCTGCCGCCCAGCAGGCCCAGGCCATAGCTGAAGCCGCTCGACAAGAGGCCGAACAGGCCCGCCGAGATGCCGAGCGGGCCCGGCGAGAAGCTGAACGAGCCCAAAGAGACGCGGAAGAACAGGCCGCTCAGGCTCAGCGCGACAAAGAACAGGCCCAGCAAGCCGCCCAACAGGCAGAAGCGACCCGGGTGGCCGTGGAAGCCCTCCGCGATCAAGCCGAGCAGGAACTGCGAGAAACGCAACGCAGCGCGGCCATCGTTCGAGACACCCGAGATTGTCCGGTGGGCGGCAATCCCGGCGCTCTGGCCACCGACGGCACACATATTTGGGTCACCAATAAACTTGACAATACCCTGACCAGGCTAAGTGCCACCGATTGCACCAACCTGGGCACCTTTGCCACGGGCAGTGGACCCGCCGATGTTATCTATGGCGGCGGTTATATTTGGGTCGCCAATCGCCTGGACAATACGATAACGAAAATAAACATCGCCGCTGGCACTACCCTCGCTACCTTTACCGCCGGTCCGCCCGGCAGTTGGCCTACCAGCCTGCTCTACGATGGCACTGCCCTCTGGGTAGCCTCTGAAACGACCAATAAAATTCGTAAAATCGACCCCGATACCGGCGCAGACCTAGGCACATACGATACGGGTAATACTCCTTTTGACCTGGCTTACGATGGTAGCCAGATTTGGATTGCCAATTTTTTAAGCAACACCGTCTCCCGCCTTGATGCCAACACGGGGGCCAATACAGGCGTTTTCCCCGTTGGCTTCAGACCAACCTGGCTCACTTATGACGGCCACCATATTTGGGTCGCCAACCGGGGCAGTAACACCCTCACCAAGCTGCGAGTTTCAGACGGAGCCCTGTTAGGCACCTTTAAGACAGGCCGCTTCCCCGATGCCCTCGCCTTTGACGGTCTCAATATCTGGGTAGCCAACCAGGACGACAATACCATCACCCGCCTCCAGCCCGTCGATGGGACGCTCCTATCCACCCTGCCCACCGCTAAAACGCCCACGGCCATGCTATTTGATGGGGCCAATATGTGGCTGGTGGCCGAAGACGACGACCTGGTGCAAAAAATTCCGGTGACCATCAACCTGGTCGGTCAAGAACCGGTGGCCATGGCCTACGATGGACTTTATATTTGGGTCGCTAACCAGGCCGATAATACGGTCAGCAAAATGCTCGCTTCGACCGACGAATGGGTCGCTTCATTTGGCCTGGGCAATCAACCCGTGGCTCTGCTCAGCGTGGGAGCCAACATCTGGGTAGCCCATCAGGGCGACAACAGTGTCTCCAAATTCCGGGCAGCCGATGGCGCCGGGCTGGGCACCTTCCCGGTCGGAGACGCGCCCAGCGCCCTGACCTACGATGGCCTGTATATCTGGGTGACCAATAAAGACAGTAACAATGTCACCCGTTTACGAGAGTCGGACGGAGCCAATACCGGCACCTTTCCGGTTGGCAGCCGGCCGGTAGATATTCTATATGACGGCAGCCATCTCTGGGTAGCCAACGAAGGAGACCAATCCCTACGCAAGCTGAACCCGGCTGGAGCTCCGGTTAGCACCTATAATCTGGGTATCACCCCTCGTTCCTTTGTCTATGACGGCGCCTATTTCTGGATAGGCTATACCGTTGACGCCTTTCCAGCCCCCCCGGAGACAAAACTGCTCCAGCTTCGAACGGTGGACGGGGCCATCGTCAGTGACACCGCCACCGGGATAACAGGGGCGCCCGCTATTGCCCCGGCCGCCGTGGCTTACGATGGCACTTACGTCTGGCTCTCCAGCCCGAACACCATTGGTGACAGCATAGTCACTCGATTTGAAGCAGCCACTCCCGGCCGGTTCGTAAATTTTCCGGTGTGTGATGGACCCAGCGCCTTGCTTTATACCGGCAGCGTTTGGGTAGCCTGCAAGGATGACAACTTGATCCAGAAATTACCGGGCAATACCGGCCTTACCTCACAACAAGTTCAACTGTTTGGGGGAGGACTGCATCATTACCTGCCGATCATTGTCAAGCAAAAATAATGAGCAACTACCTACCATGTCATTCTGGACGAGTGCAGCGAGTGAAGAATCTCCTATTTTGCCTTGAATTTGTCCTCGTTGCCGGAGATTCCTCGTCGTTTATGCCCTTTGGGTACTGCGCTCCTCGGAACAACATAAGGGTAGGCAGTTACAATAATGAGGAGATAGAGATGTTGAATTGGACAAAGTTTCAACCCTCATCATCCGGTCAGTGGCTGTTAATTGCCACTGCCTTCGTTTTACCAACCCTGGCCCTTTTTTTGGCAATGTTCATAACCCTACCCCCCACCTCAAGAGCCCTCCCCCCTTCGGGGGGCTGGGGGGGCCTCCCCCCTTCCCAGGTCTCGCCCCAAACTGACTTACCGTGGAACATCCATCTCTACGCCAGTCCCACCAGTCCAGATGGGGTAGGCTTATGGGCCTTTACCGGCGAAACCTCCAACATCTGTCAGAAAGTGACTTTCAATGCCGAATTTCTGGGCGTACCCACGCCCTTTGCCGGCGCATATGATCCTGATGAGAACATTTACATTGGTTTTCTTGATAGCTTCTTCGCTCCCGGTACGGATACTCAGGTAGGCAGCCTTGAAGTTGTGTGTGATTTAGCCACTGGCGATCGCCTGGTGACCAATCCGATCATCTTTACGCGTTACCATTTTGACGGGACCGAGATGACCATTCCCTCGGATGATGGTCGGGCCAAACTAACCCTCAATTCAAATAGTCTAAACCCGTCGCATTATATCATTGTGATGAGCACCAATGCCTTGCCCACGACATTACCCCTTGGCGTAAAAGCCATTGGTCTACCTTACTCGTTTCGTACCTTCGTGACCACACCTCATAGTGATGGACCGATGCTGTTGAACTTGATTTACCAGGGCCTCCTGGGTCAGGAAGATCCGCTGACCCTGCGTATCTTGACCTGGGATGTGGCCACTAAAAGCTGGCTCGATTCCGGGGACCAGGGGCTAAGTGTTTTGGGCGAGGCTCGGCTCAACAAAACCACGGCCCAATTTACCACCTACATCCTGGGCAGCACCCCCCGCTGGCTCGATAGCTTCACCACCGGCATCGGGCTGGCCACGAAGGATAATATTAAGCGTATTCCGGTTGAGGGAAAGCTAACCTTGGACACTATTTCTGGGACTGGCCTGGTGACCGGAACCGCTATTAGCCTGCCCTATACCCCGACCATGCCCATTCGAACCTGGCAGACCGTCTCATACACGGCCAATATCCCGGCCGGCACAAGCCTGGCGGTGAGTGTCCTTGGTCAGAATTACGAGATATTGAAAGCCAATGTCACGCCCGGCCAAAGCCTGACCGGCATCGACCCTGCCCTCCATCCCAGTCTCAGCCTACGCGTCGATATGTCCACCACCTCGACCAGTTCGCCCGAACTTTTTGACTGGTCTCTTCTGGTCGAACCCGCTTATGAGCAGGTCTATCTACCCATCATTATTAGGTAGTTCCGAAAAAATACCTGTGCCCGGTACGGGTACCTGTGCCCTGTGGGTACAGGCGGGTAATGCCCCCAAAATCGTACTGCGTGTCGCTCGCTTGCGTGCCCCTGGCGGCGTGCCCTTGGCGGCCTGCTACGTGTTAAACCTGTGCCCGCTTTTTGGGCATTTGGCCGAAAACCCTCACGCAACCCTGTCCTGAGCGAAGCCGAAGGGACGTAACACGTAACACGCGGACGATACAGTTTTGGGAGCATTTAAATTCTGGACCTCCCTAATACCATATACCCACTACCAACCAATTGTTAGGCTTGTCAGCCAGATTGTGGTATACTTCAATCATCCTGATTTGGGGAAGATTTATCTCAAGCCATTATTAAATTGGCCGGGAAATTGAAAGGATCCTTGACATAAAAATGAGATTCCTGTTACGCGCTATCATTGCCATCGGCGTCTTTCTGCTGATTTTAATCGTGGTTCTGATTAGCCTGGCCCTTGTGCTGGGTGTTGCCCTTGGGGTGGGCTGGCTCTTACGGCTAATTCTACCTTCTTTTTCTCTGTTCGAGGCCTCTCTGCTGGGGATCATTGCTTCGGCTGTCGTCGGATTTTTCTGGTACAACTTCATCAACTCTATCCCAGAAGTTAGGCTAGGGCAAGATGAAGATTACGACGAAGAAGCGTACGATTATGATGAAGACATTTATGAGATGATCCCGGCATCCAGATTTTACAAGACAAACGCCGATAAAACCTGGGAAGCCTGGTTCCGCTATCAAATAGCCAATGGTATCTATGTAGAATTTCAAGACTCACCCCAGCCCGTGGCCCCGATGGGGGAAAAGCAACTGCAAGAGTTGGCTATTCGGCTGGCCGACGTAGCTATCTCTTTACTCAAGGGCAAGACGGCCCGAACCAAGCGGCTGAAGGTCTCAGTAGCGACCTTAAAGCGGCAGATGACAAAAATAGGACAGCGACCTTATGATGATGATATTGTACAGTTGGCCGTAGAGGCTATCAATGAAGAAGTAGATTATCATTATGAGGACATCACGACAGTCATTCGGGCTAAACTCTGGAGTGAACCCTGTGAAATGTTTGATTAATTATCATATTGGAAAGGAATAATGAGCATAGAGGGAAAAGTGACAATTATCAGCGGGGCCACTGGTGGCTTGGGGCAGGAGGTCAGTCGTGTTTTTCATGGGGCCGGCGCAGCCGTGGTTTTAGTTGGCTCCCGTTCGGCAGGCGTTCAAGCCCTGGTCGACGAATTGGGCCAGGAACGCACTTTGCCTGTGGCCGCTAACCTGGTTGATCCGGCGGGAGCGGAATCGGTGGTAGCGGCCACGCTGGACCAGTTTGGCCGGGTTGACATTCTGTTGAATCTGGCCGGCGGCTTTAGCGGCGGCAGGCCGGTCAGCCAGAGCAAGGCGGAAGATTTGGACAAAATGCTAGACATAAACTTACGCACGGCTTACAACCTGAGCCAGGCCGCCGTCAAACCGATGATCGAGCAAAGGTGGGGGCGCATTGTCAATACCGCCTCTCGCGACGCCCTGCGTGGCCGGGCCAATTATAGCGCCTATGGCCTCAGTAAAGCCGCCGTCCTCCGCCTGACCGAGTCGATGGCGGCCGAAGTACAGCAGTATAATATTACCGTTAACGCCATTCTCCCCGGCACGATTGATACTGAAGCCAATCGCCAGAGTATGCCCCAGGCCGATTTCAGTAAATGGGTCAAACCGGCTACGATTGCCCAGGCCCTGCTCTTTTTAGTTCAAGAGGATACGGCCATCAATGGAGCGGCCCTCCCCCTATACGGACAGACGTAAATTCGTGTGATGTCTGGCGCGTTGTGTAACAGGTGAAGACCTCGCAACACGCAACACGCGATTTGCTGGCAAAACCAGACACAAAATAAAACATGTTCCAAAGACCAATAAACGAGGAGGTAGACAATGTCAGAAAGTCCCCTGAAAAAAATGGCTGATCTTGGCCAGTCCCTGTGGTATGATAATATCGAGCGCAGTCTGATCACCGAAGGCGAACTGGCCCGCATGGTGGCTGAGGATCACGTGGTTGGGGTCACTTCAAACCCCACTATTTTCCAAAAAGCGATTGCCGGCAGCCAGGCTTACGATGCCCAGATTGAAGAGATTGTGGCCGAAAAGCCCACTATGCCCATCAAAGAGCTGTATGAGGCCCTGGCCATCGAAGACATTCAAAGTGCGGCCGATGTCCTGCAACCCGTTTATGAACGCACCAACGGGGCCAATGGCTACGTCAGTCTGGAAGTCTCTCCTACCCTGGCTGACAATACTGAAGAGACGATTGCCGAGGCCAAACGCCTGTTTGAGACAGTGAGCCGTCCCAATCTGATGATAAAAATTCCGGCTACCCCGGCCGGCTTGCCCGCTATCACCGAGGTGATTGGCTCCGGGGTTAATGTGAATGTCACCCTGATGTTCTCTTTACAAAACTACATCGAGGTGGCCGATGCTTACATCGCCGGCCTGGAAAAGTGGGATGCTGCCGGAGGTGACCTGAGCCATGTCGCTTCGGTGGCTTCATTCTTTGTCAGCCGGGTGGACACCTTGTTAGATAAATGGCTGGAAGAGGTTGGCCAGCCAGAAGCAAAAGATTTGCAGGGCAAGCTGGCCGTTGCCAATGCCAAAGTGGCTTACAAAAAGTTCAAAGAAATCTTTGGTAGCGAACGTTTCCAGAAGCTGGCGGCCAAAGGAGCCAGGGTACAGCGTCCGCTCTGGGCCAGTACCAGCACCAAAAACCCCAACTATAGCGATGTGTTGTATGTCGAAGAACTGGTCGGCCCTGATACGGTCAACACCGCTCCTCCGGTCACCATTGAGGCCCTTAAAGATCACGGCCAGATTCGGCCCAGTCTGGAGGAAGGGCTGGACGAAGCTGAAGCCCGGTTAGAAGGTCTCAAAGCCTTCAACATCAGCTACGATGAGGCCACCCGTAAATTACAGGATGACGGCGTGGCCGCTTTTGCCAAATCCTTTGTCGATTTACTAAAAACCCTGGAAGATAAACGGGAAGCCCTTGTTTCCCGGCAAGTCAGCCCAATGACTCTGGAAATGGGTGATTATCAGGAGGCGATAAAGATCCGCTTGAAAGCCTGGGATGCGGCTAACGTCGCTGGCCGGATCTGGGAGCGTGATGGGACGGTCTGGATAGCCGACCCGGAACAAGCGGCGCAAACGCCTGAACTAACCAATCGTCTGGGCTGGCTGAACATCGGCCAGGAGATGCTGGCTGAAGTCGACAACCTGGCTGCCTTTGCCACCGAAATTAAAGAAGCCGGGTTTCAGGCAGTGGCTTTGTTAGGCATGGGGGGCAGTAGTCTGGCCCCCGAGGTTTACATGACCACCTTTGGAGCAGCCAACGGCCTGCCGCTGGCCGTACTGGACAGCACCAATCCCGACCAGGTCCTGGCCGTGCGGGCCAAACTGGCCGATCCGGCCAAAACGTTGTTTCTGGTTTCCAGTAAATCGGGTGGCACCCTGGAAACCCTGTCCTTCTTCAAATACTTTTATGACCTGGTCGGCCAGGCCAAAGAGAATCCCGGGGAGAACTTTGTGGCCATTACCGATCCCGGCACCAGCCTGGAAAAGTTGGCCCAAGAGAAAAAGTTTCGCCGGGTCTTCTCCTCACCTCCAGAAGTGGGCGGGCGTTATTCGGCCCTGACTTATTTTGGCCTGGTTCCGGCGGCGCTGATTGGGATTGACCTGGCCAAGCTGCTGCGCCGGGCCAACAGTATGGCCGACGCCTGCCGTAACCACGCCGTCCACAACCCGGGGCTGCAACTGGGTGCGGCTATGGGTGAGTTGGCTCTGGCCGGTCGTGATAAAATCACCTTCTTTGCTTCAGCCAAGATTGCTGCGTTTGGCATGTGGGTCGAGCAGCTTATCGCCGAGAGTCTTGGCAAGCACGGCACCGGCATCTTACCGGTGGTTGGCGAGACGATGGGCGAACCGGCTTTTTACAACAATGATCGTTTCTTTGTTTACTTGCGCCTGGCGGGCGATGACAACGTCGAACTGGATGGCAAGGTGGACATTCTGGAAGCAGCCGGTCACCCGGTCATCATCGTCGAGATGGATGAGTTGGAGGACCTGGGCCAGGAATTTTTCCGGTGGGAAATGGCTACGGCCGCCGCGGGAGCCGTCCTCAAAATTAATCCTTTCGACCAACCGAATGTGGAATTGGCCAAGGTCAAAGCTCGCGAACTTATGGCTGAGTTTGAACAAAGTGGCTACCTGCCGACCGATACCCCCACCCTGGATTATGACGACATCGATGCCTATGGTCCGGCGATGGGCGAAACCGTGACCGAGGCGTTGAAAGTCTTTCTAACCAACTACCGTCCCGGCGACTACGTAGCGATTATGGCTTACCTGCCTTACGCTTCCGAAACCGACGCTGCACTCAATGAGCTGCGTCTGCGCCTGCGTAACGGATTGCGGACCGCAACCACTGTTGGCTACGGTCCCCGCTTCTTGCACTCTACGGGGCAATTGCATAAAGGGGACGGCAACAAGGGCCTTTTCATCCAGATTACTCATACCCTGTCCCAAGATGCCGAAATTCCCGGGGAAAAGTACAGCTTTGCCACCCTCGTCGCTGCCCAGGCCCAGGGGGATTACAATGCCCTAAAACAGAACGAGCGTCGACTCATCCGCTTCCACATTGAAACAGACCAGGATATACCAACCGCGATTCGCAGGTTGATTCCGGCTTGATGAAAATGAAATTCCTAAACTAACTAACCAACCAACCAACCAACCAACCAATTCGTTGGAGACAACTTATGGCCTACCAGATGACCCTCTACAACGCCAATAACCAGGAGATTTATGTCCGGGAAGAGGGGCGGCCAAACCGGCAAGTCGCCTTGCTGATCCACGGTTGGTCAAGCTCCTGGTATGCGATGTCACCGCTGTTGCCCATGTTAAGCAAGCGGTTTCGCTGCCTGGCTGTTGATTTGCCCGGTTACGGCAAATCTCCACCGGGGTCGGAACGAGCAACGATTGCCGGTTATGCTGACTTGTTGGCGGCGCTTATCCGTGATATTACGGAGCGACCGGTGGTGCTGGTCGGACATTCGATGGGGGGCATGATCAGCCTGACCCTGGCTTTACGTCATCCCGACCTGGTCGAACGTATGGTCTTGCTGTGCCCAACTATCAGTGGACGTTTGTCACTCTTCATCAACCTGTTTGTTTCACCAATTGTCATTCTGGAACGGTTCCTGGTGACCGATTGGCTGGTGTCTGTTGTGGAGCCGCATATGCTGGGCGCGGCCGACCAGCTTATGCGGCCGGCCTCATTTTCGGAGCGCAGTGGGGTTACGGAAGCAGATTACTACCGCCTGCGCGCCGATGCCCGTCGGCCCGGACAGGGCCGTGTCCGGGCCGAATGTTTCTGGGCCATGCGCGAGGGTGACTTGCGGGGCAAATTGGGGCAAATCGAGGCCCCCTCATTGGTGATATGGGGTATGGAGGACAATACTGTACCCTTACGAGATGCCAGCATCCTGGCCGACGAATGGCCACAAGCTGACCTGCGCATCATTCCCAGGGCCAGCCATTGGCCCCAGTTTGAAACGCCTGTAGTGACCCAACGTTATATAACGGCATTTCTCAGTATGCCGTTGAAACTACTCCAGGTCGAGTTTTAGTTGGTAGCCCGACCTTACCTTATGTAATTGTCTTTTTCCTCCCTTGGATTATAATTAAGTCAGGCTTATTTACATTATCCCTGTACAGATTAATATAAAAGGAGGTTGTTTGATGGAAGCGATAGTTACTTTAGTTCCATGTCTGGGATTTGTTGGTGTTATTTTATTGATACTTCTTTTTTCTGCCATCAAGATCGTGCAGGAGTACGAACGTGGGGTTATCTTCCGGCTGGGTCGATTTGTTGGAGCCAAAGGGCCGGGCCTATTTTTCATTATTCCCTTTATCGACCGGATGATTAGAGTAGATTTACGGACGGTGACCCTGGATGTGCCTTCCCAGGAAGCGATTTCGCGCGATAATGTGACCATTAAAGTCAATGCCGTGGTTTATTTCCGCGTCCTCGATCCCGGCAAATCCATTATTCAGGTTGAGGATTACCGGCGAGCCACCTGGCAAATTGCCCAAACCACCCTCCGTAACGTCATCGGCCAAAGTGAATTGGATGAATTACTGGCTCATCGTGAAAAGGTCAACGAGCAGCTACAGCAGATTATTGACGAGCAAACCGAACCCTGGGGAATCAAGGTTTCCCTGGTTGAGGTCAAAGACGTGGAGTTGCCTCAAACCATGCAACGGGCCATGGCCAAACAGGCTGAAGCTGAGCGTGAGAAACGGGCCAAAATTATCCACGCCGAAGGTGAGTTTGCCGCCGCCCAGCAGTTGGCCGAAGCGGCTCAAGTCATCGGCCGCGAGCCGGCCACTTTACAACTGCGCTACCTGCAAACCCTGACCGAAATTGCTACGGAGAAAAACTCGACCATTATCTTCCCCTTGCCCATTGATCTCATCAGTGTCTTCTCTGAATTTGTGCGGGCCAGGGTTGGCGAGACGAAGCAATAGGAGATAGGCTGCCGGCCAAACATATTCCAGATCATTTTTTTATTGACAATTTGGTTTTAGTCAACCATAACAGGGCGATGGCCGTTCAACGTAACGGGTGTGGTCCTGTTATTTGTTTACTCAACATAATTATGTCTAATTAAACAATCTGTGGTATAATAAAAAAAAATTCTTTCCATCTTATCGAGGCTATCTGATGAGCGGCATTATCAGTATTTTACCTTAAAGTCGGGGTGATCTGATGAGCGGCATTATCGGTATTCTTAACGAACTATATATTCGCTTTATGGTGTGGTTGGGCGCTGCGCCACCAACCGGCTATGAGCATCTGATCCGGGATGAGACCAGGCCACAAGAGTATACCCTGAAAGAAGGGGATACGCTCTTTTCTGTGGCTCGAAAGTTTGGCACTCATTACGAACGAATAGCGAAAGCCAACAGCATTGAAGATCCTGAAAACTTGCAGCCGGGCCAAACGCTCATCATTCCTCCGGCCAATTGGGACCCTGCTTCTGGTCCCTTAACTCAATTACAACCACCACCAGAACCCGCCCCGGAGCCCAGCCTGCCCCCGACTGCGCCCGAGGAAGAATTAACTGAGGAACCAGTTCCCCCTACGCCGCCTATTGCCCCTGAAGAATTAGCCGAGGAGTTAGCGCCTGGTGAAGAACTACCGGAAGAACCAGAGTGGTTGACCGAAGCTGAACCGGTTGCCGAGCCTGTCTTCCCTCCTGAGAAACCTGCCTGGCCATCCGAGGAACCTGAGCCGACTGAGGAACCGGAGTGGCTCATTGCCACCGAACCTGTTCCGGAAGTGGAGACCGTTGATGATCGACTCGCAGCGGCTGAAAGCACACTTGAGCCTGATGAGCCAGAATGGTTACTGGCTACCGAAGCCGAATTTGAGGCTGAGCCGACGATCCCCACCCAACCTATGATAGAAGCGTTTGCCCCGGCCCCTTATGAAGCGCCGGCTGAAGTTGAACCTGTCGCCGAGGAGGAAGAAGAACCAGCCAGATTGGTTTCAGAGGAAATGGTCTTCCGCTATACCGTGCAGCGTGGTGACACAATCAGTTCTATTGCCAGAAGGTATGGGGTGACGGTCAAAGAGTTGGTGGAAGCCAATGACATTGTCAACCCCAATCTCATCTTCCCCGGTCAGAAATTAATTATCCCTGGCTATATGTTACCCAAACCGGAACCGGAACCAGAACCTACACCAACGCCAAAACCAGAGCCTGACAAGTTTTTTGTGTATACCGTGGTTAGGGGTGATACGCTCAGCGCGATCGCTAAACGATACGGGGTCACAATCCGCCAATTAATTGAAACTAATAATATTGAAGACCCTAATCTAATTCGAGTGGGGCAGCAATTAGTCATCCCTGGGGTGAGTGAACCCCCGGAGCCAGAACCGGAGCCAATACCACCGCCCACTTTTGGTATCGATCCAAACTTTCCGCCCCTGGGTCCAATGGACGCCATTCGCGGCCTTTACGTTAGTTACTTTGCCATTGGTCATGCTCAATTCCGCCAGCGGATTTTCGAATTACTGGATACCACCGAATTTAATGCAGTGGTGGTTGATGTCAAGGGCGATCATGGTTGGATCAGCTATCCGAGCCAAATTCCACTGGCCTATGAGATTGGGGCGGCCCGTCCCACGGCCAGGGACTTTGAGCAGGTTATGGCTCAGTTTAAGTCCCGGGGTGTCTACACCATTGCCCGAATCGTGACGTTCAAGGATAATCCATTGGCCACAAACTATCCGGAATACGCCGTAAAAACAAGTAGTCCGAACGGGACAACCGAAATATGGCAAGACCGCGAGCAGTTAAGCTGGACCGATCCTTTCCTCAAGCCGGTATGGG
Source organism: Anaerolineae bacterium (assembly GCA_034409055.1). Taxonomy (GTDB): domain Bacteria; phylum Chloroflexota; class Anaerolineae; order 4572-78; family J111; genus DAOUMU01. The sequence continues at coordinate 44,632 of DAOUMU010000508.1, forward strand.
ATTATAATATTCAGGTGGCCGTGGAAGCGGCTCAAATGGGCTTTGATGAGATTCAATTTGATTACGTTCGCTTTCCCACTCCCAGTCAGGCAGGTGTCCCCCAATTCTCACAAGAAGTAACCAAAGAAACGCGCATTGCGGCCATTACCGGCTTTTTGAGTGCGGCCCGGGGTCAACTCAAACCTTTTGGAGTAAAGGTGGCGGCTGACACCTTTGGTTACACCTGCTGGCGCAAAGACGATACCCTGATTGGCCAGGATATTGATCAGATGGGGCAATATCTGGACGTACTCAGCCCGATGCTTTATCCCTCTACTTTTGGCAGTGGTATTCCTGGATACAAATTTGCTGTTGCCCATCCCTATGAAATCGTCCACCAGAGTGCCCAGCGAGCCTTAAATCGGGTCACTCAGTTCAACTGCACCGTACGCCCCTGGATTCAAGATTTTCCCGATTATCGGTTCGATAAACGTGTTTATGGCAAGGAAGAGATTCAAGCCCAGATTAAAGGTTGCTTTGATGCCGGCGGGAGTGGTTTTATGGTCTGGGATCCCCGCGTAAAATATACCGATGGAGCTTACGCTCCAGTAACTGGCCATCCATAAATGCATCGTCCTCATGCCTGGGAAGGCGCACTCATCGTTTTCGTCCTTTTATTACTCTTGCTGGGATTAAATTTACTCTTCGGCGTCGTTCAAGCCACCGTCCAGGGGCCAGTGATTCTTTCGCCTTTTCTTATTTTCGGTGAGTTACTCATCCTGGGGTTGGTGGTGGCCTGGGCTGCTTTCCGTCGTTTGCCCTTTCAGGAAACCTTTTACCTTTACAAAACGAACTGGCTCATCATTGGTCTGAGCATTTTAGTGGCCATCACCTGCTGGCCAGTGGCAACGGGCTTGGTTACTTTAATAGAGCAACTATTCTCTCTCATTGGTCCCCCGCCTGAGATTCCCCCGCCAGTTGATACCCTCGATGCGATAGGTTACTTCATCGCTATTGTCATTCTGGCGCCTCTGTGTGAAGAACCGGTTTTTCGAGGATTTATCATGCGTGGCTGGCTGCGTTACGGTTTTGTAGTTGGCGTAGTCGGTTCCGGTGTTTTGTTTGGCTTGCAACACGCTCAACTCAGCGGCGCTATTCCGTTAAGCCTGGTTGGTATCGTCCTGGGGGGGATAGCTTTTCGGGCCGGTTCGTTGTGGCCGGCTATTGTGGTGCACGCGGTTTATAATGGTATCGCCGTTCCGTTTCTCATTCTCCCTGAAGTTATGCCCGACATCAGCGATACGACCTTTATAATTGCCGGCGCTATGGCCATGCCCGTTGCCGGGTATTCTTTGTGGCTCTACCATCGGTTGGCGCCACCTTTCCAGGCACCCGAGCGAGAACCACTAAAAAGGGAGCAAGGCATCGCTATCATTATTTCCTTGCTGATGGTATTGGGGATGTTCACCACAATGATTTTGCTGGAGCTGTTTGTGCGCTTGAATCCTGAATTGATGGGGACGTGAGGGTAAGTTTCCAAATTCATATTGCCGCCATAAAGCAAAAAAGACGGGGCCATTTCCCCGTCTTTTTTGTTTCCTATTCCCAATTTTACAAGGCTGCTTTGGCTACTTCAACCAAATGACGAAAAGCGGAAGCATCATGCACCGCAATATCAGCCAGCGCCTTACGATCCAATTCAACTCCAGCTTGCTTGAGGCCATACATAAATTGACTGTAGCTCATATCGTTTTGACGCGTAGCAGCATTAATGCGAGTAATCCACAAGCGACGAAAATCTCGCTTGCGAGTGCGACGGTCGCGGTAAGCATACTCCAAAGATTTCATCATCGCTTCATTGGCCCGCTTGAATAAGCGGTGCTTACTACCACGCTGGCCTTTGGTCATAGCCAGTACTTTTTTATGTCTACGATGCGTCTGAGGACCACTCTTTACTCTCATAATATATCCCTCTACGACTTGCCTTTCTTGGCGTATGGCACCAGCTTTTGAACACGTTTGCGGTCACCAGAACTCGTAACTTCTAACATCCTATCAAATTGGCGCTTTACGCGCTTGGCTTTCTTGCGACGTAGATGGCTCTTGCCAATTTTGGTACGCATCAATTTACCAGAACCGGTGTATTTAAAACGTTTCGAGGTTGATTTATGCGTTTTGATCTTGGGCATTTTAAGTAATCCTTCTAATCCAACTTTAAAGTCATGGTAACAGACCAGAGAGAATTTCAAGTCTCTGTTGTTATAATATACTATTATTGTGGGGCTAATATCATCAACATGGTCATCCCTTCCATAGCTGGCCTCTTTTCAATAATAGCAACATCGCTCAACTCCTCGGCTAAGCGATCCATTAAATCCCTGGCCACCTCGGGATGGGTCACCTCTCGTCCTCGAAAGCGAATACGAACTTTGACCTTAGCCCCACGCTCTAAAAATCTGCGAGCATCGCGCAATCTATAATTGATATCGTGCTCACCCGTCTTTGGACGCAACCGAATTTCCTTAATTTCTACTTTAGTTTGCGATTTCCGGGCGTCTCGCTCCCGTTTTTGAGCTTCGTATAAAAATTTCCCGTAGTCCATTAAACGACAAACAGGAGGTTTCGCCTTCGGAGCAACTTCAACCAAATCCGTTCCCCGTTCCTGAGCAATAACCAACGCTTCGCTAGTGTTCATCGTTCCCAACTGCTTGCCGTCAACATCAATTAAGCGAACTTCAGGCGCAGTAATGTCCTCATTAACTCTGCGCAAATCTTTAACTTTTTGTACTTTTTTGGCTATGGTACGTCCTCTCCCTCAAAAAATAAAAAATTTATGTAGGGCAAGTTAGCAACTTGCCCAGCACCGTTGACAAGTTAGCAACTTGTCCTATTTTTTTATAGTATAAATTTACTTTAATCGCGTGGCATTTAGAAAGAGGAACATCAGTTTTGATGCCCCTCTTTAGCGTAAATCAACACCAAACAGATAACACTCCAAGAAAGTGTCAATAAAATGTACCACGTTCGCTGATATTCGTCAAGTTGATTGTTCTTCTTTAGCCCCCAACACGTCACCTAACCGATTATACTCTGTGTGAATAATACGAAGGGTACCTGTTTGGCCACGAATAACCAGGGATTGAGTTTTAGCTTTATCGCCATGATACTGAACTCCGTTCAGCAGTGGCCCATGCGTAACCCCCGTAGCCGCAAAAAAGATCTGATCACTGGTCACCAATTCATTACAAGTGAGAATTCGCCGGGTATCAAGCCCGGCTGCGTTGATCGCCGCCAGCTCTTTTTGACTCTGGGGTGCCAGACGTCCCAGCATAGCTCCCCCCATCGCCTTTACGGCGCAGGCAGCGGTGACTCCTTCCGGTACTCCTCCCACCCCCATTAAAATATCTGCCCCGGCCTGAGGCGTAACGGCGATGAGGGCTCCAGCCGTATCCCCGTCAGAGCGTAGCAAAACCCGTGCCCCGGCCGTGCGGATTTCTTCAATTAAGTCATAATGACGAGGCCGATCCAATACAATCACTTGCAGGTCACGCACCGCTTTGTTTTTGACCCGGGCTACCAAGGCCAGGGTCCATGCAACCGGGGCATCCATACATTCTGGAACCAGGGCACTGGCTGCTTCGCGGTCTACGATAATTTTATCCATATAAACAGCCGGTTGGGGTGACCACATTGAGCCACGCGGAGCCACACTGACCACCGAAATTGCCCCCGGATGCCCATGTACCACCGATGCTGTACCGTCAATGGGGTCTACCACAACATCTACCTCCGGTCCATAACCAGTACCCACCCTTTGGCCGGTATCTAAAGGAGTGTGTTCGCCCAATCTGCCCTCTTCCCCAATAACAATGTATCCGTCTATATCTACCGTGTTCAAAGCTTTAGCCATCGCTGCTGTAGCAGCTCGGTGGGTTGCTTCTCTGTTGCCTAAACCTAACCAGCGGCCGGCACTAAGGGCCGTGGCTTCGGTTACTCTGACCAGGTCAAGACCTATATTGCGAGATGGATATTCGTTCATCCTCTTGTCTCCTCCCTGCTGGCAAACATAGGATCTGTTACCAACTGGCCCTACAAATCAATTGCCTCAAGTAATGCCGCGGCCTCCCAGGCCAATATGCCGCCCCGGAGAATGCGTATGTCGTGATAACCTTTATTTTGTAACATATAAGCCGCTCGGGTGCTGCGCCGCCCACTGCGGCATACAAGAACAATTTCACGATTGTCAGGCAGGTCTGATGTATCTGACAGTATTTTGGGCAGTGGCATTAGTTGCGCCTGGGGAATATGGCCTCGCTTAAATTCATACGGTTCGCGCACGTCTATGACCAAGGGAGGAGGATCGCCGTTGCGCAACTTTTGCCGCAGTTTCTGGACCGATATACTGGCTATACTATCGGCAGGAATATCCGTGTGGAGCGGAATATCCAGTGGATAGGTACGCTTGGGTAAGTTTTGACATTCTCGAAAGACACGCTCATTACATTCATAAATGCAAACGGCCGGATCAAGGATCTTACGAAAGAGGTACTCTATGGCCTCGTCTTGTACCAGAAAATGGTCAGCTCCCAGTTGATCACAAAAGCCGGTTGATTGCATAAAGTCGTAGACAGGTTTTTGCACCTTCATTAAGAATAGAGCCCCACCCCGCTCTCGGCAAAGGCGCACAATAGCTTCGAGCATATGAATACCGCTAAGGTCGCATTGGTTTACGCCCTGCATTCGCAATAGCAAGAAACGCTGCTCTGGGTGTTTGGTCAGGTGCTGGTTGATAACTTCTTCGACGTGACTGACTGCGCCAAAATATAAATCTCCTGAAATCTTGATGATGCACAATTGTGGACATGGGGCTTGGTCAGGCTGTTGTTGAACAAAATGCCTGAAGGTATCATCAGGCGCCACTGCGTACACGTGGGGTATGCTGGTTTTCATGATGTAACGAGCGAATGAAAATAAGATACCAGTCAAAACGGCAAATTGAAGCGGCAGAAGTAATGTGGCCAGCAAGGTGGCTACCATAATGATCGTATCACCGCGCGTACCCCGCCAGATACGAACCATCTCCTGGCGATCAACCATGCCATATGCGGTAAAAATCAGCACACCAGCCAGGGCGGTGCGAGGCACGTAAGCCGCCAGGGGGGCCAGGACGATCATCGCCACTAACACAAAGAGACCAGAAAAAATACTGGCCAGCGGCGTTTGGCCGCCGGCTTTATAATTAACTGCAGAACGGGTAAACGAGCCTGAGCCAGTATATCCCGATAAGAAGCCGCAGGCAATATTGGCCAGGCCCTGTCCAACAAACTCCTGATTGCTCTCAAGGCGTTGGCCGGTTTGGCTGGTAATCGAGCGGGCAATCGACATGGCTTCAACCAGGCCAATGACCCCTATAGCCAGAGCCCCTGTCGACAACTGGCCGATCAGCTCCAAATCAAATAGGGGGAGTTGAGTTAGAGGCGGTAAGTTGCGAGGCAGTTGACCGATTACTTTGACTCCCTGTTGATCCAGGCCGAGCACCGCCACAACAGCAGAGGCCGCTACTATGCCAATCAGCGGACCGGGCAATTTAGGGGTAAGGCGTTGAAGCAAGATAATCAGCAGGATAGTCCCCAACCCCAAGATCAGGCTAGGCCAATGCGTTTCTAACAGATGAACCAGGAGATTTTGGGCGGTATCGATCAGACCGGGAGAACTGGGGAAGTCCAGTCGGAGCAAATGGCGTAATTGATTAATGCTGATCAGCACCCCGGCGCCAGCAGTAAAGCCAACAATGACCGAGTCTGAGACAAAATTAACCAAAATACCCAGGCGAGCTAGCCCCATAGCCAACCGAAAAACACCGACCATAACCGCCATTAGCCCTGCTGCGGCCAGAAACTCCGGCGAGCCAGGAGCGGCAATCGGCAATAAGATAGACAAAACCAGCAACGAGGCGGCATTGGTTGGCCCGGTTTGCAGGTGATTGGAGGAACCCCACAGAGCGCCAATAATGGCCGCGATGATGGCTGTGTAGAGGCCCATTTGTGGCGGAAGCTCGGCAATGAGCGCGTAAGCAATGGCCTGGGGCAACAAAACCACAGCCACCGTTAGCCCGGCAATCAGATCGGGCTGCAGGTTGCTGCGGTCATAGGTTTTGAAAAAACGAATTGGCTGCAGAAAATAGAAGGGGATGTAACTTATGCTGGCCAACACGGGGTTGTCTCTGTACACCTTTTTAAGATAAGCGCTCATAGCATCGACCGCCAGTCTTTTGGAGGCATCTTTATTCTTTAGCCCCCAATACTTCACTCAATCGACCATATTCTGTATAAATAATACGGCGAATCCCCGTTTCGCTACGAATGACCAGCGATTGGGTTTTAGCTTGATTGCCATGATATTGCACACCGGCCAGGAGCGACCCATTGGTGATACCGGTGGCAGCGAAGAAAATTTCGTTGCTGGAAACCAATTCATTGCAGGTAAGTATCTGCCTGGTATCAAGCCCGGCGGTTTTGACGGCGGCTCGCTCCTCATCACTCTGGGGAGCCAGACGTCCCAGCATAGCCCCCCCCATTGCCTTGACCGCACAGGCGGCAATAACCCCTTCTGGCACACCACCCACGCCCATTAAAATATCTGCGCCAATATTGGGGGTGGCCGCTTGAAGCGCCCCGACCACGTCACCGTCGGAGCGCAGTACAGCGCATGCCCCAGCCGTCCGGATTTCTTCCACTAAATCGTCATGGCGAGGCCGGTCGAGCACAAACACGACCAGGTCACGCACCGCTTTCTTTTTCACCCGGGCGACCAGAGCCAGAGTCCAGGCTACCGGAGCGTCCATACATTCCGGTACCAGAGCCTCGGCCGCTTGATAATCTACCACAATTTTTTCCATATAGACGGCCGGGGCAGGTGACCACATCGAGCCACGCGGAGCAACGCCGGCCACGGCAATGGCGTCAGGACGCCCCTTAGCCAGCAAATTTCTGCCTTCGATCGGGTCTACGACGACATCCATCGCCGGCCCCTTCCCGGTGCCCACTTGTTGGCCACTATCCAGAGGAGAGTGAGTGCCCAGTTTTCCTTCTTCACCAATAACAATATGACCGTCCATCTCCAGCGTATTCAAGGCTTTATACATAGCTTCGGCGGCGGCATGGTCGGCCTCGTCTCGTTTGCCTAAACCCATCCAGCGACCAGCGCTGAGTGCAGCCGCTTCGGTCACTCTTACCAGATCAAGACCCAAATTGCGGGGGGGGTGTTCGTTCATTTTCTTTCCTTCTCTAAGGTAATAAGCTATTCAATAGCATCCAGCAAGCCAGCAGCCTCCCAGGCCAACATACCGCCCCGCAGCACGGCCACGTTGTGGTAGCCTTTGTTGTGTAACATGTAAGCAGTTCGCGTACTACGTCCCACAAACTCCTGATTGTTATCCAGTCATTGATCCGTTTGGCTGGCAATAGGTTTGTAAAAAACGAACTGGTCGCAGAAAAAAAGAGGGAATGTCACTCAGGCCAACCAGTACGGGGTTGTCTCTGTATGCACTTTTAAGATAAACAGCCATAGTATTATCCGTTAGTGTCCAGATATTTTTTATTCTACCACTTTTGGTAGAAGTTTGCCAGATGACATAAAGGTGCATTTCAGTTTGGGGACAGATTTTGAATAAGCAAAGATTGTATCCTTTTCAAATTTGTGGGTAGCGTAAGGGCGAGGCAAGTCGGAGCATAGCTTGTTTGTTTCGACTACCACCAATCCGACTTGCCTCGCCCTTACTTTTGGAGAGGATACCAAAGATCACTCGGCGATACGGAGGGAAAGTGTCTGAATTTTCGAGATGGTCAGGGGGAGACCACCGCGAGCCCCGGCCATAACTTCGCTCAAATTGAGGTAGACTTCACCCGTTTCCGAGGCGGCCGTAAAGGTGAAAGTGGCCAGGGTAAGATCACCGGTTAAATTGGCCACCTGGCCCTGGCGGCTGGCTACAACCGATACCTGGCCCATATCATTGTCTATCGAATCAGCCACCACCAGGCTCAAATCGGGATGCAAGCGCAGGCTGTCAAGCTGCAAAAGAACCGGGTCAAAGTTAAGCTTAAATTGCACCCCAAACAACCCTGGCCCGGTGACCCGGTGGGCGACGACAGCCACCTCAAAGGTCTGGCCCGGTTTCACAGTAGCCGGTCCACGCAGGCCCAAGCTATTTTCAAGCGGTGGCTCAATCGTAAAGGGGGCATCGGATTCGTCAAGGCTGGTGTGGAAGCCGTCGGTGGTGATAACGCGGATGAGAGCGTTATAACTGGCCGGAATCTGGCTGGTATCAAAAGTATAATGAGTTCGGTTCAGGCGTACGGCCAGAGGAAGCCAGCTTTGACCACCGTCGGGGCTGTAAAGCAAATCGTGTAACAGAGAGCCACCATCGGCGTCGCTGGCTTCCCAGGTGATCGTTTGTTGACCGGTCAGGGTTTCGCTGCCATTGGGGAAAGTAACATTAACATTGGGCGGGCTGTTACTGGGGGTGACAATAACCAGAGCCACCTCATTTCTACTGATCGTGACTTTGGCCACGTCATTCAAATCGGTACGGGGTAATATAAACAAGAAGGGGCTGGATTCGGTGGGCAGGCCGGTTTCCAGGTCCAAAAAGCCGGTATCAAAGCAGTGTTGAGCCAGGATGGTGTTGTCATCGGCTTCTACATTGAGGCAATAATCATCACCGGGCGGTAGGGCAAACTTCAAAGGGGGGTTAAAGGCGCCGGCAGGATCATAAAAGGCACTGCCTTCAAGACGAATAACTTCGGGGTTGGATACGGTGCCATCAGGGTAAATGATTCCACTCACCAGTAGGGTACCGCCATCGGTAATTTCTGCCTGCGGTTTAAAGTCAGCTAAAGGCAACGTAACCGTGGCCTTGGGCTGCAAAAAAGGACTGTCAAAGAGTTTGCGATAGGTATAGGGAGAAATCCAGGGACGGGTGCAGTAAGCCATCATATCGTAAAAAGAGGGAGAATATATAATCGGTGGGTTGCTGTACAGGTCAATACCAAATTCCTGGATGTGGGGTGTGTCAGCATAGGGCCAGTCGGGATCGACCCGAATGTCGACCCCCTCCGCTTTAAAGCAATAGGCATCTTCCCGCTGGGTGGGCGACCAGGCATGCTGCGCTCCCAGGTTGTGAGCAATTTCGTGCACTAAAATACGTGGCCCGCCAATATCTTGTTCCGGACGCAGACCGCCAAAAGCAACCCGACTGGAGTGCAGTCCGGCACAATTGGGACACCAAAAGGGATCTGAGGCACCGCCGTTGTAAAATTCTGGGGGCAGCCAGCCGAAAAGTTGATCCGGCCATGTCTCGTTCGAGTGGTACTGGGCATAGAGCCAGTAAGTATAAAGTAACTTACGGAGTATTTCCCCTTTACTCAACTCGCCCTCCCAGACCAAATCGGGCATAGGCAGCCGGTAATATTCTACAGCCGGTACAGGATACATACGCAACAACCAGTACTCAACCTGAGTTGGCTCCGGCGGTCTGAAACCCTGGTATTCAATGGGCAGGTAAGCCACCCGCAGTGGCTTGCGCACGGCAAAGTTTTTACTGAGGGTCAGGGTGGCCGGCGATACCTCGACTGCGTCCGAGGGCATAGCTTCAAGCTCAAAGGTGATCTGGCCCGACATCCAGGCTGGCGGCGGGAAAAATTCAAAATTAACCGAATGGGCCAGGTTGAGCCGTAACTCTTGCAGGGGTAAACTGTTCACGTGTTGCAAGGTTTCGGCCGGTAGTTGGCGAGTCAGGCTGAGCTGCTCCTGGCCATCTTTCAGCAACCGCAGTCGTACGGTAATTTCTGTGGGGGGGCAATCACCGTTACAGGCCAGGTAAACTCGGGCTAAGGTGTGTCGACCAGCGACCAGGGGCATTGAGTTATTGCAGAAAATATGGTCGGGATGATGGGGGTCTGGCTGGCAACGGGGATGCTCCGGCTCGTTGAAGACCTGAATGCCCTGGGTGATTTCCAGACCCCGCAGTCTCAGGAAAGCCGGTTTAGCCTGAGGGATAGGCTCCTCAGCCAGGATAGACTCGGCGTCGGGAATCTGTAGCGCCTGCGTATAATCAGGAGGAGGGGGCTCCGGCACGACCGGCTGTGCTTCAAGCATGGGCCGGACATCAAGAGCCGCGACCATATCTTGATTGTTCACCTGGGACTCGGTTGGGGTGAGGATAACCAAGACGGCCACCAGGGCCATAATTTGTAGGAGAATCAACCCCCAGATCAGTAAGTGGGTTGAGACATTTTCCTTTTTACCTGGAATGACTTTACCGGAAACGAGGTTGGCTGGCCGGTGATGGACGATTTCGCCAATTAAGTCAGGGTTGTTGGCATATCTTTCTTCCCTGGCCGGCCATCTGTCAGGATAAGGATGATTATCAGGTGGTCGTTTGTCCATGACTACCAACATTGGGCCATCTTGTTAAAGTACAACCTTGAAGTTACCCTCACTATAACACCAGCTAGCCCAGGATTCAATGGGATATTGGGGGTAACCATAATCAGAATAGCCAGCATTGTTTCTTTGAAAAACATCTTGGTTGACTTATAATTAAAAGACTTAAGTTTTAACTTTGAGAGATTTGATGGAACGTAAATTACTACGGTGGAGTTGGATAATTCTATGCCTGATATCCCTCTCCTGGTTACCTTATCCCGTGGCTGAGGCTCAAGCTACCAAGCCTCGATTAAAAAGCTTGCTGGTTGAAATCTGGCCGGAATATGACCGCGCCGAGGTACTGGTAATCTATCGGGCTGAATTAAGCCCTGACACCCCGCTGCCTGCTCAATTGACCTTTCGCTTGCCGGGTTATATCGAAAGTATGCATGCGGTGGCTATTGAGCGCGATGAGGCCTTGTTTGCAGTGAGTTCAGAGGCGATTGAGATGCGTTACGAAGGTGATGACCTGCTGCTCACCTTTCCCAGCCCCTCGCCCAAGATCCAATTTGAATATTACGACCCCCAGATACTCACCCGGCAAGATCAAACGCGGCAACTGACCTTTGCTTTCGCCACTCCCTATGATATCGAAATGACCACCTTTGAAGTACAGGCACCCTTTCAGGCCGAAGACTTTTCGCTGACCCCTGCCGCAAGCAACACCTTTGTCGGCAGCAACGGCCTGCAATATAACTTGATTGAAGTGGCCGGGCTGGCTTCCGGTGAAACCTTTGAATTGTCGGTCACTTACAAACGCAATACGACTGAGGTGTCGGTAAAAAGTCTCAGGAGCGACACCGCAGAGAACACGGCCAATATTACCGCGCCCGCTGAAGCATCGGCTAACAACCTGACGGTTGGCTATGTGTTAGTGGGCGCCGGCGTCGGTTTGTTGCTGGGGACCGGTGGCTACTGGTGGTGGTCTAAACGGATAAAACAAGAAACGCCCTCCTCCGGCCGCAGGCCAGCACGTCGTAAAAAACGAGGGGCTGTTGTCAAGAGCAAGGTCAGACAGAAACCGAGTGCGTCTGCCGTTGAGTCAGCCAGGCCAGCAACGGCTGCTCCCCAACCGGGCGGTTTTTGCTACCGCTGTGGCAGCGTCTTACGAGAGGATGCTAATTTTTGTCACAACTGTGGCGCTGAACGACGCAAAACATAATATTTGGAAACAGGTTGCTAACTTATCCTACGGGGAGGGGCAATTTAGCAAATTGCCCTACAACTGATAAAAAAATACACTCAGTAGATCCAAATTTGAGGAGCACCCAGAGGGCATAAACCAGTACGCCCACGTGTGGCGTTATTCGGCACGTGGGCGTGCCTCACTCCGCAAAAATTGGATCCACTGATACTCAATTGCGGAGAGGAGCTATGTCGAGATCAGCCAAAGTAATTATCTTTATTCTCTTTATCCTGGTTTTGCTATCATTAGCCTTGAATGGGCTGCTATTGTGGCAGTGGTGGAGCTTTCAACAACAGGTCAAAGCAGCTATTCGGGATTTTGAGCCTATCGTGGGCGAGGCCCTATCCCAGGCCATCACTGACCTGGAAACATTTGAGAACTCAACCATTGAATTTAACGTCCAAGTGCAGCAAGAGTTTCCGGTTCAGGTTGAGATTCCCTTTCAAGAAACGTTGGATGTACCCATCCAGACCACCATTCCTATCAGCCAGGAGATCCAAACCACCATCCTGATTGATCCATTACAAACCGGGTTAAGTATTCCAACCGACGTGACCGTTCCGGTCGATTTAGAAGTGCCCATCAATCTAACCATTCCCGTATCTGTCGACCGAACCGTCCCCATCTCCACCACCGTCCCGATCGACTTTAATGTCCCCCTATCGATCAAGATCAGCGAGACAGAGCTGGCCCCATACATCGGCCGGCTACGCACCGGTTTAATTTCCCTGAACCAGACTTTATCTAATTTGGAGTAATTCCTGATGGTCTCCTCGACAGTATTGACCCAAACCCAACCCCCATCGAGCGAAACAGAGGATGTTGTCATCCGGGCTAAGGGATTGACCAAGCGATTTGGTCATGAGACGGCCGTTGAGGAGGTTGCGTTTGAGATTCCCCGGGGCAAAATCTTTGGCTTTATCGGTCCCAGTGGCTCCGGAAAAACAACGACGGTGCGCCTGTTGACCGGGTTCTACAAGCCAACAGAGGGCCGGGCGGTTGTCCTGGGGCACGAGCCGGCCCAATTTAAGCCGGACACCCGTGAAAAAATTGGCTATATGCCGCAGCAGTTTGCCCTTTATCCTGAACTGAGCGTTTGGGAAAATCTAAATTTTGCTGCCTCTATTTATGGCATGAGCTTTCAACGTGATGAGCGTCTGAAGCAACTGCTTGAATTTGTCGGGCTGAGCGAGCACAGGCGCAAACTGGCCCGCAATCTCTCCGGGGGGATGAAGCGGCGCCTGAGCCTGGCGGCCACTCTGGTCCATAGCCCGGAATTACTCTTTCTCGACGAGCCAACGGCCGGCATTGACCCGGTGTTGCGCCGCAAATTCTGGGATCATTTCAAAGAATTGCAGCAGCAGGGATGTACCCTGTTTGTAACCACCCAGTACGTGGGTGAAGCGGCTTATTGTGACTTTGTGGGCGTGATGGCCCGGGGTCACTTGCTGATGGTAGAGACACCCGAGGGGTTGCGTCGCCGGGCCTTCGGCGGTGAAGTGGTTGATTTACATACCGGGGAACGCCTGACTCATAAGGACTTGAAGGTCTTACGCAAGCTGCCTTTCGTTCAAGGCAAAGTTACGCGCCTGGATGAAAATAGCGTCCGCCTGGTCGTGGATGAGGCCAGTACGGCCATTCCCACTCTGCTGGATTGGTGTCACCAAGAGTATGTAACGGTTGAGTCTATCGAAGAGTACTTACCCCCCTTTGATGACGTTTTTGTTGAGCTGGTCAAGGATGTACCGCCCTATGAATAAATCTTCAAAGCCCCCCCAGCCCCCCAAAGGGGGGAGAAATGGCCCAAAGCCCCCCCAGCCCCCCAGAGGGGGGAGAAATGGCCCAAACCGCGCTTTAATTCGTATATCGGCTTTCCTGCTCAAAGAAATTTTCGAGGTAATGCGTCAGCCTCTGCTCATACTGACGCTGGTGCTGGGTCCTTTTCTCATTTTGCTCTTTTTTGGTCTTGGCTACCGCAACGAGGCCCGGGCTTTACGCACCACCTTTGTGGTGGAAGAGGACAGCGGGCTGGCCGAAAAAGTTGAACAATATGCTGCCTCACTCGGTTCCCAGTTGATCTTTGCCGGGGTAACGAACGATTTAGAAGCGGCCCAGGAAAGCCTGCGCCAGGGCGAGATAGACTTGATCGTGGTCATGCCCCCCCATGCTTACCAGACCATTCGCAACAATGAGCAGGCTGTCTTTCAGTTGTACCACCACGAGATCGACCCTTTTCAATCAGATTATGTCCGGGTCTTTGGCCGGGTCTACGTGGACGAGGTCAACCGCCGCGTGTTGCGCTTCATCACCTCAGAAGGGCAGATGGACGCCTCGCAGGCCCAGGCAAAACTGGAAGCGGCCCGTCTGAGTGCGGCCAGCCTGCGTGAGTTACTGGAACGTTGCACCACTGCCCTGACCCAGCCCGGGAATGAGGGGGGGTGCGACAGCGAAGCCGCCCTGGAGCATTTACAAGACCTGGATCATCAGGTGGACGAAGTGGAACTGGCTATGGGCAACAGTATCAGGCTGAGTGACGCGATCCGGCAAGAGCTGGGTGACGACAAGACCGGCCAAGATAGTGATAATCAACTGTCGTCCACTTTAACCGATATTATCCAAAATACGAACGAATTGGCAGAGCTAAAGGAGACGGCCGACGACTATATTGATAGTTTACAAATCCTGGCCGAGATTGAAACAGACCTGGCCCAACTGGAACGCGGCCTGGTGGAGTTTTTGGATATTGATCCGATCGTACTGATTAGCCCCTTCCGCAGTGAAGCCCAAAGTATGGCCACGGTGGTGCCCGGCGCGTCCCATTACTTTGCCCCGTCCGTCATCGTGTTACTGCTGCAACATTTTGCAGTGACGTTTGCCGCCCTGTCGATGGTGCGGGAACGCCAGTTGGGCACCATGGAACTGTTCTACGTCTCCCCCCTACTGGCTATTGAAACTCTGCTGGGTAAATACCTGAGTTATCTGATTTTCGGCGGGGTCCTGGCCACGATTCTGCTTGTATTGGTGGTCTATGGGATGGGGGTGCCTATGCTGGGCCTGTGGAGCAGTGTTGGCCTGGTCATTATTGCCCTCATCTTCACTTCCCTGGGCGTCGGTTTTATCATCTCCCTCGTGTCAAAAACTGATATTCAGGCGGTTCAGTATTCAATGATTGTCTTATTGACCAGTGTCTTTTTCAGCGGCTTCATCTTGAGTTTAGAAGCCCTGTGGCAGCCCGTCCGGGTCATCTCCTGGGCTCTGCCCGCTACCTATGGCATCTTGTCGCTACGGAACATCATGCTGCGGGGTGATCCTCTGGAGTTGGCTCTATTAATACAGTTGACCGCCATCGGGTTAGGGCTCTTTTTGGCAGCCTGGGTCTTGCTCCGCCGCTCGATGGCCCACGGCTAGTTTTCGGGGCGAAACTCCCCCCCGGCCCCCCAAAGGGGGGAGAACCCAGCCTCCCAATCCATAGGACAGGTCCACAGGACAGGCCCACAGGACAAGTGAGGGGGGAGAAATGGCTCAGCTTATTAAAATCAAATCACAGAGGCCAACTGATGACCAGCAGATCAACCAGGACGAAATGATTGTAGTACCAAAGGAGAACCGGTAATGAGATCAAAGGAAAAAGCAATACCGAAAGGTTGGCGAGTGATCATATTTTTCATTTATTGTTTGTTCGTCGTGCCTGTTACGTTTTTTCTCATTGAAGGTCTGTCCAGTACCATATTATTTTTTCGGGCCACTTCTAAAACTAAACCTATGGCAGAAACAATCCATACAGAATATGACGAACAACTGGGCTGGATTAATCTATCGAACGTATATATTGAGGATATGTATGGCCCCGGTATCTACGTAAAAACTAATTCACAAGGATTTCGTAATAATGAAGATTTCAGGGTAAATGTTCCTGATGGCAAAGTAAGAATCATCTGCTCCGGCGACTCATTTACATTTGGATACGGCGTAGATAATGATCATTCCTGGTGTCAACTATTGGCTTCAATGGATGACCGCCTGCAAACTGTCAATATGGGTCAAGGGGCGTATGGAGTTGATCAGGCGTATCTATGGTACAAGCGGGATGGTCTTAAATTGGAGCATAACATTCACCTTTTTGCTTTCATTACCAATGATTTTGAACGGATAGACTTTGCAGAGTTTTTGGGATACGGTAAACCCCTGTTAAAAGTTAAGGATGATAAGCTGATAATTGATAATGTTCCGGCGCCTCAATTTCCTGCCTACATTCATTGGATAGTCCGAAACAGGTCTGTCATTGGTGAGTTAAAATCAATACAATTGTTAAATAGTATGCGTGCTCAGAATTCAAATAGTGTATCTCCTGAAAATAGGAGTGAGGCTGAGAAGGGTGATGATAAACTATCGCCCCCCCGACCCCCCGAAGGGGGGAGGGCCCCCCAGCCCCCCGAAGGAGGGAGGGCCCTCGAGGAGGGAGGTACAGAAATTGTAGTTTCAAAAGTTTTTGAGGATTTACGGAATATCAATGAGTCGAAAAACAGCACCTTAGTGTTAGTATACTTACCGACCTTGAAGGATTATGACGAAATTCCGGAGGTTACAGAAAGGTGGCGGAGATATGTTCGCTTTGGCTCAGAGGAACTGGGTATAATCTCTATCGACCTGGTTGATGAATTTAGAAAGTTGCCCCGTTATGAAGTGAAGGAGATGTTTTTTCCAAACGACGCAGATTATCCCGGTGCGGCCGGACATTACACGGAGAAGGGTAACGAATACGTGGCTAAACTTTTGTATGAGAAATTATTATCTCTGCCAGAAAATTCAAATAATATGGTTTCTAAAAGCAATTCTGACCTAAAAAAATAGAGCCGCACGTGGGCGTGTTGGCTCCTCTCTATAACTGGCCCAATAGAAATGGGAGACAGGGTCAAACTGATGAAGGGGAATTTATCACAAAAAATCAAATTCGTGTCATTTTTGGCTTTATTCTTGCTTATTTTCGGGGCTACCCCTGTAAAGAGCCAAACCCCATCCCCCCCGGCCCCCCAAAGGGGGGGGAATCCGGCCTCCCAAAGGGGGGAGAAATATCCCAATGCCGAACGGATTGCTTTTGCCGCCTATCGCTACGGGCAATGGGATATCTACAGCATCGCTCCCGATGGTACTGACCCGCGCCAATTAACCAACGACGCCTTTGCAGATACGGACCCGGCCTACGCGCCTGATGGCAGCAAAATTGCCTTTGCCTCTCGTCGCAACAAGAACTGGGATGTGTACGTACTGGATCTGCTGACGGGTGAAGAGAGCCGGCTGACCAACTCACCTCATTACGATGGCGCCCCGACCTGGAGTCCAGATGGTGAACGGGTGGCTTATGAGTCTTATCACACCGGGGACCTGGACATCTGGCTTATCGATGCTTCAGGCAACGGTCCGGCTACCAATCTGACGGCCGACTCATTGGCCGGTGATTTTGCACCGGCCTGGAGCCCCGATGGTCGGACCATTGCTTTTACCAGTTGGCGGCAGGGGGATAAGGATTTATTTTTGCTGGAGGTAGACGGCGGCGAGGTTACCCGCCTGACCGATACACCCACGGCCGAAGCGTGGCCGACATGGCATCCTGCAGGTGACCAATTGGCCTTTGTTAGCGACGATTTAGGCGACCGCGAGGTATTCACTTTGGATATTGCGGTCCCTCCCAGTGCAGGGGGAGCGGTTGAACCGGTCACCTGGTTAGGCCGGACCGATGGTCCTGTTTGGAGTCCAAATGGTGACCGGCTGGCTGTTGTTTTTCACCGTTGGAATGGGGAAACCTTGATGCTGCAAGCTGCGGAGGCCCCCCCGGCCCCCGGAGAGGGGGAGGCCCCCCATGAACTACCCCAACAACTGACCGATACTGTTACTATAAAGGGTCGCTTGAGCTGGCACGCTGAGGCGATTGATTTCGGTCAGGCAGTGACGACGTTGGTCGATAGGGGGGCATCTCGCCTGTACGAAGAACGAATATGGCCAAACGATGAAGCGGGGGTTGAACCGTACAATTTGGTTCGGCTGGATGATCTAAAGGTAGGGACGCCCTGGCTGGCCGATACGGTGGATGACTCTTTTCAGGCGTGGCGTTTCCGCCTGCGGGATGAGGTGGGCTACGACTTTCTGGCTGAACTATCTGACGCCCTGCGAGATATCAGTCAATATAGTGAAACCACCCAATATGCAAGCTGGCACAAAAGCGGTCGAGCAGTTGATACCCTGTTTGACTACCATCTTGCAGGGCAACCGGTTCACGAAATTGTGCGGGAGAATTACAGTGGTGAAACTTATTGGCGGGTGTTTCTGCGTTGCGTTGACCAGAGCGGAGGTTGCGGTCGCCCGCTGACCGCTAATCCCTGGAATTACAGCCGGCGGGCCCGGACCGAGATTGCCCCGGACCAGGGCGGTATCGAAAAGCCAAACATATCCGGCTATTATGTGGATATGTCGGCCCTGGCCCGTGAATACGGCTGGCAACGTATTTCCTCTTATGACGACGAGGAGTATAGCTGGACGTGGCATTTTTTGGCCTTTGAATATTGGCACTACCAGAAACGACTTGAAAATACAGGCGGAGCGGCCAACTGGTATGAGGCGATGAGCCAGGTTTATCCCCAAGAAACGTTGGATAAATATTTTACCTGGGAGAAAATGCGCCTGGTGGGTGAGGATCCGCATTTGATTGCCCTCAAAGGCGTGCCGCTATCCCTGGAGGCCAAGCCCTGGTGGGCGCTGGTGGAGCAAAATTAAAATTGTAATTACCTGCCATGTCATTCTGAACAGGTGAAGAATCCCCAAGGTTTTGGTAAATACCCAAGGGGCACAGGTACCCAAGGGGCACAGGGTAGACCTTTTTGGGGCCAAAGTTTCGGAGATTCCTCGTCGTTTACTTTGGGTACTCCGCTTCCTTCGGCTTCGCTCAGGACAAGCTCTCGGAATGACATGAGGGTAGGCAGTTACAAAAAAAGCTATATTCGTCATTCGTCGTTGGTCGCCGGTCGTTGGTCGTTCGTCAAGTCCAGTACGTCCCGGACCTTGCGGGCCAAAGTGGCCGGTGAGAAGGGCTTTTGAATGAACATAACGCCGGAGTCCAGTACACCATGATGGCTAATCGTGTCGCCCGTGTAGCCTGACATGAACAGGACTTTAATTTGGGGATGGATGCCCTTTAGCCGGTCGGCCAATAGTTTGCCGTCCATGTGGGGCATAATGACATCAGTCAGCAAAAGGTGAATTTCTTGGTTATGGGCCTGGGTTAGACGTAAGGCTTCCTGACCATTGGCTGCTTCCAGGACCGTGTAACCTTGCTGCTGTAGCACGCGTGCAGCCAGTTCTCGCACCGCGGATTCATCTTCCACCAAGAGAATCGTCTCCGTCCCCTGGGGTAAACTGCTGGTCAGGCCAGGTTCGGTTTTGGGAGCAGTTGCCTCGGCCACGCGTGGTAGATAGACCTTGAAGGTTGCGCCTTGCCCCGGTTTACTGTCGACCGAGATGTGGCCTTCACTCTGCTTGACGATGCCAAAGATGGTGGCCAGCCCCAGGCCAGTGCCTTTACCCTGTTCTTTGGTGGTGAAGAATGGCTCGAAGAGGCGGGCCTGTATGTCCTCACTCATGCCGATGCCCGTGTCGCTAACGGTTAACAGCACGTACTGGCCGGGCTGCGCGTCCAAATGATCGGTGCCCAAAATTACGTTGGCCGTTTTGATGGTCAATCGACCGCCATCGGGCATGGCATCGCGGGCATTGACGGCCAAGTTGACGATGACTTGTTCCATTTGGGCCGGATCCGCTTTGACCGACCACAGATCCGGAGTCAGAACGATCTCCAACTCAATGTGTTCACCAATGATACGCCGCAGCATCTTATTCATATCGGTGACCACGACGTTAAGGTCTAACAGCCGGGGGGTGATGACTTGCTTACGACTGAAGGCCAGCAATTGACGGACCAGGTCGGCGGCGCGCCGGCCTGAACGGAGGATCTTGTCGACCAGTTCTTGCAAGGGGTCGTCCGATGATAGTTCAACTTTGAGCAAGTCGGCGAAGCCATTGATCGCTGTTAGTAAATTGTTGAAGTCGTGGGCAATACCTGCGGCCAGCCGGCCAACAGCTTCCATCCTTTGGGCCTGGCGATATTGCTGTTCCAGTTGCAACTCGCGGGTCACGTCCCGCTGGACGCTAACGTAATTTATGATCGTACCCCTCTCGTCACGCAGGGGGGTGATGGTCGTATCGGCCATATAGACGGTTCCGTCTTTCTTTTTATTGGCGAAACGCTCGTGCCATACCTGTCCGGTGCTGATCGTGGTCCACATTTTTTGATAAAAAGCAGGATCCTGTTGTTCACTATCCTGGAAAATGGGCAAATTCTGACCAACGACTTCAGCATAGCTGTAACCGGTCAGGCGTTCAAAGGCGGGATTAACGTAAAGAATAGTGCCCCCGGTATTGGTGATGACCACGCTCTCGGCGGCTTGTTCGATGGCTGCGCTCAACCAGCGGTGTTCTTTGCTAAGTTGAGCCCGGGCCAGTGCTCCGGCCACTTGATCGGCTACGCTCCTGGCCAGGCTGATTTCTTCGGCGGAGAAATGGCGCGAATCAATGGCTCCCAGGCTCAGGCTACCGACTATCTCTTCCTCAATAATGAGGGGCAGGAGGAGCAAGGAGACGATGTTCAGTTGGCGCAACAGGTGGTGAATTGAAGCCAGACGCGGATCACTCTGGACTTCACCGGCGACAAGGGGCTCTTTGTGCTTGAGCAGATATTGGTAAGCGGGATTGTCTACCAGGGAGGAGACATAGTTTAGCGCCGACGACTGGCCCTCGGCCAGATACTCGGCCACAATCACTGTGGCCGTTTGTTCCTTATTTATCAGAGCAGCGGCGGCACGAGGTATCTCAAAGGCCAGAGCCAATTCGCGGCAGACCGTTGTTAAAATGGCTTCTGGTTCGAAACTGACGGCAGAAGCGGCGATAACTCGATTGAGCAAATGCAGTTCGCGGTTACGGCGGTGGATTTCTGCCTCGGCCTGCTTACGCTCCCGACGGACCTCAGCCTCGCGTAACTCTCGTTCAATAGCCGGCACCAGACGGGCCAGATTGTCCTTCATCACGTAGTCATGCGCGCCGGCTTTCATAGCCTCCACGGCAATCTCTTCGCCAATGGCTCCTGAGACAAGAATGAAAGGGAGGTCAAGTCCAGTTTCTTGCAGGAGTTGCAAGGCGGCCAGCCCGCTAAAATGAGGCATATTGTAATCGGCGATGATGACATGCCACGACTTTTGATCGAGCGCGGCCTTCATAGCGGCGACTGTATCGACCCGTTCAAAGATGGGGTCATAACCGCCACGCCGCAGTTCATGCACCAACAACAGGGCGTCGTTTTCCGAGTCCTCGATGATCAACAGGTGTAGTGGTTTACTCATCTATTTCTCCACTGGTTTGGTGGGGCTTGATTTAAGACCAGCCAATACAAATTTAGTTGCCGTATGGCTTCGGTGAATTGGATAAAATCTACCGGTTTACGAATGTAACTATTGGCCCCCAATTTGTAGCTTTCAACCAGGTCTCGCTCCTCATCGGACGAGGTGAGAACGACCACGGGGATGAGCCTGGTCGAATCGTCCGCCCGCAGGCGTCGCAGCAGTTCCAGGCCATCTACTTTCGGCAGCTTCAAATCCAGCAGAATAACCTGGGGCATCACGCTCGTGTCACGACCAGCATATGCTCCGGTAGCGAATAGATAATCCAAGGCTTCAACTCCATCATGAGCGACAACAATCTGGTTCAGGACGTTGTTCTTCCTAAGCGCGCGTAAAGTCAGTATCTCATCATCGGGGTTATCTTCAACAAGTAGAATAATTTTGTTATCCATATCAGTGCTCTTTCTGGATCAAAGTGTGAAATAAAAAGTGGCTGCTTATTCCTTGAATTCGTCCTTGACAAAGTTGCCACCCTCTTTTACAATGCCTCCACGGAACTAATTATACGTTGAAAGGGTGTTTCCTATCAAACTAAAGGGTGTAATTGTGGACGATAGTTCTATACCAAGTAGTCAGGGACGTCAGTCCCATGCCCCACTTTGTACGCTAACCAATAAAAAATAATCCCCGGTTGGCAGCTTCCTGGTTAATGCCTCCGGGGAACTAAAACCGGAGGTGTTCTATGGAGCAGGTAACCCTCGAAGATGTGCTATCACAAATACGTACAGCGCTGGAAACAAATGACCTCTCAACCGCATCGTTCATTATCGAGAGGCTTCGTCCGGCCGACCAGGCTGATATTTTCTCCGATTTGGACGATGAAGAACAAACCGCCCTGCTGCCTCAAATAAATCCGGCCGACGCGGCCGATATTATTGAGGAGCTTTACGACGAAGAGGCAGCCGAAATTGCCGTACAATTACCGCTTAGCACCCTGGTCCGTATTGTAGATGAGATGGAACCGGACGAGGCGGCGGACCTGCTGGACGATTTAGAGCCGGTGCAGGCTGAAGCGGTTTTGGCCGGGCTGGCTGCTGCCCATAGAGTTGAACAACTTATTCCTTATCCTGACGATAGTGCCGGGGGCCTGATGACCTCGGCCTTTCTGGCCTTGCAACGGCGCTGGACGGCCAAACAAAGTATCGAAGCCATCAGGGCCTGGCATCCTGACGAAGAAACGATCTATTATCTTTTCGTTACAGACAGCCTGAGGCGGCTGGTCGGGGTGGTCAATTTGCGCCAACTGATTGTGGCCGACCCTCAGACCCCTATCCTTGAATTTATGGACCGGGACGTTATCCATGTAACAGCCGATACCGATCAGGAGGATTGCGCCGAACTGATGCTACGCTATGACCTGCTGGCTCTGCCGGTGGTAGATGAAGATTTGTTTTTGCTGGGCGTTATCACCGTGGACGACCTGGTCGACGTTCTCCAAGACGAAGCTTCTGAAGATATTCAGCGTATGGCCGGTACGGAACCTCTGGATAGGGCCTATCTGGATACAGGCATCTGGACCATTACTCGCAAACGAATTGGCTGGCTGCTGCTCCTTTTTTTCACGGCGACGTTGACCGGCTGGGTCATGGACGCCTTTCAGACCGAGGTGCAAGCGTTGGTAGCCCTGACCATCTTTATTCCGCTACTGATTGGTACGGGGGGTAACGCTGGCTCACAAACGACCGCCACCATCATTCGGGCCATCGCCGTCGGCGACGTAGATTGGGGCGATGCCTGGCGAGTCTGGCTGCACGAGTTGGGAATTGGCTTTGTTTTAGGGTTAGGCATGGGTATAATCGCCTACATTCTGGCACTTGCCTGGGTGGGAAATCCTTACCTGGCCCTGACTGTGGCCGCTTCTGTCCTGGGGATTGTGCTGTGGGCTACCGGCGCCGGCTCACTTTTGCCACTTTTGGCCACGCGCTTAAAAATAGACCCCACGGTTGTTTCCGGGCCGGTGATGAGTACCCTGGTTGATGCAACCGGGCTTTTTATCTACTTTAACATCGCCCGGGTCATTTTGAGGTTGTGAGTTGAAAAAATCGTTTGACGTTCTGATCCTATTTGTCCTGATAATCGCCCGGGTGCGCATCGACACCCTGGCTGATATGGTCCTGCCCCAACGCCACGCAGACGTGCGCCGCCTGGTGGAGGCGTGGTGGCCTCCGACCAGCCTGGATTTGCTGGCCGATTGGCTTTCTGATCCGGTCACGCTGATCCTGATCAGTACAGCTTTTGGGCTGACTGGGCTCTATTTTGTGGCCGATGCAGCCAGTAATTTTTGGGGTGAGCAGCGCGCCTACCAGTTCAAGCTGGGCTTAATTTACGCCATTATCATCGTCCTGATCTTTGGCAAAACGTTCCTACTCATCGGTCTACGCCATATCACCGGTCCGGCCGCCTACACGCACGACGGCGGTGTCATTCAAACCGAGCAGACCATCCAATACTTTCTGGCCGGTAAAAACCCATACCTCGAAGATTATCTTGACACGCCAATGGCCGAGTGGGGGATCGAGTACCGCACCGCTCTGTATCACTATCCCTACCTGCCGTGGACGTTTATCTTTTCAACCCCCTTTTATTTACTCAGCCAGGCAACGCTGGGCTGGTTTGACGAGCGATTTGTCTACCTGTTGCTCTTCGCCCTGACTTTGCTGCTGGCCCAATCTCTGGCTCAGACCCGGCTGGAAAAGTTACTGGCCGTGATGCTCATTGGTCTCAACCCTATCCTGGCCAGTGACATCATTTTTGGCCAGAATGACTCTTTTGTTCTATGCTGGGTGGTGCTGGGATTATGGCTGCTGCGGTGGGGACAGCAATCCGGGCGAGAAAGGCCGGGGGCTTTGCTTGGCTCATTAGCCTACGGGCTGGCCTGCACCAGCAAATCAACGGCCTGGTTTTTGGCTCCGTTCTGGTTTCTCTTTCTGCTTCGCCACGAGTGGGGCGATGGTCTGATACCGCCCAGGGAACGTTGGTTCGTGCTGGCTAAAAGGCTGCTGCAAAGGGCCTGGCCCCTGGCTGCGGTGATGGTCCTGGTCGTCGGTCCCTGGTTTGCCTGGAGTCCAGAGGCTATGTTTGACGACGTGTGGCGCTGGAGTGCCGGCACTGCCGAGCACACTTACCAAATTCGGGGCTGGGGCTTAAGCAATTTTATTCTGGCTTTTCAACTTGTGCCCGATCGGTTGGCCTACTGGCCTTTCTGGATCACCGAGGTAATCGTGGCCACACCGTTGCTCCTATTATTACTCTGGCGACAAAACCGTTATAATACAATGGGCGGGATGTTGTACGGCTATGTTGCCTTACTCTTTGCCTTTTTCTATGCCTCTCGATTTTTGAACGAGAATTACCTGGGCTATCTGGCCGCTTTTTTGGTATTGGCTCTGGTGACAGAGGAAAAAAATTCAATCTTGGAGGGAAAAATGCTAAACGAGAATGATGTTGCGCCTGATTTTGAACTGCTGAATGATACAGGCAAACCGACAAAATTGTCCGATTTTAAGGGGAAACAAGTGCTGCTCTACTTCTTCCCCAAGGCGATGACCAGTGGTTGAACGACCCAGGCTCAGGGAATCCGTGATGATTTCTCGCAATATGAAGCGGCCGGGGTGGTGGTGATGGGAGTCAGTCCCGACTCGGTCAAGCGTCAAGCCAAATTTAAGGAAAAAGAGAAGCTACCCTTTATCCTGCTATCCGACGAAACTCATGAAGTTGCCGAAAAATATGGGGTGTGGGTCGAAAAATCAATGTACGGCAGAAAATTTTGGGGGGTCGAGCGGACGAGCTTTTTAATTGATCCCGAGGGCAGCATAGAGAGAATTTTCCGTAACGTCAAGCCTAAAACGCATAGCGAGCAGGTACTGTCAGTGATTACCGGGGCTGAATGATGCCTGGAAAGTAGGGGCGAGGCAACTCGGAGAGTAGGTTGTTTGCTCCGATACCATCAATTCGAGTTGCCTCGCCCCTACCTCGCCCCGAATTATTGAGATGATACACAATGAGGAGAGATTGAGGGGGAAAGCGCGATGAACGACACTTCGTCAAGCCCGGCCCAAGAAGTAGATTGGCGAGACACAGTTACCTGGTACACGTACGAAACAACGTTTACCAAGCTGGTAAAAGTTGTCGGGGGAATATTTTTTGGTTTACTGGCCGATGTTGAATGTGTGGGCCAGGATAACGTCCCGGCGAATGGCCCCTGCATTCTGGCCGCTAATCATATCAGTCTTTTTGACGTGATTTATATGGGGCTCCATCTGCCCCGCCACCCTCATTTTATGGCTAAAAGAGAGTTGTATAAAAATCCGGCCTTCGGCTGGATGTTTCGGCTATTCGGCGCATTTCCGGTTAATCGGGGGGAAAATGATGCCTGGGCTCTGCGTCAGGCGGGGCGAGTTTTAGCGGCTAACCAGATATTGTGCATGTTTCCCGAAGGGACACGCAGCGGCCGGCAGGCCCAACTGAAGCGAGGCAAAACAGGGACGGTAAGATTGGCCCTGGAGCACCGGGTCCCTGTGGTGCCGGTCGCTATTATCGGTACCCAAAATTTCCGCTATAGCTGGCCTCGCATCAACAAGGTCAGAATAGAGATTGGCCAACCTCTGGACCTGGAACCGATGGCCGGACCACCGCCCTACAAACAGGAAACGCTGCGAAAACTGACCACTTTGCTGATGCAACAGATTGCGGTGATGTTGCCACCGGCTCATCGAGGTGTATATGCCTGAGCCTATGTTTTGGCTAACTTGGTACTCACCTCTTGGCGAATATCATTAAAGCTCGTTTCCAGGTGAGGATAGGCAAACCAAACCGTGCCCACCCCAAAAATGAAGCCGGTAACCGTGCGCAGCCACAAATTCGTCTGATGGGGGCCAAAGTATTGCAGGTAGATTAAAGCCAGCGGCCCAAAGGCGAAAAAGAGATAACTGTGCCAGGTTAGATAGTTTTGGCTGTGTAAGATGGCGCTGGTAATGCCCATGGCCACCAGTCCGATGATCCAGAGGGTGGGCATGGTTGTAAATTGTAACCATTCACCGGCCATAGCCATCCCGGCATCCAGGGCAAGGGGTACCATGAAGAACACGTACCATCTTAGGGCCGGGGGCTTAAGCCGATGCCGGACAAAACTAAACAGAATTCCGCCCAGCAAAAGGGTGGCATAAATGGACACATCTCTGTGACACAGAGCGACCTGCTCTCCGGCGATAAAATAAGCGCGAGAAGGTAACTGGTGACAGACGGCCTGATACAGGGTGTAAATGGTATTGGCCGGGCCAGGATAGCCATAAGCCAGTAAAACGGGGGCTAAAAAAGGCAGACCGACATAAAGCAAGAAAAAGGTATTGGCCACAAGCAGCCAATGCTTTGACAGCCACAAAATCAGCCGATGAACTGCCAGCACCAAACTTCGGCTAACATTAGTCGTAGAATTCCGCGTTAGTTCCCTCATAAATCAGGATCCCCCCTGTAAATCTCTCTCGTAGAGAGGGCATCCCTATGCCCGGCCCCCGCATGGGGGATGCGGGGCCTACGAAAAAATCCCCTGTTATATAAATTTAGCGGACAAGGTAAGTTCTGACATCATCAAATGTAAAAGGCCAATTGAGTTCGGTTTCCAGGTCAGGTCTGGCAATGACCGGGATACGATCAGCATATTTGGCGATGATATCTTTATCATCGGCATGAATAATATCGACTACCTCAATTTCCAGCGGAATGTCAGAGGCTATCTCGCTCAATATCTGGTCAGCTTCTTCACACAAATGACAATTCGACTTGGTATAGAAGATTAATTTTGGCATACGTAAAGATTAATGGGAGTTCCGAAATTTAAATCATCCCAAAACTTTCGGTGGCGTGAAGCGTAAAACGTGAAACGTGAGGATTTATGGCGTAAAAACATCACGTTTCACGCTTCACGTTTCACGGAGTTGGGACAATTATTTTTTCGGAACTACC